>CALGCW010000053.1 GCA_937884385.1 uncultured Clostridia bacterium | reverse complement strand
TTCCTCAATGACCACGTTGATTTCCGTGCAGTAGCCTGCCAGAGCTTCGTCGATGGAGTTGTCTACGATTTCGTAAATAAGGTGGTGAAGACCGCGTACAGAAGTTGAGCCAATGTACATACCGGGTCTCTTTCTTACCGCTTCAAGTCCCTCAAGCACCTGTATCTGTTCTTCGGTATAGCTTTCCTCAACCACAAGGTCAAGATTTTTTTCAAGGTTTTCCATTTCTGTTTCCTTTCGAATTGTTGTATGAATGTAAATGAAATAGTTTCAAAATCAGCCTTCCCATTGAGGGGAAGGGGGACCGTGCTTGCCACGGTGGATGAGGGGAACGAAGTTTGAACAAACTGTCGAGCCTCATTCATTTTATGTCCTGCCAAGAAAGTCCCAAGTGTGTGAGTATATCTCCACACACATCAATAAAATTTTTGTTTATGTTTTCGTTTGTATATCTCAACACTTTAATACCGAGTTTTGAAAGTTCAAAATCTCTTTTTCTATCTTTTCATTGTTTTCGGGCATATCGTGTTGACGTCCGTCAATTTCTATTACAACATTTTTGCTTGCAATATAGAAATCGACTATAAAATCACCTATATTTTTCTGCCTATTCACAGTACACGGCAGCTTTTTGAGAAAATCATACCAAAGATGCTTTTCCTCGGGTGTCATTTCTTTTCTTAATTTGCTGTGCTAACGGAACATAGTTTTTGTTGTAATTGTACTTCATATAGTTTTCTCCT
The DNA here is from genome assembly GCA_937884385.1 of uncultured Clostridia bacterium. Taxonomy (GTDB): domain Bacteria; phylum Bacillota; class Clostridia; order Oscillospirales; family CAG-272; genus RGIG4608. The sequence goes on along the minus strand of CALGCW010000053.1, from coordinate 5,839 downwards.
TGCCTTCTCCAGCGGAGAAGGGGGACCGCCGAGGCGGTGGATGAGGAGAGCACCTTTTGGTGATTGTAACGGCTCTCTTGTAAAACTTTAATTTGATTTCAAGATAATTTTTATAACAAACAACTTTGTATGGATACGAAAGACGGTTGTTTACACAAACCGTGTTCCCCTCATCCACCATCAAAGATGGTCCCCCTTGTCTCGTTGCGGTAGGGGTTCCCCGAAGCGAGTTTGCGAGCTTTGGGGGTTCGCGTAGCTCGGTCACACTCGCGTTCTAACAGTCCACCGGACTGTTATTCATTGCGCTCGTGCCGCTTCGCTACCCTCAAGGGGAAAGCAAAATGCTAACGTCTTTTCTTGAAATAAAAAGCTTCAAATTCCTCGCAAGTTTTATTAATACTGAAAGAAATCAACTCATCAAACTCATATCCTTCAAGCAAATAATGAACAAATCTTGCTCCGAGATAATAACCTACGTCACCTTTTCCGTGATAATCAGCCCAATCACCAAAATATCTTTGGCTTTGTGAGCTCATCGTCGGCAGATCCGCTTTGAAATCTCTCAACATCTGGTCAAAATGCTCGTCACACCATTCTTTCCAGCCGCCTTTGTTCTGATGGTAATAATTCAAGTCACCAATTATCGCCTGTTCAAAAAACATTGCAATACCCTCGATGAATAGTTGCCAAACGAACTCTTTCTCACAGCTATCGGTTTCTTGCTCCAAAATACCGTACTGAGCTTGATACACGTGCCCAAGCTCATGATAAATGAGTCCACGCATATCATCAATGGATACCCAATCAAGTTCAATTATCTTTTCTATCCCGAGCAAAACGACCGTTCTGCCGTTGATCTCCGTCACCCAGCCCGCACCGTTGCACAAGCCGAGATATAGAACGATATCGACATCGAGCTCTTTGCCAAAGCTTTCAATGATTTTTTCATTCAATCCACCAATCGTTTGATCAAATGACGCCAAAAGTTGCAATTCCTTCGGGTTTTTCCAAACCGCATTGATTATAGGCAAAAAATCCTTCTCAAACGTATATCTGCCGGTATTCGTATATTCCTTAACATCATCAAGAAACATATTCTCGCAGTCGGGGTAAATCGAATTTATATAAATTCTCCACTTTTCAAGGTTAAAGCAGCCATCATCAAACAATTTGTTTATTTGCGGCAATGTATTAATAATATTGATCATAACTTTTCAACGAACGTTCTTGTTCCCCACTCTACCGAGCAGAGACGCAGATGAGAACTGCGAGAAGCAAACCTTTATTTCTCCCCCTTCGGCGCGATATAGAACGAAGGATTTCGGAATTTCCAGCGACGGCATCTCGGTAAGATGCGCGCGCTCCGCATCGGAGAGAAATTTTCGGCTTATAGCAGAAACCGTGGACGTATCCGTATCAAAAATACCAATGATATCCTTTTCCCTTATGCTCTTTCCCGAGCCAACGTTGAGATATATCATAAACGTCCCCCCTTCTGCTTCATTTTACCACGCGCAAAAGACTCGCGCGCGACAGCTTTGTGTCAAAATATATTTTTTTAGATTCGTAGCTTCAAAGCTTCGATGTAACCTTTCCGACGTTCAGAACGCCCAACCGCACTATTCTTCCCTGTACCTTCCCTTTGCGACCTCAATGCGCTTAAAGGGCACGGCAAGGTCCATATCACTCTCACAGGAGGTGATGATGACCTGCCTGTCCGCTATCTCGCGAAGAAGGTTTTTGCGCCTGGTCGAATCAAGCTCCGAGAAAACGTCGTCAAAAAGGAACACGGGATATTCCCCCGAATCCATCCTGCAGATCTCACCCTCGGCAAGCTTCATTGCAAGCGCCAGCGAGCGCTGCTGCCCCTGCGAGCTGTAAAGACGCGTATTCTTGCCGTTCAGATTGATAACAATATCATCCTTGTGAATACCGTAAAGCGTCGCTCCTGCGGCTATCTCGCGCTCGTGGAAGCCGTTCAAAAGCCTAAGAAAGCTCTTTTCGGTCTTTTCAAGATCAAAATAATCTTCTGCTTCCTGCTTTGCAGAGCCGGCATAAATAAATTCCGGCGTTTCGTCGATCTCACCGCTGGCACACATGCGCCTGTAGAAATCGGCAATCACCTCTCCGCTTCTTGCGACGTATTCCGCGCGCGCCTTGGCAATGATCGCCGCCTCGTGAGCAAGCTGCTCCGACCAGAAATCGACCGTCGCATCAAACGTCGCCCTGTCGTCCTCTGCGGACTTGATAAGCGCGTTTCTGTTCTTTAATATCTTGTTGTATTTCTGCAGGGAGTGCAGATACATGGGCCTTATCTGCGAGATCGCCACGTCGAGATACGAACGGCGCAGTGACGGACCCTCCTTTATCATCTGCAGATGATCGGGCGAGAAAAGCACCGCGCGGAACGAGCCGACAAGCTCCGAGAGCTTCGTCACCTTTACACCGTTTCGCGTGACCGTCTTTTTCTGCCTTACGTTGTCCGAAAAGCGCATCGTAATGTTCTGCGCCCTGCCCTGACTCTCATAGTCGAGCGAGATTGAGGCATACTCCTCACCAAAACGGATGATCTCCGTCTCGTGAGAGGTCCTGAAGCTCTTGCCGAGCGAAATATAGTAAATAGCCTCAAGCAGATTTGTCTTGCCCTGCGCGTTTTCGCCGTGAAGCACGTTTATGCCGTCCGAAAAGCTGACTACCTCGCTCTCCGCATTGCGAAAATTGCAGAGCTCTACTTTTTTACAAAGCATAATTTATAACTAAAATTAATCCTTAAGTCTTACGGGAAGAAGCATAAATACTTCCTCAACTCCCTCTTTGGGCTCTGCGGGAGTGATATTGAGAGAGGAAAGATGGCTTGAAAGAGAGAGCTTTATCCTCTCGCTGTTGCAAGCGCGAACAGAGTTGATGAGATAACGGTTGTTAAAGCCGATCGTAAGGGGCGCACCGATATCCTGGATCTCGATCTCGTCATAAGTGCTGCCCGCACTTGAGGAAGCCGTGATCTTGAGAAGATCTCCGTCGAACACAAGCTTAACGTGACTGCGAAGAGAACCCGCGATCCTCTCCTCTGTGACGAGAGCCGCGCGCTCAAGAGCAGAGATAAGCTCGTCGCGGTCGCACTCAACGCTGTATTTGTGGTTCTTAACGATGATTCTGTCATAGTCGAGATATTCGCCCTCGATAAGACGTGAGAAGAAGGTGATATCACCGATCTCAAACACGATATTCTTTCTCGTCATGAACGCGCGAAGAGTCTTCTCCTTGTTGTCGGAAAGAAGCTTAACAAGCTCGTTGACCGTCTTGACGGGGAGAATAAACGCGTTTCTGTATGTTCCGGAATATTCCTGCTCTGTAGAATATTCAACCTTTCTGTCGCATTTTGCAAGCTTGAAGTTGTCGCAGGAAACCATTGTAAGCTGATCGTTCACCATTCTTACAAAGGTACCGTTAAGAATATTTCTCTGGTCGTTGACGCCCATAGCGTACATCGTCTGGCTGAACATCTCCTTAAGGTCGCTCTGCTTAACGAAGAACGCATCGTTTGACGAAAGCTTGGGAATGCTGGGGAAATCGTTTCCGGGAAGCGCATTCATCTTGTGGCTCGACTTGCCGCTTGTAATGCACGCAACACCCCTGTTGTCAACGGTGAGCTCTATCTCGTCAGAGGGCATCACGCGAAGCGTCTGATTGAGCTTTGTCGCATTGATTATGTAAGTTCCCTCTTCTATAACCTCGGCACGAGCCGTGCATCTCATACCCTTCTCAAGGTCAAAGGTGGTAAGAACGCATTCTCCGCCCTCTTTAGCCTCAATAAGGATTCCTTCAGCAGCGGGCACCGTCACCTTGGTGCTTACACAGCACATAAGGGGCGCCATAGCAGCTGCAAACTCGTGTCTGTTGAATCTGATTTTCATTTCTTTATCTCCGTTCCGCCACTTTCGTGGCTTTGTATTTAAGTAGTTGTTGTATTAGTTATTGGGTGTGACCTCTTTAACGATCTCCTTGATCTCAAAATCAAGCATCGAATCGGTAATGAGCTTGCGCTCAATGGTCTCAATGGAATTCATAATGGTCGTGTGATCCCTGTTGAATATCTTCGCAATGTTGGGAAGCGACATCTCCGTCACCTCTCTGATAACGAAGATCGTAATGTGACGCGCATAGGATATATCCTTTGTCCTCTTTGCAGAGACAAGCTCTTCCTTCTTAACACCGTATTTCTGGAAAATGGAGGTGAATATCTTCTCCACCGTCACACTCGTGGGCTCTGCGCCGCCAAGAAGCTCCGAAATACAGCCGCGCGCAAGATCCATATCGATCTTTTCACCCGAAAGGAATACCCTCGCGCCAAGCTTCTTGATTGCTCCCTCGATCTGACGGATGTTAGAGCGAAGATTTTCCGCAAGGAATACGAGCACCTCCTCGGGAAGCTCGATCCCCACCTGCTCAGCCTTCTTTTTGATGATCGCAATGCGAAGCTCAAGATCGGGTGGAAGGATGTCCGCAATAAGACCCCACTCAAAACGAGTCTTAAGTCTGTCCTCAAGGGTCTTTATCTCACGGGGCTGGCGGTCACTCGTAAGAATGATCTGCTTTCCGCCCTCGTAAAGCGCATTGAAGGTGTGGAAGAACTCCTCCTGCGTCGAGACCTTTCCGGCAATAAACTGAATATCGTCGATGAGAAGAACATCGCAATCGCGGTATTTCTCACGGAACTCGGGCATTGCCTGACGGGAGAGGGATTCGATCATCTGATTGGTGAAATCCTCACCCTTTATGTAGATGACCTTGACATTGGGATTCTGCTCGCGAAGATAGTTTGTGATCGCATAAAGCAGATGTGTCTTTCCGATTCCGCTTGGTCCGTAAATAAACAGCGGATTGTAGTTCTTTGCAGGCATTCTCGCGACCGCAAGACAAGCAGCGTGAGCGAACTTGTTCGACGAGCCAACGATGAAATTGTCGAAGGTGTATTCAAAGTTGAATGGGGGATTTGTAGAGCCGAGGTGAAGAGCCTTCTGCTTTTCTTCCTCTTCCCTGCGTTTTTTCTCCTCTTCAAGCCTCCAGGACGGATCGCCAAGCGAAACTCGCTCCATAATGCTCCTCTTGAATTCCTCGTGATTGAGAGGAACACCGGTAAATATCACCTTGACCGTCACAGGGAAGCCAAGCTCCTCTGCAAAGCGGGCAGATAACTCACCAACGTACTTCTCATTGAGCGTCTTGTGCTTAAGCTCGCTCTTTATACCCATCGTGATAACTCCGTCCTCGTATGACTCAACGGTCAAGTCGCCAAACCAAAGCTCCCTGATCTCTGTCGCCATCGAATCTCTGAATGAATCGTATACAATTTTCCAAACTAACTTGATCTCTTCAAGATAACTGTTGTTGATGTCGGACACAGCGTTTTTTCCTTCCTTGTTTTTACTCTTTTGGGTGATCTTCAACGCACGAAATAAGGGCACGCAAGCTTTGCGGCAAATCACCCGTAAAACAGCCCTCTGCTCGCGCACCTATGCGCGCACGCGCGTCTTATTAATCTAAAATAATATAGTATACATAAATATACACGTTATTATACCATATAAAGCCCCCGATAATCTTTACTTTAAAAATATTTTACAATTTGTTTACATTTTCCACTCGCCCAACCACAACAAAACCGAGCCACCCGTCGCCAATTTGGGATTTATCGGGGAGAAGTGACAAAGAAAAAATATGTTCTTTTTGAAAAAAGAACCAAAAACTTTTTGGGGAGCTTCGCGAATAAATCCCGCGCAAATAGTGTTGTGACACATCACAACACATAACGATTTTCTCCCTTGTCGAAAATCTGTAA
>CALGCW010000052.1 GCA_937884385.1 uncultured Clostridia bacterium | reverse complement strand
TCACAAGTAAAGTAATATTCCAACCTCCCCTATAAATCCCAATTTTGCACTTTGCATTTTGCATTTATTCACTGTAGGGGATGGCGCGACTCGCGAGCGAGCGAGCGAAATCCCGTTTCAAAGCAATGTAACCTAAGCCTTCCTCCGGGAGGAAGGTGCCGAGCCCACGAGGCGGAAGGAGAGCGCGTCACTTTAGCCTTTCCTCTCCCTATCGCCTTTCCCCTCAAATCCGTAGGGGCGCACCGCGTGCGTCCGCACCTACAAATATACCTCCAATTTTGCACTTTGCACTTTGCATTCCTCCACGGCTACACACGAAAGGTTGCCTTACAGAAGGCTCCTTCCGCAGAGGGAGCTGGCGAGGTACGAGCCTGAGGGAGTTCCCCTCTCCATAGGCAAAGATATTTCTTCAATATCCCGATAAATCACAATTTTGCCCTTTGCGCTTTGCATTTTGCACTTTGCATTTTACATTTCCTCCCTTGCACACTTTTCCCGCTTTGACATAAAATGATAACAAAGCGGCGGAAAAGCGGCAACGCACCGCCACTTAAACGAAACAGAGCTGCGCTTCTGCGCAACGGATAGGAGCATCTATGAACAACTGCCTTTGCCATCTTTTTGAAAACGACTATATCTGGCTTCTTCTCATTGCCCTTCTTATCATCACCTGCTGCTGCAACAGATAACGGTAATAAACACGGGCAAAACATCGATCCCGCACGACGCACCGATTATTCGGTGCGTTATTTTTTAAAAAACAATAGTCAAAATAACCAAAAATTCGCCAACGAGGTTGACATTTTGCCTTTTTTACTATATAATAGCATAACCGAATGAAGCATGAAAGCTTCCTCTTTTGCATTGAAAAAGCTGCCGTTACTTTTTCCTTGCATCGGTACTTGTGGGGACTCATCCCCCGAAAAACCCGAAGTCAACGTGCTACACAGCACGCAAACACAGGGGAAAGAAAAGGAGTATAAATATGAAATCCACTGGTATAACAAGACCGGTCGACGCACTCGGAAGAGTGGTCATTCCAATGGAGATCCGGGAGAACCTTGACATCAAAACGAAGGATCTTCTTGAGATCTTCGTCCAGGGTGATAAGATCGTTCTCAAGAAGCACAGCGACGCTTGCATTTTCTGCGACAGCGAAGATGATGTTGTCACCTTTGAAGACAAAAAGGTATGCAAGTCTTGTCTTGCAAAGCTTTCTAAACTCGCTTAAGAAAAAGACAGTTTAATAATTCCAAAAAAGTCGGGCAACGCCCGACTTTTTTGCTTTTTGTTTGCTATTTTTATTGATTTTTTCAGTATTTTATTGTATAATATAAATTGGAATAAAATCGGAACAAGGAGGTGTAAAAATGCAGAATGTAAACTCAACCAAAGCAAAGCTTCTCGGCTATAAGAGTGCCGTGTACGGTGTGGCTCTGTTCTTTCTCGCGATTCTTCAAAGCACCTTTTTTTCCAAGATAAACCTGTTCGGTGCCACCCCTGACCTGTTGCTTGGCGCGGTGCTGACCGTGGCGATCTTCGATGAGCATAAGGTCTCTGCCGTCACAGGTATCATCTCAGGCTTTTTCTACTGTGCTCTTGGAGGCATCAAGTATCCGCTTTATATCATCTTTTCATTTTTGTGCGGATACGTCTTCTGGAGCATTTCCGAAAAAGCGCTTTCCAAGAACTACCCGTCCTTCATCGCCCTTGCAGCCTTTATATACGGTGTAAAAGCGATCTGGAATATAGCTGAAACGTCACTTTTCGCACAAAGCTTCAGCCTGTTCGGAACACTTGCAAGCATAGTCATCCCCGAATATTTATCCTCAATGGTGTTCTGCTCCCTCTCATACTTAATTTTCAAAACGATCTCTGATATATTCAACAAAAAATCAAGAAAGGAACATATACGACAATGAACGAAAATTTTGATCCCAATCTTAATCCCAATGAAACCCCGGAGGAAGTAAAGATGCCCCCCGAGGAACTCAAAAAGCATAAAAGAGTGTTTTCAAGGATAGCTTTGTCCTTCTTCGGATATCTTATCATATGCGAAATAGCGGTCTACGCAATATACTCCTTGCTTGAGAACTTCGCGCCCGAATTGTTAAAAAACGGCAACACCGCAATAATAATCAGCTCCGTGATACAGTATTGTATAGCCTTTCCCGCGCTTCTTTTAATGGTCAGAAAGATACCGAAGAGCACACCTCATAAGGGACCCTTCTCCTTCGGTAGATTTATAAAATACGCGCTCGTCTCCATTTTTGTAATGTTCGCAGGCAGCTACATTTCAAATATAATCATGAGCCTTGTCGAGCTCTCAACAGGAAACGTGCCCGAGGATAGCGTTAACGAGATCCTTTCGCAGACGAATTTCTGGCTCTCACTTGTTATCGTCGGCATAATCGGCCCCATCGTTGAGGAGCTTATGTTCAGAAAGATACTCGTCGACAGACTTTACCCCTACGGCGAAGCCATAGCAGTGTTTGTCCCCGCCCTTATGTTCGGTCTCTTCCACGGCAATCTCTATCAGTTCTTCTATGCAGCTATGCTCGGCATCGCGCTTTCCTATATCTATATAAGATCGGGCAAGATCATCTACCCCATCCTTCTTCATATATTTATGAATATGTTCTGCGGAATTCTCCCCTCGGGCATCATGTCAATGATGGATTTTGAGGAATTTCTCAATCTCTCACTCGAAGGAACACTTACCGATGAATATATAGCAGCAAACGCACTGCCCATAGCCCTTCTCGGAATTTACGAGCTCGTATATTACGGAATGATCTTTATCGGCATATATCTTCTCACAAGAAATTTGAGAAATATACACTTCAATAAGGGAGAGTTCACTCTTCCCAAGGGAACGGTAGCAGAAACGGTGTTCTTCAATCCCGGAGCGATAGCGTTCATCGCCTACTGCCTGCTTGTCATCGCTATAAGCACCTTTGCGCCCGCCGCAGGATAAATACAAAACGCAAAACAAATCCAAACTCAAACTACTAACGAAAGGAGAGGATAAAAATGAAGAAAAAGAACGATCTTACGCAAAAGTACATATTTTTGTCCTCTGCTTTGATCCTTATCTGCCTGATCTTTGCGGCAAGACTTGCAAATCTTCAATTTAACGTAAATAAGACCGAGGATCTCCGCGCAGAAAGCGAATACACAACGGAAACGGAGATAATCCAATCACTGCGCGGCAACATCTGCGACAGAAACGGCAACGTGCTCGTTTCAAGCTCCTATTCCTACGATATAATCTTCGATTATAGGTACATGCCCGACGATTTCGTTGAATTCAACAAAACAATACTTAAGGTACTTGAAGCAATGGATAAAGAACAGATGGGAAGCTATAGGGTCTCCGATCTCTACCCCTTCGCGGGCGAATATCCCAATCTTTACTATTCCACCGAAGCTAAAACCGAGGGTACCGCAACCAATAAAGCACTTCAAAGGATACTTACCGACCTCGGCAAGGAGGACATCACAGCCGAGGATTTCGTCGCATACCTCGTAAAAAGATGGAAATATGATAAGCTCGACGAAAACGGAGATCCCGTCTATACCGACGGGGAGATCAATTCCCTTCTCCGCGTGAGATACGATATGATCAGAATGCAGTTCAGCTCCATCACACCGTATTGCATCGCAAGCGGTGTGGATATCGACTTTGTCACCTACGTAAAGGAGCTCTCGATCGCAGGTGTGTCCGATAGGATAAGCACCAAGAGGACCTACCTCTACCCCGGCTACGCATCGCATATCCTCGGCAGAGTGGGGGCGATCACCGCCGAGACCTGGGATTATTATAAGGCCCTCGGCTACGATATCAACGCAACCGTAGGTATTGACGGCTGCGAAGCAGCATTTGAAATGTACCTTCGCGGCAAGGACGGCGTCCGCACCATCACCCGCAACTCTTATGGCGAGATAGTAAAGGAAGAGGTGACCGTAGAGCCCATCATCGGAAAGGACGTGTGGCTCACCATCGACCTCAATACGCAGATCGCCGCCGAGGATGCCTGCAAAATGGAGCATGTTATCAGTGCAGAAAGTTTTGAAGAAGCTCAGAAAAAGGCTTTTTCAAAAATGAAGAATATGGCATAGGCGGTTATAACTCCGCATTTTTCATCAACAATAATGTGATTATTACCGTTTTCAAACTGTTTTTCAAGAGCATCGGGATAGAAACTCTGCGGGTCGGCAGTAGTGAACTCATAGCCCTTCTCTTTTGCAAGTTCCTTGATTTCGGGCGCAACATCGCCCGGCAAACGTCCGCTCTTGCCGAGAATCATTCCCCACATGCTTTCGTCCATACGGCTGAATCGCGGTTCGTCCTGGGCACGTGAGAGCAGGTTCATGAGTGCGATGTTCTTTACATATTGGCTGAATGGAGTAACGAGTGGGGGATAGCCGACACGTGGCCAAACATAAGCGACCTCATTGAAGAGCTCGACCATAAGCTCGTCGAGTGTGTATGTTGGCTTGCCTTTGCTCTGCAGGATACCGTTGATGCCTTTATGTACACCGGCAAGGTCGGACATCATTGAACCCATCATGCCGCCCGGCAATCCGCTGGTAAGCAAGAGAGAACTCATGAGCTTGTTGTTCTTGTCCATGAAAATGCCTAACCAGTCGTCGATGAATTCCTGAGTAAGGCTGCGTGCTTTCATGTATGCGTTCATGTTGATTTCCGGTACGTTGAATCCTGCATCTTTAAGCATTGCTTGAACGCTTATGATGTCCGGGTGAACCTTGCCCCATGAAAGAGGCTCTATTGCTGTGTCAATTATGTCGCAGCCGTTCTTGCATACTTCGAGAATAGAAGCCATGGAGAGACCCGGACCGCTATGCCCGTGGTACTGTATTATTATTTCGGGGTGTTTCTCCTTTATGCTTCTGGTAAGGCGGCCAAGGAAATCAGGGCGTCCGATGCCGGCCATGTCCTTGAGACATATTTCTGTTGCCCCGGCTGCGATGAGTTCGTCGGCAATATTGCTGTAGTACTCAACAGTATGGATAGGGGAGGAAGTGATACAAAGTGTTGCCTGCGGTATCATTCCTGCCTCAAGCGCGTATTTGATTGACGGTATTATATTTCTTGTATCGTTCAAACCACAGAAGATACGTGTTATATCAACTCCCTGCGCCTTCTTTACCTTATACATCAATCGTCTTACATCAGCAGGTACCGGGAACATTCTCAATGCATTGAGTGCTCTGTCGAGCATGTGTGTCTGTATGCCGGCGTCGTTGAAGGCCTTTGTGAAACGCCTTACGGCCTGGTTGGGATTCTCTCCTGCCATGAGGTTTACTTGCTCGAATGCAC
>CALGCW010000051.1 GCA_937884385.1 uncultured Clostridia bacterium | reverse complement strand
CAAAAAGCTTTTTGGTTCTTTTTCTCGAAAAAGAACATATTTTTTCTTGTAACTTTTTTCTGCAAATCAAAATTTGAAGCAGGCATACAAAAAAGCACCGAGGAATGCATCCGCGGTGCTTTTGGTTGTTTGGAATAATTTTAAGCTTTTAGTAATTATTTGCGTGCGCCGATGATATCGAGGAAGCCGTCGATGATGAGGACTACGCCGACGATAACTACGATATTCTGAAGCGCGTTGCCGAAGGCGAGTGCCAAGCCCACGATGATCGTGATGATCGCGGCGATGATGCTGAGCACGCTCTTTTTCTTCTTCTGCAATGCGGAAATAAGGGACATAAGGCCCTTGATCGCGATAAAAATACCGAGAACAAGGAGAACCACTCCTACAAGTGTCCAGCCAAGTGCAAGGATCACTATACCGATGATGAGGTTTACTATACCGCCGAGCACGTTGCTTCTTGTGAGATCTATGATACCCGATACGATGAAGAAGATGCCTGCGATGGTCATCGCCCAGTTAAGTGCGCTGCCGGGGAAGAGCACGAGGAGTGCTCCGAGGAGAATATATACGATGGGGGAGGACAGATCAAGTCCGGAATTTTTCTTCTTTTTAGCCATAATAAGCTCCTTTCGTTTTTTAACTGATAACATTTTAGCACAAAGTGAAAAAAATGTCAATAAAAAAGGTCAATTGTGGGGAAGAAAAGACGAAAAATTGACTAAATGTAGAGAAAAATGCAAAAAAAATATCAAAATTTGAAAAAAATGTTGGACAAATCTATTTTTTTATGATATGATGAAGGGGCAAAACATTTTTGAGAGGTATCATAGTGCATTTTTACGATATTGAATTTAAGACTATTCCAAAAATCAAATATAATTGCGCGGTGATAGCTCCCGAATATCACGCGGGTGTGGCAAAGAACGAGGATCTGTTTGAGCTTTGCTTCATTGAAAGCGGAGAGTGCGTTTGCCAGAAAAAGACGGGCGCGCTTGCTTGTGAGGCAGGGCATCTTTATCCCTTGCTTTTTAGTGAGCCTTGCGAGTTCTACTGTGAGGGAAGTGCTCTTGTGAGAATGCTTTGCGTTGGCATTGAATGCTCGCTTGACGTCAATATCATTGACTCTGAGGGGCTTTCTGAGGAGAGTGCGCGCGCTCTTATGACGGATATGCTTTCGGGAAGCCGTTTTCTTATTCCTTGCGACGGGCTTTCAAGCATTCAGTTCGATTGGATACACGCATACGTTAAGAAGATCATTGCCTGCAAGCCGGGTGAGAGGGTTGGCGAGGAGACCCGTGCGCTTTCTCTTTTCCTTGAGCTTATGAGCAGGATCACAAAGTCGAGTATGGATTCGCTTGCCTTCGGCGCCAATGCGTTTCCGACATCAGCCGTTGCTTACAGCGAGATGGCGGTGTCCTACATTATAAAGAATTACAGAAAAAAGATCACCGTGGCGGATATTGCGGACGAGTTTGGACTCACGCCGAACTATCTCCACGCGATCTTCAAGCAGGTGAAGGGAACGACCATTATTGAGTATCTTACCGCCTACAGAATGAATCTTGCAAAGACCTATATTGAGCGCTTTGGGCTTCGTGCTTACGAGGCTGCGGAGCTTGTCGGTATCGACGATCCTGCGTATTTCAGCCGCGTTTTCAAAAAGCTCTACGGCAAGAGCATCAGCGAATTTAAAAGGGAACACAAGTAAGTTTTAGCCACCCGTTATGGGTGGCTTTTTTGAAAAGAAGTCACAGACGATGGATTGCGCTTGCGCCGCCCTACGGGTTTGAGGATATAGACGATTGTTTGTACAGACTTCGTTCCCCTCATCCACCATCGAAGATGGTCCCCCTTGTCTCGTTTCGACTCGGTCACACTCGCGTTCTAACAGTCCACCGGACTGTTATTCATTGCGCTC
>CALGCW010000050.1 GCA_937884385.1 uncultured Clostridia bacterium | reverse complement strand
ACTGCTTCGGCGGCAGCAACAACTGCGGCTTCGGCGGTTTCTTTGGCGGCAACTGCTTCTAATTCAGGAGACAGATAATCTGATATACAAAAGAAACATCTAAAATCAATACAGCACAATCTGTATTGATATATAAATTAACAGAAGACACTTTAAAATACGTAGCAAAGCAAAAAGAGGCATCAGAAAATGAATAATGTTCACGTAGTAAACCATCCTTTATGTTGTCATAACTTAAGCATAATAAGAGACAAAAATACAAGTGCAGAAGTTTTTAGAAACGCAATTAGAAGAATTACTTATTTACTATTTTATAAAGCAACAGAAGATTTAGAGCTTGAAGATGTAGTTATTGAAACTCCTATTTGCAAGTCTACTCAAAAGATGATTCAAGGAAAAAAACTCGCTATCGTTCCCATCCTTCGTGCAGGTCTTGGTATGGTTGACGGTCTTCTTTCCCTTATGCCCGTTGCAAAGGTTGGTCATATCGGTATGTATCGCGATCCCGAGACCCACAATCCCGTTGAATATTACAGCAAGATGCCTGCTGATATCGAGGAGAGAATAGTTATCCTTGTTGATCCAATGCTTGCAACAGGCGGATCTGCTTCCGACGCACTTACTATGCTTAAGGAGAAGTATCACTGCAAGACTATCAAGTTTATGTGCCTCGTTGCTTGTCCTGAGGGTGTGGCAAGAGTTCAGGCGGACCATTCCGACGTTGATATCTATACAGCCGCTATGGATGAAAGACTTAACGAGCACGCATATATCGTTCCCGGTCTTGGCGACGCAGGCGACAGAATTTTCGGTACACTTTAACCGTTTGTTTTTCAAGGAGAGGGAAGACGTTCCTTCTCCTTCTTTAGTTCCCTTTTTTAAAGCAACGTTGCTTTCAGGAGTAGAAATGAAAGAATTTGAGATTAAGAAAAACGATGCGGGGCAGAGGCTTGACAAGTTTCTTACGAAAGCGGTCAAGGGACTTCCCACGTCGTTGATGTACAAATACATAAGAACGAAGAAAATAAAGGTCAACCGCGCTCGTACCGAGCAGAAATACGTTCTGCAGGAGGGAGACATCGTTCAGCTTTTCATAAAGGACGAGTTTTTCGATTCGCCCGAGCGTGATAACAGCGCGCTTGCTACTATCACGCCGAAGCTGACAATCGTCTACGAGGACGAAAACATAATTCTTTGCAACAAGCGCCCAGGTGTGCTTGTGCACGAGGATGATGAGGGCAGGGACAACACCCTTGTGATGCACCTTAAGGCGTATTTATATCAAAAGGGCGAATACGACCCTACAAGTGAGCAGAGCTTTGCACCTGCGCTATGTAATCGAATTGACAGAAATACGGGCGGAATCGTTATTGGTGCAAAGAATGCAGAGGCTTTACGCGTGATGAACGAGAAGATAAAGAATGACGAAATATCGAAGTTCTACTACTGTGCGGTTCACGGAAGGATGCCAAAGCGCGCGGATACGTTGACGGGCTATCTTATAAAGGATAGCGACAAAAATCAAGTCAGGATTTTTGACAAGCAGGTCAAGGGCTCAAAGAATATCATCACGAAATATAAGGTTGTCTCTGAAAAGGACGGAATGAGTTTGCTTGAGGTCGAGCTCGTCACGGGAAGGACCCATCAGATACGTGCGCATATGAGCTATATCGGACACCCCCTTGTGGGGGACGGAAAATACGGTATCAATAAGGATGACAGGGCAAGGGGCTATAAATATCAAGCTCTTTATGCTTACCGCCTCAGATTTGACTTTAAAGACGGTGGCGGTGCGCTCGGTTATCTGCGTGGCAAGGAGGTAAAGCTTTCACGCGATGATATCTGGTTTTTAAAGGATTTTACGTAAATGAAGGATTTGATTAATAAGGCAAACAAGAGAATATTCATCTGTGCAAGCGGAATACTGCTTGGAATTTCGGTGGTCTTTGCCGAGGTTGGGTTGCTTTCCTACGTTGCGCTCTTACCGCTTGCGCTTGTACTTATAATGCGGATAGATGCAGGCGGATACTCGCCGAAGAAGGCATATATTGACGGCTTTGCGTTCTTTATGTGCTATCACCTTGTGACATTCCATTGGTTCCTTTACTTTTATCCTCTCGATTTTACGGGTATGAGCCGCCCTGCCGCTATGGGTGTGGTCGCGCTTGCGTGGATAGGCGTTCCCTTGATCCAAAGCGCATTTTCTGCCCTTGCTTTCGTTGGTGTCGCATATTTTGTAAGAACTGAGATTTATAAAAAGGACATCGTCACACTCGCCTTTTTTGTGTCTGCCGCTTTCGTTTTGAACGAGTGGACGCAAACGCTTACCTGGGCGGGCATACCGTGGTCAAGAATAGCCATCTCGCACGTGAAAATGCCGATTTTGATGCAAAGCGCGTCGCTTTTTGGCTCGTATTTCATAAGTTTCATCGTTGTGCTGTTCAATTTTTTGATTGCAATAGCCATTTTAAGGCGGGAGAGATCAAGGGGTGTGGCAATTGCGGCACTCACGGTAATGCTTTGTAATATTCTTTGCGGTGCGGTGCTGTATGCAATTCCGAACGCAGATAGCGATAAAACGGTCGAGGTAGCCTCTATTCAAGGAAATCTGCCCTCGCAGGTCGACCGCGGACTCTTTTATGAAGGCGTTTTTGAGGTGTATGAAAAAATGACCCTTGAAGCGGCTGCAGACGGCGCAGAGCTTGTTTTTTGGCCAGAGGGCGTGTACGCGCAGGACATTCACGGACTCATTACCGATTCGGAAGGTCATATAGTTGGTATAGATGAAGCCGTCTCGGAGCTTGCCGTAAGGTGCGGTGCGACTATCGTGCTTGGAACGGTATATATCGATGAGGGAGACTATTATAATTCCATATCTGTCTTTTACCCAAACGGTGGCAAGGATATGGGCGCATATTCGAAGATCAGACTCGTACCGTTCGGCGAATTTTTGCCGTTTGAGTCTCTTGTAAATGCGATCGCGCCAAGCCTTGGAATGATCAACACTCTTCCAAGCAGCTTGACTCCCGGAGAGAAGAGCGAGGTGTTTGACTCCTCGGTTGACGGAAAAAAATCGCTTAAGGTAGGCACGCTTACGTGCTTTGATTCCATCTACGAGGAGCTTGGCATATCTTCGGTAAAGGAAGGGGCGCAGCTTTTCTATATCCCCTCTGATGATTCGTGGTTTTACGATTCGCGCGCGCTTAATATGCACCACGCGCAGAACATTCTTCGCGCGGTCGAGCAGGGAAGATACACGGTAAGCTGCGGCAATACTGGCATCACCTCAATAGTTGACAGCAAGGGAAATCTGCTTGCAGAGATCCCCGATAACGAAGAAGGATATGTGAGAGGGACGGTGCTTGCATCCAACAACAGGACGCTGTATTCGTATATAGGGAACCTGTTCGTGTATTTGTGCATTGCTTTTGTTGTTGCCGTTTTTGCAAAACAGGCGTTTATATACCAAAAAGAGCGAAAAAACAAAGGATACAACTGACAGTTGTATCCTTTTTTTGCTGAAAAATGCAAATTCAACTGAAAATATGTGGACTTTTTTTCAATGTTCTGCTATATTTATGCTGTGATCACAAAGCGCTATTTGTTTAAGGAGGAAAAAATGAATATTTCTGCAAATATTTCTAATAATATCAAAAAATACAGAAAAGAACTTGGACTTTCACAAGAGGGATTGGCTGAAAAATTAAATCTTACCTCACAGGCAGTAAGCAAGTGGGAGTGTATGCAGTCAATTCCGGATATAGAATCTATTATTTCTCTTTGTGAGCTGTTTGGAATAACTACTGACAAGCTTTTGCTTGATAAGGATCCGGAGGTTCAGTATATTGAAGTTGAAAGGGAATCCGCAAAATCAGAAAGAGAGAATACCTTTTATTTTTCCGGTGTGCCTGACGATTCAAAGCTTCGAGTTCTTCAGTTCAAGGGAAGAAAGTGGATCCAGGAAAATGAATATGACCCAGACGTGTATATCCCAATAAGAATAAATGAGGGAATTACCTTATTTAATAAGCTTTACGTTGAAATACGCGGAAACGTGAAATTCAACGGTTCAAGAGTTGACGGTAACGTTTCTTGCGGCAACGTAGATAGCTTGGACTGCTCCGGCGACGTTTCCTGCGGTAACGTTGATGAGTTGAATTGCTCGGGAGACATTTCGTGTGGAAACGTTGAAAATATCCGATCCTGCGCAGGAGATATTTCCTGTGGCAACGTGACGAGAATAGAGAACTGTAGCGGCGACATTTCCTGCGGCAACGTGGACAGTATTGCAAGTGTGGGTGGTGACATTTCGTGCGGTGATGTAATAAAGATAGAGGGCTCAAAGGGGGATATAAGCTGTGGCGGTGTCGGTCAGATAACAGGCTGTGAAGGCGGTATCTCCTGCGGTGCAGTCGAATCGATTACCGGATGCAGCGCCGATATTGACTGCGAAAATGTTGGAAGCATTGCAGGGTGCTTTGGCAATATTGACTGCGAAAAGGTTGGAACTATGATAAACTGCAATTTTAACGATTAAGATAAAAAAGCACCCTCGGGTGCTTTTTATTTATTGTGATTTTTTTGGTCACTTTATTTGGCGGGTGGATTTTCATCCTTGGTAAATTGGGATTTATCGGGGAGAAGTTACAAAGGAAGGATTTTCGCTTTTTTGAAA
>CALGCW010000049.1 GCA_937884385.1 uncultured Clostridia bacterium | reverse complement strand
TGCCTTGAGGGATTCGAACCCCCGACCTACTGCTTAGAAGGCAGTTGCTCTATCCGACTGAGCTAAAGGCACAAAAATGGAGCGAGTGATGGGAATCGAACCCACGCGACCAGCTTGGAAGGCTGGAATTCTACCATTGAACTACACTCGCATAAGCCTAATAAATTACGCTCCATTATATTAACATAAAATGCGCCCGATGTCAAGGGTTTTTTACTATTTTTTTATATTTTTTTGATAAATTTTCAAAAATCCATTGAAACTTTAACAGATATTTGTTATTATATATGTAATGCTATTGAAAGGTAATTTCGAAATGTTTGACTATTTATCACCTGATTATTATTTTGAACGTTATAGCGACATAGCACCTGAGTTTTTGCTGGAGAATAATATAAAGACGCTTCTCGTTGACATTGATAATACCCTTGTGCCATACGAGCAGGAAGAGCCCGATGAAAAGATACTTTCCTGGCTTTCATCCCTGCGTGCGAAGGGGATCCGCTTTGCTTTTATTTCAAATAATACGAGCGACAGGCGAATCAAGCTTTTCAACAAGAAGATCGGTGCGCCTGCCTTTGCGAAAAGCGGCAAGCCCTTTGCTAAAAGAAGCATCGATAAGGCTCTCAGCGCCCTTGGCGGTGTGCGTGAAAGTGCGGCTTTTGTGGGTGATCAGATATTCACAGACGTTTGTGCGGGCAAATTCAACGGTATGAGGGCGATTCTTGTACCACCCATTAAGGACAAAAAGAACTTGTTCTTCAAATTCAAAAGATCACTTGAAAAGCCCGTTCTGAATTATTATTTCAAGAAAAACGGCATTAAAGTATAAGGAGAATACTATGACACAGCTTAAAAGATTACAAGAGATAATGAAGGAGAGGAAAATAGAGGGTATACTTCTTTCCTCCACTACAAATCAAAGATATATAACCAATTTCAACTATGACGACGGCTACGTTGTGGTTTTTCGTGATAGCGCGTACGTTCTCACAGACTTCCGCTATATCGAGGCGGCAGAGCAGGCGATAGACGCAAACGATTTTGCCATACTTACACCTCGCACAGGTCATCTCAAGACTGTTTTGGACCTTGCAAAAAAACACGGAGTCGGAAAAATGCTCGTTGAAGAGAGCGCACTCTCGCTTGAGGACCTTTCTCGATTTGAAAGAGTGGCAGACGGTGAGCTTTTATATACCCCCGGTGCATCTACAATCCTCACGGGAATGAGAATGGTAAAAACAGAAGCAGAGCTTGAGAATATGGCAGAGGCGCAGAGAATTACAGACGCAGCCTTTTCACATATCGTAAACGTTCTTCGCCCCGATATGACGGAGATCGATGTGGCACTTGAAATAGAGTTCTTTATGAGAAGAAACGGTGCAGAGAGAACGTCGTTTGACACGATCGCGGTCTCCGGTACGGCTTCCTCAATGCCCCACGGTGTTCCGAGAAACGTGCGCCTTGAACGCGGCTTTCTTACGATGGATTTCGGTTGCGTAGTTAACGGCTATTGCTCAGATATGACTAGAACAGTGGTTCTCGGCAAGGCTGACGAGGATATCAAAAAGGTTTATTACACGGTGCTTGAGGCACAGACTAAGGCGCTTGAAGCTGCCGCAAACGGTGAGAGAGGCTGCTATCGCCTTGACGAGATCGCAAGAGATATTATCAACGGTGCGGGATATGAGGGAAGATTTGGACACTCTCTCGGTCACGGAGTTGGTATGTTTATTCACGAGAGTCCCCGCCTTGCTCCCGGTATCGATCGCGGCGCACAGCTTACAACGGGCAACGTCGTCACCTTTGAGCCCGGTATCTATATCCCCGAAAAATACGGTTGCCGAATCGAGGATATGGCGGCTGTGACAGACGACGGAATTCGCAATTTCACAAAGAGCACCAAAGAACTTATCGAGCTTTTCTGATATGATCAAAAAGAGTATAAGGATAAAGCTTCTCTCAGAGCGCGAGGAGTACGGTGAGAGACTTTTTGAAGGCGAGGATATGGATCTTTACGCAGAGCCGCAAGATGAGGACTCACAAGAAAGTGAACCCGAAGGTCCGATTGAGATGTTCACGGAGGGCGAGCTATACGTGACGGATGAACGCGTGATAATCGCCTATGAAGAGAGTGAGC
Source organism: uncultured Clostridia bacterium (assembly GCA_937884385.1). Lineage (GTDB taxonomy): Bacteria > Bacillota > Clostridia > Oscillospirales > CAG-272 > RGIG4608. The sequence continues at coordinate 6,711 of CALGCW010000049.1, read as the reverse complement.
TGACGGGAATGGAGGGCTCATACACGCAGGTGAGATTTGAAAGACGCATGCCGGGTCTTGTGACGATGACGCGAAACGGTTCTGTCAGCACTATCCTCATTTTTGAGGAGAATAAGCGCCACATTTGTACCTATCAGACCCCGTATATGCCGTTTGAGATCTGCGTTTTTACAAAAAAAGTCGAGAATACGCTTCTTGAAGACGGCAAGATAGTGCTTGATTACGTTGTTGAGATCCGCGGCGCACAGGCGGAGAGAACGTTTTTCACGCTTGAGATCTTTGAGGATGCTCAAGAGCCCGAGGGCGAATAAGAAAGAGAATTTACGCATAATATTACCCGAAAGTGAGGTAGTATTATGCGTTTTTTCATTTGTGTGGGTACGCGCCCGGAGTGTATAAAAATGGCACCCGTCATACTTGAGCTGAAGCGCCGTATAAAGGCGGGGGATTCGGTCACGGTATGCCATTCGGGTCAGCACGAAAAAATGGCGGATGACGTGCTTTCGTTCTTTGGTATTGAGCCGGATATCCGCTTTTCTGCTATGCGGGAGGGTCAGAGCCTTAGTGAGCTTTCTGTGCGACTTCTTGATTTTTTTGATATGGCTATCAAACGTGAAAAACCCGATATCGTGCTCGTTCACGGAGATACCACAACTGCGTTTTGCGCCTCGCTTGCCGCGTTTTACAGGGGAGTGCGGGTCGCGCACGTTGAATCGGGTCTTCGCACCTTTGACACACTCGCGCCATACCCCGAGGAGTTCAACCGAGTGGCTGTGGATTCAATCTCGGATATATGCTTTGCGCCCACCCAAACAAATGCTCAAAACCTTGAAAAAGAAGGCAAAAAGTGCGTTTTCACGGTAGGAAACACCATTATTGATACCTTTAAATACACGCTTAAAAAGGATTACTCATCGCCGCTTTTGGACCTTGTTGCCGGCAGAAGGCTTGTGCTTTTGACAACTCACAGAAGGGAGAACCGCGGTCGGATTATGAGTGAGCAATTGCTTGCCGTGCGCGAGCTATTAGAGGAGCTTGATGATGCTTTTTGCGTCCTGCCATGTCACCCGGGCAGAGAGGTGCGAGAGGTGGTTGAGCCAGTATTTGAAAATGTCAAAAATATTAAGATTTGCGAGCCTCTGCAGCTTTTTGACTTTCACAATCTGCTCTGGCGCTCCTCTGCGGTCATCAGCGATAGCGGCGGTATTCAAGAGGAGGCGGCATACCTTGGTATACCGCTGTTTCTGCTTCGCGAGGTGACGGAACGGCAGGAGGCGGTGGGCAAAAATTGCGTTTTACTCGGTACGGATGCCGCGCACTTGCGCGCGATTCTTCGTCAGTTCTTCTGTGAGAGCGATCGACTCGACACCTTGCGCATTAGTTCGAACGTGTTCGGAACGGGGGATACTGCAGGGAAGATCGTCGATCTGCTTTTGGAAAACTAATTTATCTGTGATAAAAAACTTCAAAAAGGACTTGTCTTTATAAAGAAATAATGTTATAATATACTGAACTAATATGCAAAAAACCTTTATGGAGGTACAAAATGAGAATTAACGATATAAAAATTGCAATTGAAGGCGGCGCACTCGATGAGAAGCTTTCGTCGCTTTATTCAGCGAATTCGATTGTTTTCCAAAGGCAGAGATATTTTTCCGCACTTGACGAATTCGCGCGTCTTTTCGGTGACGAAAGAGAGGTGCACGTTTACTCCGTTTCGGGCAGAAGTGAGCTTGCGGGCAACCACACCGACCACAACTGTGGCAAGGTGATTGCGGCATCGATTAATCTTGATATCATCGCGGTAGTCGCGCAGAACGGCACAAGCACGGTCAACTTAAAGAGCGAGGGCTATAAGCTTCTCTCCGTAGACCACAACGAATATACCAACCCAGTCGAGCATCACTTTGGCACGAGTGCATCACTTATCGCGGGTATGTGCCGCGGATTCAGAGACAGCGGATATTCTGTAGGTGGCTTTGATGCGTACTGCACCTCAAGCGTGCTTCGCGGCTCGGGACTTTCTTCAAGCGCGGCATTCGAGGTAATGATCGGCAATATCCTCAACCACGAATTCAACGGCGGAAGCGTTTCAAACGTAGAGATCGCAAAGCTGGCGCAATACGCAGAAAATGTGTTCTTCGGCAAGCCCTGCGGACTTATGGACCAGGTAGCCTGCGCACACGGTGGCATAGTTTCCATTGATTTTGAAGATACGAAGAACCCTGTGATCGAAAAGATAGACTTTGACCTTACTGCGGCAGGTTATAATCTCTGCATCGTGGATACGGGCGGAAACCACGCGGATCTTACTGACGATTACGCATCCGTTCCCGCAGAGATGAAGGCTGTTGCGGCATATTTCGGCAAAAGGGTCTTGCGCGAGTGTGAGCTTTCAAGCGTGCTTGTAAATGCGAAGGATATCCGCGAAAAATGCGGTGATCGCGCGCTTATGAGAGCTATACATTTCTTCTGCGAGAACGAGAGAGTTGACAATATGAAGCAAGCGCTTCAAGCAGGCGAGCTTGACCTCTATTTTGCAGGCGTTCGTGAGTCGGGACTCTCATCCTTCAACTATCTGCAGAACGTATACACTACCAAAAACGTAGAGGAGCAGGGACTCTCTCTCGCGCTTTGCATCACAGAGCGCTTTATGAAGGAAAATAAGGGCTCGTTCCGCGTTCACGGCGGCGGCTTTGCGGGAACGATACAGGCATATATTGCAGAAGACCATGTCGAGCTTTACAGAGCCACAATGGATGCGGTGTTCGGTGAAGGAGCGTGCCTTGTGCTCCGTATTCGTCCCGACGGCGCAATTCGGGTGATCTGATGGCGAAATATTCAATAACCTCGCTGTATTCCGGCTCAAAGGGCAATTCGGTGCTCATTGAGAGCGAGAACGCAAGGATACTTATAGATGCGGGCAAAAGTGCGAGAGCGCTGTGCTTGGCGCTTAATGGGATAGGGAAGAGCATTGATGATATCGACGCGATCTTTATCACCCACGAGCACACCGATCACGTATCCGCGCTTGAGGTGCTTCTTAAAAAGCACCGGATACCCGTACATATCGTTGGAGCATCCGCAAGAAAGCTTCTTATGAGAGGGCTTCACTCATACGAGAGCCTCATTTGTGTCCATCCACCCGTTTTTACCGTTGAGGTGGGGGATATAAGGGTGACGAGCTTTCCGACTCCGCACGATAGCGAGTTTTCCGTGGGATACCGCATTGAGATCGGTGAGATCATCATAGGATACGCGACCGACATTGGATATATAACCGAGGAGATACGCGAGGCACTTTCGGGATGCGAGAGCGTCGTTATTGAGGCTAACCACGACGTGGATATGCTTATGAATGGACCTTATCCCTATGATCTGAAGATCAGGATTCGCTCAAAGAGGGGGCATCTTTCGAATAAAGAATGTGCTCTTCTTGCTTCAGAGCTTTGCTTTATTGGCACAAAGAATATCCTTCTTGCCCATCTCAGCGAGGAGAACAATGACCCAAGCCTTGCGTACGACGAGGTTTGGAGCGCTATAGGTGACGAAAACGTGAATTTAAAAATAGCTTCGCAGTATGAGCCTGTGAGGCTTGTGTGAGGACTTATGCTGAACGTAAAAATATATGTGACAGGAACGCTGAAGGAGCAATACTATAAGGACGCCATAGCTGAATATAAAAAGAGACTTGGCGCGTATTGCAAGCTTGAGATAATTGAATACAAGGAGTACAAGCTTCCTGATTCGCCCTCGCAAAAGCAGATAGAGCAGGCGCTTGAGGCAGAGGGGGAGAAAATACTCTCCGATATTTCACGTACTGCATATAAAATTGCGATGTGCGTTGAGGGCAAGCAGCTCTCAAGCGAGGAATTTGCAGAAAAGCTTGACTCTATTGCGCAGAGCCACGGCGAGGTCGCTCTGATAATCGGAAGCTCGTTTGGGCTCTCTGACTCGCTCAAGCGCGCGTGCGATTTCCGTATGAGCGTCTCAAAAATGACCCTCACTCACCAGATGATGCGCGTCTGGCTTGTCGAGATCCTCTACCGCTGCCTCTCCATCACCCATGGAGGGAAGTATCATAAGTGATTTTTTAGGTGAAATGAAAACCGAGAAACTTTTAATATAGGAGGAACATATGAAAAAACGTTTGCTATCTATTATTTTGCTCGTTGCAATGTTGTTTTCAACGGTGGCTTTTACATCGTGCTATATATTATGCACTATGCCGGTGAAGATACGAAATTTACCTTGAATTCTGATGGACAATCTTATACATTTGCCTATACGTATCTAAGTGAGGAGTGTGATTTTGTCATTCCGGGCGAGTATAACGGTTTGCCTGTAACAAAAATCGGATACAATGCGTTTTGGAATCGCGAATATCTCAAAAGTGTAACTATTCCTGCATCTGTTACCTTTATAGAGGATTATGCCTTTTCATATTGTACAAATCTTGAAAAGGTAATATTTGAAGAGGGAAGTCAGCTTAAAACTATCGAGGGATGTGCTTTTGTTGATTGTTCATCACTTAAAGAAATTGAACTTCCAGAAAGCCTTGAGGCTTTGACAGGGTCAACCTTTTGGAGATGCAGTTCACTAGAAAGTATACATATTCCTAAAAACGTTAATGATTTTAGCGGTGCTTGTTTCGAAGAATGTTCCTCACTTAAATCAATTACAGTTGATGCGTTAAACGAAACCTATACAATGGAAGGCAACTTCATTTACGAGATGAAGGATGGCAAAAAGCATATTGCGTTGTGTCTTGGTGGAGATGATGACGGAGTTCTCCGTATCCCTGAGGACGTTGACAGCTTTGATGCTTGGCGAGCATTTGTAACCTGTAAAAACGTGGATACGGTCTATATGCACGCAGGACTCGACGAAATTCCCGAGGTGGATGGAGCTAAAGAGTATATCATATCAGAGGACAATTCGCACTTTTGTTCAATTGACGGAGTGGTTTACTCAAAGGACAAAACCGAACTCATATATTATCCTCGTTCCAAAGAAGACATAGAATTCACCGTTCCCTCATTTGTCAAGAGCATTAGAGGTGATTGGCTTTATGGGGCGTTTTATGGTGTGAAGTACCTGGAAAGAGTAATTATTTCCGAAGGCGTAACTCACATAGGTGAAAGGGCTTTTTCTGGTAGCAATATAAGATCTGTTGAGTTACCGGCAAGTCTTGAGCATATTGGAAGCCAAGCATTTTATAATTGCCATTTACTTGAAGAAATGAAATATGCAGGCTCATGGTGGGATTTTATGTTTGTTGACCACGAAGTTACATGGATTCATTATACCAAAAATCCCATAATTAAGATGACTTGTTCAAGTGGTGTCATATATTTCTGGACGGGCATTTTATAAAAATATCATCTGTCGCACCTAAAAGTGCGACAGTTTTTTGTCTATATAATCTTTTGTTTAATGTATTTAATATAAATTTACAAAAAGCTCTTTACAAATTGCGAAAAAAATAGTATTATATAAATTAGCAAACTATCGTCGCACGCAGATGGTAGAATTTACTTATTCGGAGGACGACAACCAATGGAAAAGATTTCACCGAAATATAAACGCGTTCTGCTCAAGCTTTCGGGCGAGGCGCTTGTAAAGGATACTGACGGCATCCTCAACTTTGAGTATATCGAAAGCATTGCAAAGGTGCTCAAAAGGTGCGTAGCAGAGGGCACGCAGATAGCCGTTGTGGTTGGCGCGGGCAATATCTGGCGCGGCAGACAAAGCGGCAAGATGGATAGGGCGAAGGCAGACCATATGGGTATGCTTGCCACGGCGATAAACTCGCTTGCTCTTGAGGAGGCGTTCAACGAAGCAGGCCTCAAGTCACGCGCGATGATGGTTATGGAGGTCAATTCCTTTGCAGATCCCTATCGCATAAGAGACGCAAGACGTCACCTTGAAGATGGTGAGGTTGTTATCATCGGCGGCGGAACGGGTATGCCGTTCTTCTCAACCGATACGGCGGCAGCGATCCACGCGGCAGAGATAGGCGCAGACGTCATCCTTATGGCAAAGAACATTGACGGCGTTTATTCCGCAGACCCCAAGGTTGATCCCACGGCATTCCGCTATGACGAGATCACCTATCGCGAGATACTCGATAAGGAACTTAAGGCTCTCGACATTACCGCAAGCGCGTTCTGTATGGAGAACGATATCCGTTGCTATGCATTTGAGCTTAAAGACCCGAACAATATCTACAGAGTCATTATGGGCGAAAAGATAGGCACTGAATTACACAGATAAAAATTGGAAATAATATAAACGAGGTAAAAAACTATGGCATTCAACATTAAAGATTACGAAGAAAAAATGAAAAAGACCATCGCGGCTTACGACTACAACCTTCAGTCCATTCGCGCAGGTCAGGCAAATGCAGGCGTTCTCAACAGAGTGACCTTTGAGTACTATGGCTCACCCACTCCCGTCAATACGATGGCAGATATCAGAATGGCTGACTCCAGAACACTCACCATCACACCCTACGACGCATCCACTCTTAAGGCAATTGAGAAGGCTATCCTTATGAGCGATATTGGTATCAATCCCTCTAACGACGGTAAGATGATCCGCCTCGTGTTCCCCCAGGTTACCGAGGAAAGACGTAAGGAGATCGTTAAGGATGTCCGCAGAATGTCTGAGGATAGTAAGGTTGCCGTTCGTTCTATTCGCCGCGACGCT
>CALGCW010000048.1 GCA_937884385.1 uncultured Clostridia bacterium | reverse complement strand
TATGACCCTCTGCTTGTAAGGCAGATGCTCTCCCAACTGAGCTATGCTTCCATATGCCGTCGAATCCTCAACGACTTGCTTATTATATCACAAGAGAAAAATGTTGTCAAGCATTTTTTCAGATTTTTTAAAAAATTATTTTTTGAGGTTTATTTTTGGCTAAAATATAATAAAAAGTGCCGTTTGGCAGTGGTTTTGGAGGTCGGAATGGAGAAGAAAAGCGCAAAAATCGTTTTGTGCGGCTACTACGGGCGCGGAAATTTCGGCGATGAGGTCATTCTGTCACAGATATTGAATAAAATCCACACTTCGATTGCGGGTTATCAGCTCGATCTTCGCGTCTTGCGAACAAAGTCGCCCACGGATGTGCTTTCCGCCCTTCGGGGCGCGGATGTTTTCATATTCGGGGGCGGCTCGCTCTTGCAAAATGCGACATCGGATGCTTCGCTTTTCTACTACGTTGCCCTTATTGGACTTGCGCGGCTTTCGGCGCGGCATCTCTTGATGCTATCCAACGGAATCGGACCTATAAAAGACGGGATCCTGCCCCGTCGGGCGTCCGTCCGACTTTTGGGATGGGCGGCGGCACAGTTTGACGAGATCAGCGTGCGCGACGGCAGCTCTCTCGCGCTTCTTAACAAAATCATCCCCTCAAAAAAAGTCAAGATCGTTCACGATCCTGCGTTTTGTTGCTTCAAAGGGAAAGAAATCAACCAACAGTTGATAAATAGCAAGTATTTTGTCTACGTTCCTTGCAGCGGGCAAGCGGGGAACGAAGGGGAGCTCGTCCGCTGGCTGCGCGCTCTCAAGGGGCACTCTCACAAGGAGTGCGTGGTGCTTGTCTTGAACCCGAGAGAGGACCTTCGGCTCGCGAAGATGCTTGCATCATCTCTTTCGGGGCGCGTGCTTGTGGCAAAAAGGGTCAGCGAGGTAAAAAGCCTGCTTTGCGGCGCGTCATTTGTGATAAGTCAACGCTATCACGGAACGCTTTTTGCATCAGGGTGCGGCTCGCCCGTCGCGGCGGTGTCAGATGACCCAAAAATGCGCGCGCTCTGCCTTGAACTCGGGGTAAAATTGGCACGTGTAGGGGACTCCCCCGAGACCTTTTCTCACTTGCAGGCAGTCGACCGCGCCGTAATATCGCGCTTGGCGACCTCCGCAGACTCAGAGCTTTCCTCGGTTTTTGCCGAGCTTAAAAACCTGCTTCGTTCAAAATGACACGCGAACACGAGCCCCGCGCGCCAAGTAAGACGGATGAAACGCGGATCTCCTTGTGTATTCGCAGATACAGCGTCATTCCGACGCAACCCGGCAGAAACAGCCTTCGCTCCGTTTAGGAACGAGGGCTAAGCTTATTATATTTCTTTCTTTTTATAGAAAACAACGGACAAATACCAAGAAAGCGCATATATGCCTACGCCCACGATACAAGCAATGGGAAAAACAGCATTTATTTTTATCTCGTTTTGCAATCCTTCATTAAAGATGGAAGTGGCGATAACACTTCCTGCGCTCACAACGCCGATCATTACATAGTAAGCGCCGCGTCCTTTTTCCACACCGTATTTAAAAATAAACGGGAGAGTCAGCGACGACGCTACGCTCGCCATTATCAGCAAGAGCATCATAAGCAGCAAAAACTCTTTCAAAACGAACGTACCTTCAATGCTCGTTTTCGCAGCCTGCACAATGCAAACCACAGTCAGCATAGCAATTTGTATAAATAAGCCTATCAGATATTTTGCTGACACTATTTGAGTTTTTGTGTACGGCAACGTACCGACATACTCCGTCCATCTGCTGCGCTCGTCATATCCAAGGAGGTTGACGGGGATCATACCGCAGAGCAAGCAAGGATAAAACACAAAAAACATATTGCCGCTACTAACCACAGAAAGAATAACAAAGCCAAGACTAACAAAAAGATAGTACCTGCAATATTTATTTATCATATACCAATCCTTTAACAGCAATCCCTTCATATCATCTCGCCTCCTTTGCCATAAATACGAACAACTCCTCAATGCTTATCGGGCTCAACTTGAATCCTTCGGGCGCATCATTGCGTGAAACGATGACCTCTGCACCGTAGGGAGTTTCTTTTTTGTACCTTACCGCATTTTTATCGAGTGCCGAAAGCTGCTCTACTGTGCAATGAATAATACCGTATTCAGATAAAAGCACGTCCTTTTCCTCGCAAAGCAAGAGCTTGCCCCCGTGCAAAAAAGCCACGTAATCACAGAGCTTTTCGAGATCGCTGACGATGTGTGAGGATATAAGGATTGAATGACTTTCATCCCTTGTAAAATCGTAAAACATATCCACGACCTCATCACGAACGACAGGGTCAAGTCCGCTTGTCGGCTCATCAAGCAACAACAGCTTTGCCCCGTGTGACATAGCAACAGCAATGCCAAGCTTCATCTTCATACCGCGCGAAAAGTCTTTAAACTGCTTTGCGTCGGGCACAGAAAGCTTTTTCAAAAGCCGCGCATATTCCTCTTCGTTCCAATTGCGAAAGGTATACTTCATAACCTTACCGACCTGCTTTGCCGTCAAGCATTCGGGAATTCCCACGTCGTCCATCACAACACCGATATCTTCTTTGATAAGGGAGATGTTTTCATCGTTATCCTTACCCAGTATCGTTATCGTTCCACAATCCTTGTGAATCATATCCAAAATTAGCTTTATCGTAGTGCTTTTGCCTGCGCCGTTCTCGCCGATAAGCCCCATAATGCAGCCACTTGGCAAGGCAAGGCTTACGTTATCCAAACAAAACCCTGCAAAGGATTTGCTTACATTTTTTAATTCAAGTGCGTTCATTCTTGTTCCTCCATACCGAATGTGATCATTTCAATAATATCGTCGCGGCTCAAATTGCACGAGGCAGCGAGCTTTGCTATCTGCTCAATATGATCCTCAATCTTTTTCAGATTTTCCTCGCGCAAAAGCTCAATATTTTTAGGCGCAACATAGCATCCCTTTGCAGGAAGAGTATAGATGAACCCTTCCTTTTCAAGCTCCTCGTATGCGCGCTTAGTCGTGATAAAGCTGATGCGCAGGTCCTTCGCAAGTCCTCGGATAGAAGGGAGCATCTCGTCCTCCTTAAGCTCGCCGCTTATAATTTGATTTTTTATCTGACTATAGATCTGATTATATATAGGCTCGCCACTCTTATTGTCAATTAAAATATTCACGCCATCGCCCCCTGTTAATACTGTATATCTCCATTATATACAGATATAACTGCCTTGTCAATGGTTTTTTGCAAACTTTTTTCAAATGTTCAAAGGATAGCACAAATAGATCTCCACTCAAACAAAAAAGCTGACCTGCAAACGCAGGTCAGCCTGATTATTTTTTATTTTTTCTTCGCAGTCACGCTCTGTGTTTATTTTGAATAGCTATCCAAGACCTCTTTGAGCTTATGCGGGTAGTCCGTCATAATGGCGTCAGCGCCGTTTTCAATAAGCCTGCGCATCTCATCCTCATCGTTTATCGTCCAATAATGCGTCGCAACATTGTGCTTGTTGGCATTTTTCATAAGTCGCGAGCTTGAAAGCGAGATGCCGTATTCCTCAACGGGTATCTGCAATACTGCGATTCCGTCGTCATAGAAAGCGTCAAGACCAAATACGTAGAGCGCAACGTACTTGACCGCACCCATAAGCGAGGGGGAATACATAAAGCACTCGGGCACCTCACCCGACTCGTCAAGTCGCTTGTATTCGGCAAATATCTCGTCCTTGAAGCTTGCAAAAATGACTCTGTCAAAGGCATCGTACTTTTCAACAACGCGAAGTGCCTCTTTTACAGCAAGCAAGCCAACGTCTCCGCCCTGCTTGACCTCAATACTGATTATATTATTGGGGAAGGCAGTAAGGAGCTCTTCAAGAGTAGTCGCAAGATAGATATCCTTGTCGCGTCCTTCAAGACCTTCAGGATAATTTTCAAGATCCGAGGGCTTGACCTCTTTTCCGCTTTCATCCGTAAAGATAGTCAGCTCACCGCTGTCAATGTCGTTGTGATAGCCGAAATTGACCTTTTGCTCCATAAGATCGGAATAGTTCCAATCGATAATATCACCGCTTGCGTCTGTCCTCTTATCAAGATAAGTCTCGTGACAGAGAATGAGAACGCCGTCCTTGGTGATATTGATGTCCGTCTCCATTATCACGCGCTCGTCAACGCCGTAGGCATTGTAGAACGCCTCAAGAGTGTTTCCGGGGAACTCACCGTCACCGCCGCGATGCGCAACGAGAATGGGAAGCTCACCACTCTTGATAAGGGGATTTTCACCCTTATAGCTTTGGGGCTTCGGAAGCAGAGCCAACACAACGAAGATCGCTGTGATAACGAGTATCACCGCCACGATCGCCACCCAAGCCGCACCTTTTTTCTTGTTTAACAACATAAAAGATCTCCTTTCGGATATATTTGGTAAGTCGATTTTATCACAACGCGGCAAAAAATGCAAGAGAATTAATATTTTGTTTACATTGTGCAAAAATACTTTACATTGGATAAAAAATGTGCTAAAATGTAAAAAAGGGAAGAAGTCCCAAAACAGAAAGGCGGAAAAATTATGGCAAAGGTTCTTTTGATAATACTTGCGGTTTTGTTGGTGATAGGCGGAATATTCGGCATTTTCGTTCTCAAAAACGAGCAGAATGCCGCAGAAATGGCTGAATATATAGACACCTTCAAATCCGAGGCAGTCACGCCAAAGCTCCACCCCGAAAAGGACGCGCAGGGCAATTGGTATTTCACCACCGACGAGGATTTCAAGGTCCTCCACCTGACGGATATTCACTTAAGCGGTGGCTTTTTGAACGCAAAGGACGATAAAAAAGCAATAAATACGGTTGCGGCAATGGTTAAGGCAGAGCAGCCCGACCTTGTAATAATCACCGGTGACATCGCCTATGCCATAGGCATCGGCGGCACGATAAACAATAAGTACGCGCACGATATGTTCATCCGTCTTATGGAGAACCTCGGCGTTTACTGGACAGTCACCTTCGGCAACCACGACGACGAGCCCTATAACTATTACAGAAGAGAAGCGGTCGCAGGCTTTTATTCCGACGATAGCCTTGAGCGTTGTCTCTTTATGAACTCCCCTGAGGGCGTGTCCGGAATGGGCAACCACATCATCAACATAAAGAATACGAGTGGCGAGGTGACACAGAGCCTTATTATGATCGACTCCCACGCATATATCAATACCGACCTTTTCGGCGGACTCATCGACTCTCTTTTCTGGAACTACGATTGCATCAAGCAGGATCAGATAGATTGGTATGAGGATGTAATAGAGCTATACGCGCCCAAAAGCAGCCTGCTCTTCTTCCACATCCCTCTCGGAGAGGTAAAGACCGCTTATGACGAATATATAGCTAACGGAAGAGAGCTCAAGGGCGATCTCACTTCCTTTACGGGCCACGACGGTGAGGAGGACGAGGTAGTTTACTGCTCAAGACTTGAGGAGGGACTCTTCGAAAAGGTCGTTGAGCTCGGCAACACGAAGGCGATGTTCTACGGTCACGACCATTTCAACAATTTCGTTATGAATTACAAGGGCGTTCTGCTTTCCTACGGCTACACCGTGGACTATATCGCATACGGTGATATCGGAAATAAGGGATATCAGCGCGGTTGCACAGTAATAAACGTCGGCGCAGACGGTCAGTTTGACGCAAACGATATCGTTCACGAAAACTACTATCAGGACAAATACGCACCCCTCTATGAAAAAGAGGTGGTAGATATGTACCCCTATTTTGATAAATAATAAGAAATCCACATAAAAGAGGTGAGAGCGTGAAAAACAGAATAAGACTTACGACCACCCAACTGGTAATGCTCAGCTTTTTGCTTGCAATACTAATTGGTAGCGTCCTGCTTTCACTTCCGATAAGCTCCGCAACGGGAGAGAGCGTTCCATACGTTGACGCACTTTTCACCGCAACGACGGCAACGTGCGTGACGGGTCTTGTGACAGTTCCGACCTACACCGCCTGGAGCACCTTCGGACATATAGTTATTCTCATACTAATACAGATAGGCGGACTTGGTGTTATCACGGTCCTCGCGGGGCTCTCGATCGCCCTTAACAGAAAGATGAAGCTTAAGGATAGCCGCCTTATCAGCGACGCATTCAATCTCAATTCGCTCGAGGGGCTCTCCAGATTCATCAAAAAGGTCATTATCGGCACACTTGCTGTCGAAGTCGCCGGCGCGCTCCTTTGTATGCCCGTATTCGTAAGGGATTTCGGAGCAAGAGGAATATGGATATCGATATTCCATTCAATTTCTGCATTTTGCAATGCAGGAATAGACATTTTTGCCCCCGATAGCCTTTCCGGCTACGCAACAGATCCTATAATAAACCTCACCTCCTGCGCGCTGATCGTGCTCGGCGGTCTTGGATATATCGTCTGGTGGGATCTGCTCCGCGTGATGAAGGAATTTAAAAGCAGGGGTGTAAAATGCTTCAAAAGGCTCACTCTGCACTCCAAAATCGCTATCACCGCGACCTTGATACTCATTGTCGGCGGCGCGGCATTGATATTCGCGTTCGAATATTCAAACCCCGAAACGATCGGAAATATGTCCCTTTTCGAAAAGATCCAAGCATCCGTTTTCCAATCCGTGACGACGAGAACGGCAGGCTTTTTTACCATCCCGCAGGATAAAATGACAAGCGGAACGGCATTTGTTTCAATGTTTCTGATGTTTATCGGCGGCTCACCCGTGGGTACTGCGGGAGGAACAAAAACGGTCACCCTCGTTGTTCTTGCCTGCACGGCGTTTTCCGTGATAACGAACAAAGAAGAAGTCTCACTCTTTGACCGTTCGCTCTCAAAGCAGGTCACGCGCAAGGCGGTAGCGGTCACTACGATGTCCTTTTCAATAATGCTCATATCGACGTTGCTTATTTCATTCACAACAAATGCCGAAGCCCTTGATATCATCTACGAGACCGTAAGCGCAACGGCGACCGTGGGATTGACGAGAAATCTCACGCCTTACCTCAGCACACTTGGAAAGCTGATAATAACCGCAACGATGTACCTTGGCAGAATAGGGCCCATCTCGCTGGCAGTAGCTTTCTCGTATAAAAAGGAAAGCGAAAACAATATAAAGAATCCGACCGAAGAAATAAGCGTCGGATAGAACGGAGAATAAGTATGATAAATAGATCTTATGCAGTCTTTGGACTTGGCAGATACGGCTACGCAGTAGCAAAGGAGCTTGTCGCAAGCGGCGCGGACGTGCTCGCAGTGGATAAGAACGAAGCTCTTGTCAATTCCGCCATCGCGGATATTCCATATTGCAAATGCGCCGATGTGACTGACGCAGAGGTGATAAAGCAGCTTGGAATAGCAAATGTTGATACGGCAATTATCGCAATGGCTTCAAACCTCGAAGCAAACGTAATGGCAATTATGCTCTGTAAGGAGATCGGAGTAAAAACAGTCATTGCAAAATGCTCCGACGAAACGCAGGGAAGGATATTCAGTAAGGTGGGAGCAGATAAGGTCGTCCTTCCTGAAAAGGAATCGGGTATCAGACTTGCAAAAAATCTCCTCTCATCGGGTTTTGTTGACGTTATCGAGCTTTCCGAGGACGTATCCATCGTCGAGCTTGAGATGAGGAGCGAGTGGGTAGGGAAGAACCTTATCGAGCTCAACTTAAGAAAGAAGCATTCCTTTAATATCATCGCCATCAAGGAAGGCGATACCGTGCACGTCGATCTTGACCCCGCTGCACCACTCACAAAGGATATGAAGCTCGTCGTTATCGCCCGCGCTTCAAAGCTTGCAAAATTGAAATAAACATAGCTCTCGCAGTTTAAGCGCAGAACAAAAGCCACCCAATACGGGTGGCTTTTTATCATTTCATCCCTTGGCGTAGCTTTTCAAGCGCGCTTTTTTCAAGCCTGCTGACATATGAGCGCGAAATATTCAGCCTTGAAGCGATCTGCTTTTGAGTATAGCTTTGCTTAAGCCCAAAAAGGCCGTATCGCATCGTGATTATCTGCCTTTCTCTTTCGTCGAGAGTGTTTTTAACAAGACGCAGAGCCTGCTCCACCTGCCGCTTGCGGTCAAGCTCCTCTCCAAGGTCCTCGCTCGTTGAGATGATGTCCATATAGGTCAAAGGGTTCCCGTCGCGGTCAACGTCTATAGTCTCGTTGATGGATATCTCACCCGTGCGCTTCTTTTGCGCCCGAAAATGCATTAGTATCTCGTTTTGAATACATCTTGCCGCATACGTGGCAAAGCGCGTGCCGCTTTCGATCTTGAAGCTGTCCACAGCCTTGACCAGCCCTATCGTGCCGATGGATACCAAATCCTCGCTTTCGGGCGATGCCGAATAATACTTTCTGACGATGTGCGAAACAAGGCGCAGATTGTGTAAAATAAGCTTTTGCCGCGCGGCTTCATCACCTTCCTTGGCAAGCTCAAAGCATTGCCCCTCCTCCTCAAGGGATAGCGGCGGCGGAAATTTGTTGGGGGTACCAACCCCCAGCACAACGTGAAAAATATGAAATATTAAGCTCAATAACAGGGCTAACATAAGATCTCCTCCAAATTATTTTCTCTTGCCTAATCTTATGCAAATATTCACGTTTTTTGCTTGTACCGCAAAATTTTGGCTGGTTTAATAACAATACGCTCATTTTTAAAAGATACAAAGAAATAAATATGTTCTTTTTTGAAAAAAGACCCGTGAACCCCCAAAACTCGGCTACGCTCGCTTCGGGGAACCCCTGTACACCAAAAAACGCCGCGCGTATAATCAACACAAAGCTGAAGTTTGAGTGGCGCGCCCAGCAAAC
>CALGCW010000047.1 GCA_937884385.1 uncultured Clostridia bacterium | reverse complement strand
TTACCTGAAGAAGCTCTGCTCTCATTCTCGTCTTTCTGTGGAACCAGAAATTCTTAGAGTCGCGGTAACCATAGTCAACGGGAAGCGCGGGAAAATCCTTTGCCCTGACACCGTTGATAATAGCATCACTGTATTTTTTCTTCATAAGTATCTTATCAACGCGAAGAATGAAATGCGCTCCAAATTTGCTTGTAATTCCGTTAAAATCGTGGTAAGGTCCTTCATAACCGTTAAGCTCCCCCGCCACATCCTTATCAGCGCCGTCAAGCTCGCGCATCCACGTACATTCGATAGCCTCGATAGCATCGGTAAGCACCATAGGTCTTGCCTCTCCTGTCTCTTCCTCTATCAAGCTCTTCTCAAGCTTAAAGTTGCACTTAGGCATCTTTTCCTCAGGCTTGTCTCCGGGCCAGGAAAGCTTTACGGCTTCCTTGAAGGTCGCAGGCTTGTCATCAATGAAGTTAAGCGTGCATTTGCCATTGCGCAGAATATTCTGCGCGGTATTTGAAGAATTACGGCAGCACAAAAGCATAGCGTAATAGTCCTTGCCTGCTACGTAATAGGGCTGAACCAGCGAATACGGTCCAAGATTCGTTTTACCGTCCTCGCAAAGCGTGGAAATGATAACTGTAGGCATCGGGAAAAACAGAGATGTCTGATAGAAGTTATCCACGATGCGAAGATTTTCAAAGCTGCTCATTTTAATTTCTCCTTTTGATATATGTAGGCCATAGGTCTAAAATATTGCAACTTCATTGTACCACAAATAGAACTATATGTCAAGCAGAATGCAGTTTAAAAACAGATACCTCAATGCCTCATACTCCTTATTTTCGCAATGTCGCCGTGAAAAAGTCAGGTCGTACGACCTGCCTTTTCGTGAGTTCACCCAACAATTTTGAACCCTTGCTTACAAGATAGAATATTATCTTCCAAACAGTCAAAAGCTTACGCTTCTACTATCGGGACCCAAAAAATCCCAAGGTCAGCATCGTTGTCCTGATTTACAGGCGTTTGGTAAGAAATCATAACCGAATAGGTATTATCCAATCGATAATTCGTTTGCGGAAACCATTCTTTCGTGATTTGGTCGAACGTCTTTTGCTTTGCATCAGCGCGTGAGCTTCCTTTAGCAACAAACACCGCCCAAGTCACCGCAGGAAATGAGTGAAGCCCAAAACCATCCAAATCCGCAGGATCGTTTGACATTTCCTTATACAAGCCACAATTCGATCCGGCATACGTTTTGCTTGCTGAAATCATTCTCTTTTGATTTTCATTCAAATCCGGTTCGCTCCAATAGGTTAATCGATCTGCCTCGACTTTGAGTAATACCTCAAATTCCGGCTGCTTTTCAATTCTGTAATCCATAATATAGCCTCCTCCTAAAATAAATTGAAGCCGTAACGGTGCAAACGCTTTTATCGTGCAACCGCCACGCCGAACTGCAGAAGGAGTAACGCCATGAAAACGTGAGAATGCTTTGGTGAAGCTATCGTGAGAATCATATCCATACATCAGTGCAATGTCGATGATCTTTTCATTTGAAGAAAGGAGCTCCATTCCCGCCTCTGCCAATCTACGATTTCGAATATATTCACTTACGGTAAAACCGCACAGCATGGAAAATGCTTTTTGAAAATATCCGGAAGACATATAAACGTGCGATGCGACATCCTCAACTGAAAGATCATCCTTTAGATGCGATTCTATATAACCAATTGCTTCTTCAATACTTTCTAACCAATTCATTGCTTCCACCCCCTGTGTCTATATTATAGCGCACCTATACAATGTATTTCTCGTCATTTTGTGAAATGAATTGTCCAATATACATTATCACATCAAATAAATTATATCATAAGAACAATATAAATTCAATATACCCCCATAAAGTCGCAGGTTCGAGATCAAAAGATTCACAAAAAGGAGCAATGGTGAAAGATGGTTGTTTTTACCCCTAAAACCTCCTGATTTGTAGGGACC
>CALGCW010000046.1 GCA_937884385.1 uncultured Clostridia bacterium | reverse complement strand
CTTGTGCGTAGCCAGTAGCGTATAGGGCTATGCCCGAAAATGCAAAACCACCCGCCAAGCGGGTGGTTTTTTATTTATTTTCTTGTCAAGCTTTGATATTGGCTTTGGTCGCCGAAGTCGTCAACACCCATAAAAGCGGCAAATGTGTGCGCTATCTGAATATTTTCAACGTTCTGACCGTTAAACACCTCTGCTCCGTAGCCGTATGCAAAAATGGGGACGTCGGCAGAGGAATGATCCTCGCTGTGATAGGTGAGGACACCGTTTTCATCGGGCACAAGATCACCCGTTTCATGGTCGGCGGTAATAAGAATGACCGTTTCGGGGTTGTAGAAGGCAAATTCCATAAATCTTGCGATCACCTGATTGAATCTCACAAGAGCATCAAAGGTTCCTTCGATATCGTTATTGTGACAATGCTTATCGATGTGAGCCTCCTCGTACATAAGGAAAAATCCGTCCTCGTCAGCAGACACCTTTGTGAGCACCTCGCTAACGCGGTTCTCTATCGACTTCATATAGCGCACGCCATACTGATTGAATCCGCATTCAACCACGGTGCCGTATTTTTCGCGCGTTTCGTAGATCTTGTTGATAAGGATATCGGTGTAGCTGCGACTTTGAACGTGCGCAAGGAAGGTGGAGGGCGTTGCGCCCGTCTGCGTCTCCGTTGACATAACCGCGCTCGCCTTGCCAAGCTCGCTTGAAAGCTCCGTCAGAGATTTTACTGCCTTTTGCTGAATGTTCATACCAACGTATCCGTTAAGGGTCTTCCATCCGCACGCGAGAGCTGTTCCGCCTGCCGCACTGTCGGTAGTGCCCGAATACGAATCGGTTCTTGAGCTTCCGATATAGGGGAGCATATATCCGTAGAAAATGTCCTCACCATCGCCATAGTCGCGGTCATTTTCCATATAATCGAACAGTTTGGTCTGGTAAACGCCCATTCCGTCACCGATGAGCATAATATAATTCTTTGCTTCCTTAACTATGGGCTCGTGAACGCTTACGGACTCGGGTACACTTGACTCAATGCCGTCACCCGTGGCATAAGTCTCGACAAAGAAATATGCAGCAGCCGCAATAACGAAATAATCGCCCTCAAGCGCAATACTGCCGCCCTTGGCGAGGATCGCAAATTCAAGTCCCTTTGTGTCGGCTTCAAGAGCGCTTGAGATCTCTCTTGAGGTCTCTCCGACCACTATCTCGTGCTCGCCTGCGGGGGTGCCGTCGTCCACGATCTCAAGCTCGACCTTGTAAAGCTCAAGAGCCTTGCCTTGAATATATTCTGCGGCTCTCTTGTTATAATCGAGAGAGTCCTCGTCATAAACTATAGTATAGTCCGCCAAGGACGTGCCGTTAATAACGGGCGCAGCCCAAACATCTTCGCAGGATGACAAAAGCACCGCGCTTGAAAGCATTAATAAAATAGCGAGTAGCAACGAAATCTTCTTCATTTTAAAAACCTCCTTGTGTTTTGGGGTATATTTAATTCATTATAACACATAAAAACTGATTTTTCAATGCTTTTTGGGGAATGTTTTGATTCTTATCTTCCCAAAAGCTCTTGACAAGAGCAGTAATTTGTGATATAATCCAAATGTTGTAAAAAACGGCGCCATGGCCAAGCGGTAAGGCAAAGGTCTGCAACACCTCTATCCCCGGTCCG
>CALGCW010000045.1 GCA_937884385.1 uncultured Clostridia bacterium | reverse complement strand
ACCTCGGAATGTACTATCTCACCACGAGATATTACGATCCCCAGACAGGTAGATTTATTAATGCGGATTCGATAGAATACTTGAAGCCGGATGCTATCAATGGATTGAATTTGTATGCTTATTGCAAAAACAATCCGATGATGTTGGTTGACCCTATTGGACAAGATTGGACAAAATTTATAAATTATTTATCTGGTTTATTTGGTACATATACAGACTATTCTCGCAAAATAGCGAAAATCGCTGAAATCGAATTTTTAATTGGAAAATACGAGGAAGGAATTGTCGATACAAATATTTCAGGAAACGACTCTGCGCCTATATCGTTTTTCACAAAAGTACCCGATGAATGGTGGAAGTTTTGGGACTACCAAATAGGAACGAAAACTACCATTGGAGATTATAGTCAGTCTTATAGTTTTGGGATCGGAGAATCAAATTATTCTATTTCTCTTGGAAACTCATCTATAGATTTTACGATAGGACTTATGGAAACCGGAATTGGAACAAGCCACAGTGTAGATGATATTACATATTATAATCAGCTATACATTCGACCTATAGTTATATTGATAGCTGTTGTGTTTGTCAAGTATGTAATTCCTGCAGTTTCTTCATCGGGCGTGTTCATTCCAGTACCTGTATAAATTTACAAGGAGATTATCATGGTTACATATTTTTACGATGAAAATAGCATTAAGCAAAGGGCTTTCAGAATCATCCTAACAATATTTATTAACGAATTGATATTTATTATAGCATTTTTGCTGTTGGGTGTTTACCTTCTGCCGTTAGGAATCGTATACAAAGATGTTGATGGTATTATTACAGGAGGAGCCTCACTGGTTGCGGCTATTTCAATATCAGTATATGTATTTTTATATTTTGTTAGGTTCAAAAAAGCCATCAAAGAAACTTTTCAAGAATATAACAAAGATAGTTTGTTACATTATTCGTTTTCGTATCATGATTCCTCATATATTTTAAAGTGCATCGAAAGCGAAAAAGAATTTAGTTTTACAAAAAGTGATATAAAGAGGTTGATTCGTAAAAATGGTGTAATTGTTATTCAACTTCAATCTAAACAGGTAGTGGACTTACCAGACCGTGAAGATATATACAATCTATTGGCAAGAAAATGATTGCGATTATACTATCTATTGCACCGACGGCACGATTGCCAAAGATGGAACGGTGACGTATAAGTAAAAATCAGGCTGACCTGCATTTGTGGGTCAGCCTCTCACTAAATATGTAAGCGGTTCCAAGACTGTGGATATGCAGTATGACGGTAGGGGTATCAGAGTTGCGAAAACAAGGAAGATTGGCACATCTCTTATCACTAACTCCACGTATATCTATGATAATATATATACATACAAAGGAGGCTTATGTATGATTGAATTCAAAGGAAAAATTAGCGGTAAAGCATTGAAATATCATTCTAAAAGATACAAGAAGCTTCTTGTGTTCAGTAGTTTTGCCACTTCGTTATTGATGTTTTTGCTCTTGGGCTCAATTGATTTTGCAAGATACCTGATATTTATTTTGGCTGTTATCGCGTTGCCGTTGTTGGTTATCATTTGCCCCGCGAGTATTTGGGGAATATTAGCCCCCCATAGAATTTACATTGATTTGGAAGATAGAACGATAGTTTCAGAAATTGCTGGTTCTCGCGAGAGTTTTAGAATGATAGATGATGTTATCGCGGTTAAAGATCATGGCGAATTTTATACTTTTAAGTTTAATTCCAGACGTAATCACTATGATTTTATAGTTCAAAAAGACCTCATAACTCAAGGCACCATCGAGGAGTTTGAAGAAATTTTTGAAGAAGTGTTGGTTCGAGTTAATTAAGCAAAGCAAAAGGGCTGACCTGCGTTTGTGGGTCAGCCTTACTTTTTCTTGACAAGACAACGGTTTTCGTGTACAATGTAGGTGGAAATATTGTGTCTAAAACGGAGTATGCATATACTACGGGCACAGTTGGTACTACTACAAAGGTGTACAATTACACTTACGGAAACACTTGGAATGATCAGCTTACTGCTTTTGACGGTACAGCAATCACTTATGATGCAGCAGGTAATCCCACAAGTTTCCGCATTTACATATTTGGGATTGGTCTCAAGATCCCCCTGAAAGATATACAATTGATTTGTTCGAATAATTTTTGACATAAAGGAGAATTCAATATGGAATATAAATTTGACTTCCATAGTGATCGCACAGGAATTCATAGTGTTGATAATTTGCTAACTGACATGATAATAGGGCACGAAATAGAATTTTTCTTTGATGGCAAATGTTTTTTTCTTGAACCAGATCACCAATATAACATTGAGCATAAAAATTTAGCATTATCTGAAATGCATTTTTTATTACAGCAATGTGAGGACTTTAATCGCACCCATGATGAGATTATATTTAGCGGAACATACGAAGAAATATTGGATTATGAGTTAAAGGATGGTCTTACTTTGAGAAATAATTTTGATAAATTTTCGGTACACTTGATATTCTAATTGTTTTATCAAGCTATTGTAATTTGACTATTTTTGTATATTAGGGGGTAATCACAGTGAAATTATCTAAAATAGCTCCATGTGTTTTGTTGGCTTTGATTATTGTTATTCCAATTATTATTGTCTTTGCTGATGCAATGGCGTCATATGAGTGGCAATATACCTTAGATCACAGTAGAGAAACTTGCACGGTGACAGGAATAGTAGGTATGGTTTCAAAACTAAATATTCCTTCGGAAATTGGAGGATATACCGTTGATGCTATTGACGATTACGCCTTTAGTGAGGAACCTATATTTGAAGCAAATATTCCTTCAACCGTAAAGAGTATCGGGTTTGGGGTTTTTGATAAGTGTTATTCTCTTTCAAAAGTTAACTATGATGGCACAATTGAAGAATGGTTTGCGGCAATTAAAGGCACTCTCGGGAGCGATCTTCCCGATGATTTCAGGGTTTATTGTTCTGACGGCACGATTGATAAAGACGGAACGGTGACGTATAAGTAAAAATCAGGCTGACCTGCGTTTGCGGGTCAGCCTTACTTTTTCTTGACAAGACAACGGTTTTCGGATATAATGTAGGTGGAAATATTGTGTCAAAGAGCGAGTGTTGTAATAGTAATCGGATACATTATTGAAGGGAAGCAGAGATGAAAATAACATTTATAGAAACCGACGAATACGAAGCAACATTGTTGGTGAAAACATCGGTAGGCGAGTTTATATCTTACGCCGATTCTGTCAACATAAAGTCAAAAGATAATTTTGAAAAGGTGGAGTTTTTTACTTTATTATCTAAAAATATCGTTAAAGACTTTGACCAACGTCTTTCGATCAACAAAACGAATTCGGGATATTTTTCATATAAAATATCCGGAAAATACATTGGTGAAAATCGAATACTGCTTGATGACTGTATTTTTATTGTTGATAGTAAAATTCCGGGCGATATTAAGGTGAACGATTATGTTTCGTTTGAATTTTTGAGAGCAGATGCATATATTGCGTGAATTTGAGAAGTAAAAGACATTTAAGCAAATGTTGTGCTTTGTAAATGTAAATTAATACTAACACATTGTTGTGATGCGTGCTAACGGCAAAGTCCTTGCTGTTCGTACTCAACACTCTAAAGAATTGA
>CALGCW010000044.1 GCA_937884385.1 uncultured Clostridia bacterium | reverse complement strand
GACTATATTAAGGGACAGCATGAGCCTATTATCTTTAGGCGCATTAAGGCGATTGCGGATATTGATATTATGGCGGCGGAGATCGAGCGCGAAGAATCGGAGGCCGAGCAGCCGAAACGCCCCACATACGAATTGAATGAGGAACCCGAAGAACCAGAGATTGTCCCGGACTACAAGAAACGTGTAAACCATAGAGAGGCGAAGCCCGAAGCGGAAGAACCCGTTCGGGGCGAACCGATGCAGACCGATGCGGACGATTCCGATATACTCAATTCGGACAATGCGGCGCAAAATGACGCAGATGAACCCGACAATGACTATATTGAACCGCCACAGATCGGTGCGGATATCGAATTGGATGAACCGATATCGGACGAAACGCAACATAACGAACCGCAACATGACGAACCGCCACATGACGAACCGAACCCATGCGCATGGGGCGTAACGGGAATCGACAGGAAATGAATGGAGGTATAGTATGCCCCAACCTAAAATGACCGATCTGGAAAAGATGATCGTGAAACTGCTGAAAGAGGCTAAGACGAACCCGGACGCATTGGAAGATGTGTTTAGCCTAAATCGGCAATTCCGCGAAGAAAACGCACCAACCGTTGACGGAAAAACCGCCCCGGATCAATACCATATGGAGCGATCCGAGAAGTACAACGGTTTTATACGGCGGATGGCGGCGGAATGGATCAAGTATTACGGCGTGGAGAATTGCGTAGACTTATACAAAAGATCGCTGCTATTCGATGCGCCCACAAACTTTGATGCGTATTGCCGCTACATAGAGTGGAACAGACCGCAAAAGAAACGGTTTTATGAGCCACGTAGAAAGCAGCTAAAGCCTGTTGCGGACGCTATGCAGGAGTTGGCGGACGGCAAGCTGGAATTACTGTCCATAAGTTTGCCTCCCGGCGTGGGGAAAACCACTCTATCCATATTTTTTATGACTTGGCTTGGCGGAAAAGACCCGGCCCTCTCCATCCTTGGCGGATCGCACAGCAACAGCTTTTTGCGCGGCGTATATGACGAAATGTTGCGCATACTGGAAAAGGACGGAGAATACCTATACAACGATGTTTTCCCGGATTCCCCTGTCGTGAACACGAACAGTAAAGACCTCCGAATTGACCTTGCCAAACAGAAACGATTTGAAACATTTGAGTTTAGCAGTATCGGATCGGGGAACGCTGGTAAAGTGCGCTGTTCCAATCTGCTGTATTGTGACGATTTGATTGACGGCATAGAAACCGCAATGTCACGGGACAGGCTGGACAAGATATGGCAACAGTATTATACCGATTTGAAACAGCGAATGATAGGTGAGTGCAAGGAGCTAATCGTAGCTACCCGGTGGAGTATAAACGATCCTATAGGCCGCTTGCAACAGATGTATGATAGGAACCATAAAGCAAAATTCCTTGCTTTCCCAGCCCTTGACGAGTTTGACAATTCCAATTTTGACTATCCATATTCCCTTGGCTTCACATCGGAATTTTACAGGCAGCAACGGGAGATTATGGATGATCCGTCATGGAAAGCCCTGTACATGAACGAGCCGATAGAGCGCGAGGGCCGTCTGTACGACCCGGAGGAATTGCGCTATTACTTCTCACTCCCGGACAAGGAACCCGATTCGATCCTTGCGATTTGCGACACAAAGGAACAGGGAGACGATTATCTGGCTATGCCTATATTCTATCAATACGGGCAGGACTATTACTTGGATATGTGGGTATGCGACAATGGCAAGGTGGAAGTGCTGGAAGAAAAGGTTGCGCTGGCTCTTGTAGATCGCAAAGTGCGCATTTGCCGAATTGAATCCAACCGTGGCGGAACGCTGTTTGCGTCTAACGTACAAAAGCGGATAAAGGAGATTGGCGGAATAACCACGATCACAACAAAGTGGACGCAGACGAACAAAGAGGCAAGAATACAGACCAATTCGGGATATGTTAAGTCTCACGTACTATTTAGGGACGCAACGGTGCGCGACAAAGAATATAAGACAGCCATGGATCAGCTAATCGGGTATACTATGTCAGGTAAAAACAAGCACGATGATATTCCCGATGTTTTGGCAATGTTTGTAAACATGATCGTTTCGTCCGATATGAATACCGCAATCGTTATGCACAGGCCGTTCTAATCAAAAATCACCACTTTGTAACATTTCGACACACCTATTTTTATTGAATAATAGCTGAATAATGGTATATTTATGCCGTAGATGATAGGTCTACGGCTATTTTGTTTTGTAGTCACATCATACTGCACCCATCCATCACACCTCATCATTTTTGCATCTTGGCACCTCCCCGCCGTCCGGGAGGAAAACATAGGACGGCCCCCAACATTGGAAGATATCAGCAATACCGTACAAGATAATGCAAAGACCGTTCTAAACGGGTTCCTTTTCGGGCGGCGTGACATTTTTACTGCCGTTGACGATTTGGACGAAACCAACGTATTGGACGAAGTAAACTCCGCCCTTGTATTCCACCTACAAAATGTGTGGGAGGAAGAATACCTCTACTGGTATCGGCGCGGTTTGCAGCCCATTATCCACCGCAAGAAAGATCGTAACGAGTTTATTCTAAACAAAGTTATTGAGAATCATGCGGACGAGATTACTACGTTCAAAAACGGGTACTTCCTCATGGAACCCGCGTTTTATGTTAGCCGCAGGAACGGTGTAAAATCGAAGGTAGACAAGCTGAATGAATACCTCTACCGTTCCGGGAAACAGACGGCTGATAATGAATTGGCTGATTGGTTTCACATGGTCGGAAAAGCCGCCTTGTACGTTAAGCCTACGGACGATCCTGACATTCCGCTTAAAGCGTATGCCCTTGATCCGCGTAGTGCGTTTGTGGTCTATTCGCTCCGCCCCGGTAAAAAGCCCGTCTTTGCCGTAAACATGGTGATTGACGAGGATGTGGTGCATATTGATGTGTTCACAAAAGACAGGATTTTCCGTCTTACTGGTGCTGTCACGGGCCGCAAGACTACGCCTTATCCGAAGTACAACGCTATTGCTAACTATGTTGACGCTGTTGAGGTAAACCGCCTTGGTCATATTCCGATCATTGAGTATCGGTACAACTCCGTCAATATGGGCGCATTTGAGCCTGTTATCACAATTCTGGACGCTATCAATAATATCCAGAGCAACCGTGTGGACGGCGTTGAGCAGTTTATTCAGAGTATTGCGATTGCCGTAAACTGTCAGTTTGACGATGATACTACGGCGGCTGATATCCGCAAGGCGGGCATGATCGCGCTAAAGAGCATCGGTGAAAACAAGGCAGATTTTAAGATTCTGTCGGAGGAATTGGATCAGCAGCAGACCGAAACGCTTGTAAACGATCTGTACGAACAGGCCCTACGCATTTGCTCCATGCCGCTTACCACTAAAGGCGGGCGATCCACTTCCGACACGGGCAGCGCGGTAATTTTTAGAGACGGCTGGGAACAGGCCGGGAGTGCCGCCCGGAACACGGAGGACTTGTTTAAGGAGAGCAACCGCTACTTTGACGAAATCCTGATTGATGTATTGCGTACTAAAGGGATTGTTGATGTTAAGGCGATTGACTTCAAACTGAACTTTGTTAGGAACGAAACGGCTAATATCCAGAGCAAGGCACAATCCTTGCAGACGATGTTGGCGGCTGGCATGGCCCCGGAACTTGCGTTTGCGAAGTCTGGCATTTCTAACGATCCCGTGTCCGATGTGAAGATCAGCGATAAGTACCTACGGATGATTTGGGGCGATCCGGACAAGGCCGATTCCGTTGAGGAACAGACGGATGGTCAGGGCGAGGCTGTTATCATCGAAGAAGATAACAACAACGGAGAATCCTCTATTGGCAACGCCTAAAGTCAGTATAACCGTCCCGGTGTACAACTTGCGAGAGTTGGTTATACGTGCGCTTGACAGCATCCCGCGCCGTCACGATCTGGAAGTGATCGTTTGCGATGATGCGTCCACGGATGGCACATGGGAAGTGCTGGAAAGGTATGTTGCGGAGCATCCCGATTTGAATATCAGGCTGCTTCGTAACGATACAAACCGGGGCGTAGGATTCACCCGGAACCGCCTGTTTGACGCTTGCACTGGCTTCTATGTGACGGGGCTTGATGCGGACGATGAGTATATCACGGACGCATGGGAAAGTGCTATGTGCCGCATAACGGACGAGGACATAGTTTACATAGACGGCATATCCAATAACGGATGGTATGTGGGCCTAAACGAATCGACTAAGTACAGGCTTGGCGCGATTTGGAACAAATTTATCAAGCGTTCGTTTCTTGGTGATGCACGATGCCCGGAGACGAATTGGGAAGAAGATAAATCGTTAAACGACAGCTTACAGGCCAAACCCCACACCGAGAAATTCACGCACATACTGGCATATCGGTACAATCACCCACGGGAAGGTTCTTTATGTTGGATCGAAAACCACAAGAGGTAGTTTTCAAAAACGTGTTCTACTTTGCCGATATTAACGCAATCGGCGGGGTCGAAACAATGTTTTGGAATCTGGCCCGAAAATACGGAAAGACGCACGATATCCTAATAATTTATCGGACGGGCGATCAAGCGCAAATTGAACGGCTCCAAAAGTACGTTCACGTAAAGAAGTATTACGGGCAACACATTACTTGCGAAAGAGCATTTTTCAACTTCGACACTTCCCCGATTGAAACGATTGACGCGAAAGAATACAGCGTTATCCTCCACAGCGATTACCACGCCCGCAAGATTTACCCGCCCGAACACAAGAAGATCACCCGCTATATCGGTGTGTCACAGCACGTAGCGGACACGGCAAAGGACATTTCCGGGCATGATGTGGAGTTGTGCTACAACCCTATTGTTGTAGATAAGCCGCGCAAGGTGCTTCGCCTTGTATCAGCTACCCGCCTAACGCCTGAAAAGGGAAAGCACCGCATGAAGATTCTTGCGGATACGCTCACCCGTGCCAATATCCCGTTTATCTGGACGGTCTTTACAAATGACATGGCCCCGATTGACAACCCTAACGTGGTTTATATGCCGCCGTGCCTGACCGTAACGGACTATATCGCGGATGCAGACTACCTTGTGCAGCTTTCCGATACGGAAGGGTACAGCTACACCGTTCTTGAAGCGTTGAGCCTTGGAGTGCCTATCATCACTACGCCCTGTCCCGTCTATGCGGAAATGGGGCTGAACGATCAGAATAGCATCATCCTCCCGTTCGATATGAGCGAAATCCCCGTAGACAAGATTTACAAGGGAATTAAAAAGCACTTCAAGTACACGCCGCATGAGGACAGATGGGATGAACTTCTTGCACCGGGCAAGTCGAACTATGACGAGGTTATGAGCGTTCCCGTGACGATCCGCATTACAAGAATCTATCACGATCTGGAATTGAAAAGGGTTGTCGAACCGGGCGAAAAGATCACGGTCACGCGGGAAAGGGCCGAACTTCTTATAGAAAGAGGGTTTGCGGTCTATGCAGGACAGGCTACCACCGTTTGAGCAACTTGAAACGCTCCGTTCCGAACTGGAAGATGATTTTTCGGGCGGAATAGAAGAACGCAAGCGCAACAAGAAACGGCGCATTGACGAGATTCTTGAAATGCTGATTATCGCCTATATGTTTGGGAATGAATCAGGGAACTATATGCTGTCCGGGGAAACCGAACCGACAGAGGACGATGAGGAACTTCCAATACCTATCCGGGTCGATTCGATGAACGGGTCGATATTCCGCAAGATAGCGGATAAGACTTGGGAAGAACGTGTTAGTGAGTACCTTGACGATGAAGCCGGGACGGTAGACGAGATCATCCGCGTTGTGGACACCGATTTGAATAGGGTCTATAACGACTCGATATTGGATGTTGGCGAACGTGCTGACGGAACCGTGATGAAAACATGGGAAACCATGATGGATGATCGTGTCAGGGACACTCACGATTATTTGCAAAGCACAACCATTCCCATTGATCGCAGATTTTACACATTTGATGGCGATTCCGCAAGATATCCCGGAGATTTTACACTTCCGCAGAATAATGTAAATTGCCGTTGTCGCATATCACTATCAATGGCATAACGCCGTAGATATAAAAGGCAGAGAAGCCTCAAATCGCGCAGACATGACAAGTCTATAACACAGATCAAAAAGGCAGAGAAGCCTCAAATCGCGAAAGGAAAAGTGAATATGGCAAAGTACAAAGTTGATCCGTCTAAAATTGACGGCTTTGACGGCATGACCGCAGAGGAAAAGGTTGCGGCTCTACTTGGACAGGAGATCGAAGTAGAAACCCCGCCCGAAACGAGCGATATTGCAAAGCTGAAAAACGCATACAACAAGGCGTGTGAAGAAGCTGGCAACTATCGAAAGCAGTTGAGAGAGAAGCAGAGCGAAGCGGAACGTGCCGAAGCAGACCGCGCCGAAAAGGAACGGCAGATGCAGGAGGAACTTGCGGCATATCGTAACAAGGAACGCATTTCTTCCTATAAGGCGCAGCTTATGACGGCTGGGATTGATCCGAATACAGCCGATTTGATGGCTAAATCCCTTCCAGATGGCGTGAGTGATGAATACTTTGCCGCCACCAAAACATTCCTTGATAACCAGAAACAAGCGTTGTTGTCGGAATCCTTGAATAAGCAGCCCGGATTGAGCGTAGGCACTCCGCCTACGGCGGCACAGGCGGAAAAGGAGGCCGAAAACAAAATGAGGCATTATTTTGGGCTTTCGTCCCGCTAATAAATAAAAAAATAAGGAGAAATAACAAATGGCTACTACCGTAACCGCCCCCGTGGGTAACAGTATTGCTCTTGCGCAGCGATACCTCCCCATGCTGGACGAGATTTACAAGGTTGAATCCCGTTCCGCTATTCTTGATACCCTTGCTGACCGCGTTAATTTTATTAACGCTAATGCCGTCAATATCTACACCATTGATCCCAAAGCCATGGGTAACTATTCCCGCAACGCGGGCTTCGTTCCCGGTGATGTGGATGGTGCATGGCATACCTACACGCTGTCTACGGATCGTGGTCGGTCTTACATGGTGGACGCTCTTGACAATGAGGAATCCATGAACATGGCCTTTGGCGGTCTGCTGGGTGAAGTTGAGCGTCAGCACATCGTTCCCGAAATTGACGCTTACCGTTTTGCCACCTATGCCTACGGTGCGGCTGCTGCCAATAAGGTGTCCGCCGATCTGTCTACTGGTGCTGGTGCTGTTGCGGCTATTGACGCTGCTACCGTTGCGCTGGATAACGCCGAGGTTCCCTATGAGGGCCGCGTCCTGTTCGTGTCCCCCGCTACTTACGGTCTTATCAAGGCTGGTGTCACCCGCATGGTGATGAACCGTGACGATAACGTGAACTACAACGTGGCTATGTACAATGATATGCGTGTCATTACCGTGCCGCAGCCCCGTTTTGTGACCGCTATCACGCTGGCTAATCCTTCGGCCCATGATGATGCTGGTGGTTATTCCCCCGCTGCTGGTGCGTACAACATTAACTTTATGATCCTGCATCCCTCCGCCGTGCTTCAGGTTATGAAGCATTACGTGACCCGGATTTTCAGCCCGGAGCAGAATCAAGAGGCTGATGCGTGGCTCTTGCAGCCGCGCTACGCACATGGGGCGTGGGTCAAGACCCAGAAAACCAACGGTATCTATGTGCATACTGCTGGTTCCGCCATTCCCTCTAACTAACAAAAACCTAACGGCTGGGGCGGCTAAAACCGCCCCGGTCAAATCGGAGGCACACAATGACTAACGCCGAAGCAATCAGCATCGTGCAGACGCTTGTTGAGAACGATCCGTCCGCAACGGACGCATTGGTGGGCGTATATCTGCAAGACGCAGAAGCGGCTATTTTGCGCCGTTTATATCCGTTTGGCGGTTATGAGAACGCTGCCATTCCGCCCGTATATGAGTTGCTTTGGTGCAAACTTGCCGCACGATACTTTTTGCGGCGGGGCGCAGAGGGCGAAATCGTCCATGAGGAAAACGGAATCAACCGCCAATACGGGTCGGTTGGTGACGAGGACTTGTTGCGCGAAGTGACCCCGTATGTTTGGGTGGCTGGGAAATGAACACGCTGGCACGGAACCGCAAAACCATATACTACGCCCTACTGAAAAGCAAAACAGAGCGCAAGGACGATTACGGCAACCTTACGGGCCAATACGATTTAGAGTATTTTGCCCCGGTTGAGTATTCCGCAAATATCCGTTGGGACAGCGGCGCGGTTGAGTTTGAAGGGTTTGGCTTGAACAGCAACGGAACCCGGCGGCTTGTTACGTGCGATTTGAATTGTCCAATAGATATCGACACGGTTATCTGGATTGACAAAACGCCCGATGCAAACGGATATGACGGAGCAGTTAAGCCTAACTATGTTGTATCTGGCGTACCAGAGCGATCACTAAATCAAATCGCGTATCTGTTGCAAGAGGTCAGCATATCGTGAAGCAGATTCCGGTAAACGTGCTTGATCCGCGAAGCTGGGAAAACGCACAAGTTGATCTGTTTACCTACCTGTCCGATTTAGAGGAAAAGGCGCGGACGATTTGCGAACGGCTGGCTACAATCGGCGCGGTGCGGGCAAGTCTGGATTTTTCCAGAGCGATCTATAGTGGCCCAAACGATGTGACCGTAACGGTAGAGCCTACAGAAAAAGGTTACGCGATCCACGCGAGAGGTAACGCCGTGCTATTTATCGAGTTTGGTAGCGGCTCAAAGCACGGGTACGGACACCCGGAGGCAAAAGCGGAAGGGTACGGGCCGGGGACATATAACCCAGATTATCCAACACCTGAAAATCCGAATTGGAGAAATCCAAAAGGTTGGTGGTACGGTGACGGGCAACACACATACGGCAACCCGCCCGCACAGGCAATGTACAACGCAAAGCAAGAGATATTGAGAATGGTGGAGCAAGTCGCACGGGAGGTATTCGATCAATGATAGACATTGAAAACAAAGTCATTGATACCGTGTTTTCGGCGGTGCGCTCCGCTTTTTCTAACGCTCAATGCTATGGAGAATATGTTGCTGTTCCTGCCGCATTCCCTTGTGTATGCCTTTACGAAGCAAACAACACAACGTATAGACGCAGCCTTGACAATGATTTGAATGAGCATCAGGCGAATTTGCTATATGAGTGCAATGTTTACTCCGACAAGGCGAACGGAAAGAAAGCAGAGGCGCGGGCCATTGCAAACGTAGTAGACGCTGCCATGCAAGGTATGAAATTCACCCGCACGTTCATGCAGCCGCTACCGAACATGGACAGGACGATTTACAGAATCACAATCCGCTGGGAGGCAATCGCAGGAGAGCCGATTACAACGGATGGAGAAAACACAATCATACAAATGTACAGAGAATAAGGAGAAATAGAAATGGCTCTTGAAATTAGTACGGCGGGCGTTGGGCTTCGCTGGTGCGTGGAAACCACGGCTGGGACGCGGCCTACAACGGGCTACCAGATTGTCCCCAATATTAAGGAAACTCCCGATTTTAACCCGGAACCGAGTACCCTTGAAGTGACCGATCTTTCCGATTTGGTATGGAAACGGTATATTGCTGGCCTTAAAGACCCCGGTGGTGCGCTGTCCTTTACGGCAAACCTTACTTCCGCGTTTAAGACGGCTTGGGCTGGCGTTGTGTCCGCTTATGAAACGGGCATCGCGTCCAACAAGCAGACTTGGTTTGAGATCGTTGTCCCCACGGTTGGCAGCTTCTTCTTCGCTGGCATCCCGTCCGAACTTGGCATTAACGGCATGAGCGTGGACGAGGTTGCAGAGGTGGATGTTTATATCACCCCCAACAAGATTCACGGTTGGGACACCACTTCTACGCTGGCAAGTAACTAATCACCTATTGCGCCTTGGGGCGGCGTATTCAAATAGCCCCAAACCATATTTTTAGGAGGGAAACAAAATGGAACGAGTAAAGCCTATCGAGTTGACCGACAACGAAACCGGGAAGAAGTACACGCTTGAATTTAACCGTGATGTTGTGCGGAGGGCGGAGCGCAACGGGTTTAGTTTGTCGGATTGCGAAAAGTACCCAACGCTCCTTGCCGATCTGTTTTACTACAGCTTTTTGATGCACCATGAGCGTGAAATCAACCGCAAGAAAGCCGATGCTTTTTTGGACGATATCGGCGGGATTACCGATGCGCCCGATGGACTTTGGGGGCGGCTTGGCGATCTGTATACGCAGACTTTTGCGGCATTGAGTGACGAAAAAAACGGGAGAATGACGGTGAGCCTTTAACGGTTAGTTCCGAAACGAGGCCAACCGTCAATCACCAATCCGATATATTTGATAAAGTCTTTCCGTTCTATCTATTGTGCGGAATGACATACGAGCAATTCTGGCACGGCGATCCGTGTCTATGCGTACCGTATCGCGAGTATCACAATCTAAGCATACAGCAACGAAACGAGGAACTATGGCTACAAGGCTTATATGTGCATAACGCATTTGCTGTCGCGCTCAACAACGCATTTAGCAATAAGAAGATTAAATACATAACAAAGCCTATTGATATAATTGCGCCGTCCGAAGAAGAAAAGCAAGAGAAGATAAGACGAACCCGCCAAAAACTTGTTGAAAAACTTAATGCGTTTAAGGACGAGTGGGAACGGAAAAAACAACGCACACCGAATTGATATAGAGGCATCACATGGCAGATATCGCGCTAAACATAGTATCTAACATAAGCGGGGCAACCGAACAGATTGAGGAATTTACGGCATCTATCAAAAAAGCTACTTCCGCCGTTAGTCAATCGGGCCGTGCAGCGTCAAAAGCTGGCAGCGAGATATCGGGCATCACAAAGGGCCTGTTTAGCCTTAGAAAGTCTACAAACAGTGCGGCTGGTGCGTTTAGTAAAATGGTAAAATCGTTGGGGCGGATCGCTTTCTACCGGGCGATCCGTACCGCGATTCGGTACGTTACGGACGGTTTCAAAGAAGGTCTACAAGCCGCCTATAATTGGAGTAAAACACAGGGCGGAGCGAACGCTAAACTTGCTGGTGCTATGGATGCCCTGTCTGCCGCAGCCGGGCGTATGAAGCTACAACTTGGCGCGGCATTCGGCGGACTAATTACAGCAATTACACCCATTCTCATCCAGATCATCAACCTTGTCACGGCAGCGGCGGACGCGGTGACACGGTTTTTTGCCGTGCTGAACGGGTCGGGATATTACAAGAAAGCTGTCGGCGGGTTGT
>CALGCW010000043.1 GCA_937884385.1 uncultured Clostridia bacterium | reverse complement strand
GGAACAGCTTGGCGGAGGAAACGGCGAGCTGAAGGCGGCGATGCAGTATATGTCCCAGAGCTTTCGGATCAAAGATCCCGAGATCAAGGATCTGTTCCTTGACATTGCGGCGGAGGAGCTGGGGCACATGGAGATGGTGGCGCAGACCATCAACCTCTTAAACGGTCACGACGTGGATGCCGCAAAGGTGCCCTGCGGTGAGATCCAGTCCCACGTGCTCTTAGGTCTTAATCCCGGGCTGATCAACGCTTCGGGTTATTCCTGGACGGCGGATTACGTGACGGTTACGGGTGATCTGTGCGCCGACCTGCTCAGCAACATCGCATCCGAACAGCGCGCGAAGGTGGTTTACGAATACCTTTACCGCCAGATCGACGACAAAAAGGTGCGCGAGACCATTGATTTTCTCTTAAACCGCGAGGAAGCCCACAACCAGATGTTCCGCGATGCCTTTAACAAGGTGCAGAATTCCGGCTCTAACCGTGATTTCGGCACCACCAAAGCCGCGAAAATGTATTTCTCCATGTCGGATCCCGGTCCCAACGCATTTGCCACGGGTGATACAAAGCCTGTTTCTTTTGAGTGATAGCAAAAAGCCGCTGAGGAGTTTGTTCCTCAGCGGCAATTTTTTCTTTTCCTATACATCACAACAGTTCGATATATTGGAATTTATCAATCAGTCATCTTCATGCTCTGTAAGTATTTTATTGAGCTCACGCACAAAATCATGGTAACCTTTGGGGAAATTTTCAGAGCCATCGGCGTGTATTTCCTGTCCGTCATTTACGGTAGCCCTGAAGTCAAACATTATCCCGTCCTTCACATTTTTCGGGTGCTTGCCGTGAAATCCGTCCCAGCAGATTACACCGCAGGTATTCATAAGTTCAATAAAATCTGTAATGTCACAAACAGCACTTGTCTCAAGTTCAAGCGTATCTACTCCATTTGAATATACTTTTCTGAAACGCCTGAGTTCTGTTTTCCCGTCTTCGTTTGTGATTTCATACACACTACAGAATCTCATTCCTTGCAAAGTAAGTGTCATCGTTTCAATTGAGGTAATCGTTTTTCTGCAATTATCTGCACAACCGCACAGTCCGATTGATGTCGAAAGCACCATAGTGGTTATTAAAGTTATGAACCTCTTCATTAAAGCACTCCTTTAATTAAAGTTTATCTATCTCCGCAAATTCTTATTTGGTACAATATAAGAGTAGAAACTCAATGCAAAAAGCATTGCA
>CALGCW010000042.1 GCA_937884385.1 uncultured Clostridia bacterium | reverse complement strand
CTGCCACCATTCCACCAACCATGCCAAAGGTTTTAAACAAATCGGCAAACAAAGGTTCAGCAACGCATAAAAAATACACGATAAACGGTGTCAAAACGAGAAGCGCACCTAAATACAATTTTTTTGTATCTTTCACTTTTGCAAAAAGGTAATTTCCCAAAGCAGACAGACCAACACCAAGTACTACGGCAACGATTACATCGCTTGGATAATGTGCACCGAGATACAACCTCGAAACAGCTACCAAAGTAATCAATACACCAACTAAAATGCTAAGCCAAAGCTTTTTAAACTTAATTGCAAAAAAACTGCTCCACGTTGCAAAGCCCTGTGTATGACCACTGGGGAAAGAATATCCGGTTGCCGTATCGGGACGAACACAGCTTATACCCTTTGTAAATGGGCGAGGAACTTGTGCATAATTTTTAACGATACCGTTCACACTAAGTGAAGTTGCAGTAACAAAAAATACTTGTTGCGCTAATTTCTTATCCACAGCAAACCATAATGCCACAACCAATAAAATAATCAGCGTTTCTTCGCCAAGCATCGTAATACCTTCAAAAAACACATTAAGAAAGCTTGTTCTCAAACCTTCTAACCACTTTAAAAACTCTAATTCAAATGGAAACATCTTTTTCTCCTTATTCGTTTGTTTGATCCGGCTTTCTAACCATCGCGTAATGCGTAACGGGAGTTTTCGGTATCAGCTCCTCCCTCATCAAATCAAACCCATAGTGACGATATAGACTTACGTTGGATTCCTTGTTGGTCTCAAGGTAGGCAACCATCCGCTCATCGTCGCAAAACTGCAGCATCGGGCGCATGAGCTTAGAGGCAATGCCCTTTCCCTGCGCGTCCTTTTTTATTGAAAGGTTGTATAAGTACCAATCATAATTATCGGTGAACTCTTTCTTTAGGTTCATAGCATAGGTTTCGTAGGTCAAAAGTCTGCCGATAATACCAAGACCGGAATGGAATATAAGACTTAGTCCGCCATTCATTAAAAATGGAATTGTTTTACTTCCCGTAAACCCAAAGGGCAACCATACTGCAAAGCCGTTGATTTCCTCACTGTCGGCATAGATCACAGCATCCTCTGTCATGGTTTTAAGGGAGATTTGCATAATCAGCTTAGATGCCTTAGCATCATACTTTCCCTTAGTGAACCAATTGTGCAGAGGATAGTCGCAATATGCATCTGCCGCAACCTCTGCCAAACGGTCAAGATCCTTTTCATCGACTATATATAAGCCCGCCTTTTGTATCGCCTTTTTAGCTAGCGGAATTTCTATTTTTCTAACTAATTTATCCATGCATACTCCTGAGAAGCCACTCAAAATCGCTAAGTGCCTGTGCCTTCTTTAATTTGTTTTACTTTTAAAATGCTCTGCAATCGGCGCACTCTCCACTTTCGATATAGGAAGATGGTTATTGAATACACCATGCATCTTATATGGGATATTTTCTTCTTTCA
>CALGCW010000041.1 GCA_937884385.1 uncultured Clostridia bacterium | reverse complement strand
GAGCTTTTTTTCAAAAAAGCGAAAAATCTTTTCTTTGTAACTTCTCCCCGATAAATCCCAATTTATGCAAAAAAGGACTCTTGCGAGCCCTTTTTGTGTGAGGATATTATTTTTTATTCTTTTTGAATTCCTTCATACCGTTTGTGCTTCCGCCGTCGACGAGCACGTCAACGCCTGCGAGATAGCCGTTTCTTTCGTCTGCAACGGTTGCAAGCGCGAAGCCGAGCTCCTCGGGTCTGCCCATTCTTTCCTCTGCGGACATAGGAATGAGCATTCCGCCCTCCTGCGCCTCAAGATTGCCCATATCGGTGGCGATAAGACCGGGACTGAGTGAGCAAACTCTAATGCCCTTCTTGCCGTAGTCGAACGCACACTTCTGCGCATACCAAACAACGAAGTTTTTGGAAAGGGAATAAGCAAAGCCACTCTTTTGGTAGTCGCTCTTTGCCATATTGCTCTTTTTGATGATCTTTTTGATGAATTTCTCTTCATCCGTGTCTGCGAGCCTATAATCCTTCTTATTGATAATGAAGGAGGGGAGCACGTAAGCAGAGTTTGAAGAAACGTCAACGATAACGCTGCCTGCATTCATTTCCTTTGAGAATTCCTCGTTTACGTAGACCGTGCCGAGTGCATTTACTCTTACGATCGTTTCGGGGTTGCTCATTGCGGGTGAAAGTCCTGCAGAGTTGATAACGTTTTTGATCTCGCCAAGGCTTTTGCAGAATGCAACGAGCTCTTTAACGCTTTCACGCTTTGATGTGTCGCAGGTCTTTGCGTAAGCTGTGTAGCCAAGTGCTTTAAGCTCCTCAACTGCGCCCTCAAGCTTGGAAAGTGTTCTTCCTGAAATAACGATGATCTTATCCTTGGGCATAAATTTTGCGGCTGCGAGTCCCATTCCGCTTACGCCGCCCGTAATAACGCATACGTTTGCCATAATTTTTATTTACTCCTTTTTACAAGATATGTTTAAATAGTCAACATTTTAACATACTTTTGTGATCGTGTCAATAGTCAACTTACTAAATTCCAAAAATGGAATTTTGGATTAAAAATTCAAAAAACATAAAAAAATATTTCCGAATTAAGAAAAAAATGTATTGACAAATAGAAAAACAGGGTGTATAATGGGCTCGTGAATGAAAAATAAACTCTTTGGAGGTAATGATTATGGCAACTAAAAAGACTGCGGCGGCAAAAGCTGCTCCCATTGACGATAAGGCGGCGCGCAAAAAGGCGCTCTCCACTGCTCTTGCACAGCTTGAACGCGATTTCGGCGCGGGCGCTGTTATGAAGCTTGGTGAAAATACAAAAATGGAGGTACAAGCTGTTCATACGGGCAGTCTTGCTCTCGACTTCGCTCTCGGCATCGGCGGTGTTCCGAGAGGAAGAATAATCGAGATCTTTGGTCCTGAATCCTCGGGTAAAACTACGGTTGCGCTCCACATCATCGC
Source organism: uncultured Clostridia bacterium (assembly GCA_937884385.1). Classification (GTDB taxonomy): domain Bacteria; phylum Bacillota; class Clostridia; order Oscillospirales; family CAG-272; genus RGIG4608. The sequence goes on along the minus strand of CALGCW010000041.1, from coordinate 8,992 downwards.
AGAGGTGCAGAAGGAGGGCGGAGAAGCTGCGTTCATCGACGCAGAGCACGCACTCGACCCTGTGTATGCAAAGGCGCTTGGTGTAAATATAAATGAATTGCTCGTTTCCCAGCCCGATTGCGGCGAGGATGCGCTTGAGATTACTGAGGCTCTCGTTCGTTCGGGTGCTATCGACGTCGTTGTAGTCGACTCCGTTGCGGCTCTCGTTCCCCGTCAAGAGATCGACGGCGATATGGGCGCGGCTATGGTCGGTGTTCAGGCTCGTCTTATGTCACAGGCAATGAGAAAGCTTTCTGCGGTCATTTCAAAGAGCAACGCGGTGGTTATCTTTATCAACCAGCTCCGTGAAAAGGTGGGAGTAATGTACGGAAATCCCGAGACCACTCCCGGCGGACGCGCGCTCAAGTTCTATTCATCCGTTCGTATCGACGTAAGAAAGACAGAGCAGCTTAAAAACGGCGCGGACGTTTACGGAAACCGCGTAAAATGTAAGATAGTTAAGAACAAGGTAGCTCCCCCCTTCAAGGTTGCGGAGTTTGATATCCTTTACGGAAAGGGAATCTCCAAGTCCAGCGAGCTCATTGATATGGGTATCACGCTCGGAATTATCAAAAAGAGTGGCTCTTGGTTCTCATACGAGGGAGAGAGGATCGCACAGGGTAAGGACAACACCCGCAAGGTGTTTGAAAACTCGCAGGAGCTTATGGATGAGCTTGAGGCGAAGGTTCGCGCGCTTGCCGATAAGCTTGGACAGCAGAGCGATGAATTTGAGCTTGACGATGACGACGATATCGATTCCTTCGACATCGAGACCATCTCCGATGATGAGTAATTTGTGATATGAAGATAGAACTTATCTCGGTGAGCTCTGTAAGCGAAGGCGCGGAGATGCTGTTGACGTTCACTTTGTGCAATGAAGAGGGAAGAAGCGAGAGACGCAAGCTTCTGATCTTTACTGACAGATATCTTGAGCTTGGACTCCACAAGGGTGCTTTTGTTGATGCTGACGCATTTGACGAGCTTGAAAGGATAAGCCGCGAGTGCGTGGCTATAAGAAGGGGAAGTGACCTGCTTTCTTATTCCTCCTCATCAAAGGTAAGGCTTGCGCAAAGATTGCGCGCAAAGGGTATCGACGCAGAAAACGCAAAAAATGCCGCGCAAAGGCTTGAGGAGATGGGACTGATCGACGAGGAGGCCGACGTGGAGCGCGCAGTGCAATCCTATATAAGAAAGCTGTGGGGCAAGAAGCGGATATATCGCGAGCTTATGGCAAAGGGCTACGAAAGTGAGCATATCTCACGTGAGCTTGGCATGATCGACGATGAAACTTGGGTCCGCAATTGTGTTGCACTCTTTAATAAAAAGCACAAGACATTCCCGGGCGACCCCGATGCACAGAGAAAGCTAGTTGCATCCCTTGTCAGATACGGCTACGGCTTCTCCGAGATCAAAGAAGCGCTTTCTATAATCGAAAACGATCAATAAATAAGAAAAGGACCTCAAACGAGGTCCTTTTTTGTTTGTATTATTCGTTTATAAGTCTGATGGATTCCATATATCCGAAGAATTTAGCCTGAAGCTCCTCACAAGTGCCTACCTCGGTAAAGGATACTGTGTAGTATGTGTGCTCGCTTGCGTTCACTACTGCAACTACTGTATAAACGGTAGTGTTGCTTTCTTCTTCAACAAGCTCGAATTCGAAGTATACAACGCCCGTGTGAACTCTCGGCTCAACGATGCCGTCAAGCTCCATTTCGTGGATGAGCGCTTCTACGAACTGCTTTTCGGAGAGAAGAGTATCGCCAGAGAAGCTGATGGAAACGGAAGCGGTCTTATCGGGGGTCGCAAGGATGATGGAATGAGAATCGGAATGAACTGTGACAAACGTGGAGGGAAGTGTGATCTCAAAGTAATCGAAGTAGCTTGAGGGCTTTCCTGTATCATTGCCGGGAGTTTTAACAGAGATGTACTTGGGGTTGGAGCTTACGTAGTAAACTTCGTCCTTATAGAGGACCTTGCTCCAGATGATGCCTTCATCATCTGCTTCGGAAGCGATACCTATTCTCTGAAGAAGAGTGCCATTGGGAACGGAGATCTTTTCGATATCAGCGTCGCCCTCGCCGTCTATGAAGAGGGGAAGCTTACGAAGGTTGATGCTCTTTTCTGCGATTACCTCGATGATATCCGAGTTATCCTCGAAGATGATACCCATATCGGATTCTGTATCACCGTCGGGCTCGGATGCAAGATACTTGCTGTTGATATAACCGACCTCGGTTGAGCCGTCCTTGAGAGTGACCTCTACCTTTGACCAAACGATGCCGTCTGCGTCGGGAGTGGGAGCGATACCGAGTCTCTTGAGCTCGTCGCCAAGCTTGAGAGTAGTAAGGATATTTGTTGTAAAGTCAAGATTTGTTGTGGAACGAACGTGGATAGCGGAAGCAACGTTTACGATGTAGACTGTTTCACCGCCTGCGATCTCGTCAAACTCCGTAGTGGGCTTGTTGCTTGAAACGTAGTCGCTCTTTACGTAGTATTCAACGCCGTCGATCTTGATCCTTGTCCACTCGTCGTTATAGCCTGTGCGATTGAGAGCTGTTGCAAACTTTGCATCGATCTCGGCAACGATGTTGCTTTCACCGCTTGGGATCTCGGGAGAGGTACGAACGTTGAGCTTTATTGAGATAACGTATACCGTATCGTCCACCTCTGTGAAATCGGGTGTAGGGATTGAGGGGGCGGTGTTCGAAACGTCTGCTCCGCAAGTGTCGCACTTGTTGTCACCGTCAGCATCGGTATGCTCGGTGCATTCGGGAGTGTCGGGGGTCACGTCTGCTCCGCAAGTGTCGCACTTGTTGTCACCGTCAGCATCGGTATGTTCGATGCATTCGGGGCTATCAGAAGTGACGTCTGCTCCGCAGTTGTCACATTTATTGTCTTCGTCGGCGTCGGTATGCTCGGTGCATTCGGGATCCTCGCCGCCGGGGGTCGATGTAGTTGTAGTTGTGGTTGTACCGCCGGGGTTATCGTTCTGATTTCCGCAAGCGAAAAGTGTCACCGTGAGAATGACGATGAGGCAGAGAACGACCACTATGGCAATCTTTAAAAATTTGTTCATTGCGATCTCCTTTCGATCAAAAGAAATTGTATATTCATAGTTAAAGTAATTATATCAAACATATAAGAGAATGTCAATAAATATTGTGCAAAAAATATCGCATTTTTTGATTTTTACAAATAAAAAAACGGACACGGTGAGAGGTGTCCGCCTTTTTATTTTTAATTGATTATGCCAAAGCGTTGAGCTTCTTTGTGAACTGGCTCTTCTTGTGAGCTGCTGCGTTCTTGTGGATGATGCCACGAGAAGCTGCCTGGTCAATCTTCTTTGTAGCTGCCTTGTAAGTAGCCTGCGCGAGTTCTACGTCTCCTGCTGCAAGAGCTGCTTCGTATTTCTTGATTTCAGTCTTAAGCTGTGTCTTGAACATTTTGTTCTGCAATGTCTTAGCCTGAATAACTTTTATACGCTTTTTTGCACTTTTAATATTTGCCAAAGCCTTTACCCTCCTTGTAAAAATACTGAAACAGTAAACACCTGCACCTGAGAGGGTGTGCGAGTGTTCTCGTCCATACATTGTGTATAATACCATACATTTTTGCAAAATGCAATAGTTTTTTAAAAAAAGTTTTAAAATTTTTTCATAATTTTTGGAATATATGAGGAAATATTTTTCAAAAAAGCCTTGACAAGCTATTGTCATTGTGATAAAATAGTAAACTGCAATATAATTGCTAACTATGTCCTTTTTGAACTTTGAATATTGGCGAAAAACGGCGCTTATATATAAATAAGGTAAAAAACGGGCGGTCGGCAGCACGAGGTAAGTGTATGCTCTTGCAGCACTTACTGCGATGAAATTTTTTGAATGGAGTGATTGTATTAATGATCAACATCAGAGAACACAAACAGGGTAAAACCACGAGAATGAGCTTTTCCAAGAACAGAAGCACTCTTCCGCTTCCCAATCTTGTTGAGATTCAGACCGAGTCATTCAAATGGTTCCTTGAAGAGGGACTTGCAGAAGTCCTTCGCGACGTTTCCCCGATCACAGACTTTTCGGGAAATCTCTCAATCGAGTTCGTTTCTTACTCGATCGACTCTAAGCCTAAGTATACCGTAGAGGAATGCAAGGAGAGAGACGTAAACTATGCAGCTCCTCTTAAGGTCAACGTTCGTCTTACCAACAAGCAGACGGGCGAGGTAAAGCAGAGTGATATATTTATGGGCGAATTCCCGCTTATGACAGAGACAGGTACTTTCGTAATCAACGGTGCAGAGCGCGTTATCGTTTCTCAGATCATCCGTTCTCCCGGTATGTACTACTCATCCGAGATAGACAAGACCGGTAAGAGAATGTATGCTTCAACGGTAATTCCTTATCGCGGCGCTTGGCTTGAATACGAAACAGATATAAATAACGTAGTGTGGGTGCGTATCGATAAGAACAGAAAGGTTCCGATCACGATGCTCATCCGTGCTCTTGGCGTTGTTCCCGGCGACGAGACCGACGATAAGGGTAAGGTGATGGATTACCGTTCTACTCTTGAAACAAGAGATGACATATACGCTATCTTTGGTAACGAGGAGATGCTCCACGCGACCTTTGAGAAGGACGAGTGTGAGGACCTTGCGGCGAAAAATCACACGAGCGCGGGAATTGAAGCACTCAAGGAGATATATAAGAGACTCCGTCCCGGCGAGCCCCCGCTTGTTGAGTCAGCGTACACACTTCTTAACAATTATTTCTTCGACGCAAGAAGATATGATATCCAACCCGTCGGAAGATATAAATTCGACAAGAAGGTAAATATCGCTGACCGTATTGTTGATCACAGACTTGCAGAGGACGTTGTTGCTCCTCTTACAGGCGAAGTGATCTACGAAAAGGGAACAGTTATTACAAGAGAGGTTGCAGACGCTATCGCACATGCGGCTGTCAACGCCGTTTCTCTCGAGCTCGATAACAGTGACGTTATCAGAGTATTCTCTAACAACACAATAGAACCTGAATATATTATCGGAACAGACCTTACCGATTGCGGTATCAAGGAAAAGGTAAAGACGGACGTGCTCCTCTCTCTTCTTGAAGAGGTTGGCGGTGATATCGACGCGCTCAAGGAGCTCGTTAAGCTCAATATGGCTAAGCTCCGTCCTCAGCACATCACAAGAGACGATATCTTTGCCTCTATCAACTATCTTTTCAACCTCACTCACGAGGTTGGTAAGTACGACGATATCGACCACCTTGGCAACCGTCGTATCCGTTCCGTAGGCGAACAGCTCCAGAACCAGATGAGAATAGGCTTCTCCAGAATGGACAAGATCGTTAAAGAGAGAATGACCACTCAGGACAACGAAAAGCTTACTCCCCAGGCTCTTATCAACATCAGACCCATCGTGACGGTTATCAGAGAGTTCTTCGGTTCATCACAGCTTTCTCAGTTTATGGACCAGAACAACCCCTTGGCAGAGCTTACTCATAAGAGAAGACTTTCTGCGCTCGGTCCCGGCGGTCTTTCCCGTGACAGAGCTTCCTTCGATGTCCGTGACGTTCACTACACGCACTACGGCAGAATGTGTCCTATCGAGACACCCGAAGGACCTAACATCGGTCTTATCTCCTATCTTACAACGTACGCGAAGATCAGCGAGTACGGCTTCATTATGGCTCCTTACCGCAAGGTTAAGCACGTTGAGGAAAACGGTATCGTTCGTCACTACGTTACGGATGAGGTCGAGTATATGACTGCTGACACTGAGGATAACTACATCGTAGCACAGGCTAACGAGCCCCTTGACGAGGACGGCTGCTTCATCAGAAACCGTGTAACTGCCCGTGATAAGACGGAGATCGTTGAGGTTGACGTTGCAACCGTTGACTATATGGACGTTGCGCCCAAGATGATGGTATCCGTTGCTACGGCTTGCATCCCCTTCCTTGAAAACGACGACAACTCCCGTGCGCTCATGGGATCTAACATGCAGAAGCAGGCAGTTCCGCTTATGGTGACTGACTCTCCCATCGTCGGTACGGGTATGGAATATGCGGCAGCAGTTGACTCCGGCGTTGTAATTGCGTCCAAAGTCGCAGGCTTTGTCGACTACGTTGATGCAGACAAGATCGTTATCCTTTGCGAGGACGGTCACAAGGAAACATACAACCTTATCAAGTTCAAGAGAACCAACCAGGGCACTTGCTTCAATCAGCGTCCCATCGTTGAAAGAGGCGAGAGAGTTGAGATCGGTCAGGTAATTGCCGACGGTCCCGCTACGGATATGGGTGAGCTCTCTCTCGGTAAGAACGCGCTTATCGGATTTATGACCTGGGAAGGTTATAACTACGAGGACGCGGTACTCCTTAATGAAAAGCTTGTAAGAGACGACGTTTATACGTCTCTTCATATAGAAGAATACACGCACGAGGCTCGTGATACGAAGCTCGGTCCGGAAGAGATCACAAGAGAGATCCCCAACGTTGGTGACGATGCTCTCAAGGATCTTAACGCGGAGGGTATCGTAAAGAAGGGTACTGAGGTGCGTGCAGGCGATATCCTCGTCGGTAAGATCACTCCTAAGGGTGAGACTGAAATGACGAGTGAAGAAAGACTTCTTCGCGCGATCTTCGGTGAGAAGGCAAGAGAAGTCAGAGATACGTCCCTCCGTGTTCCTCACGGTGAATCCGGTATAGTTGTTGACGTTAAGGTGTTCTCACACGAAAACGGCGACGAGCTTCCCGCAGGCGTAAACAAGAGCGTAAGAATCTATCTTGCGCAGAAGAGAAAGATCTCCGTTGGTGACAAGATGGCGGGCCGTCACGGTAATAAGGGTGTCGTTTCACGCATCCTTCCTCCCGAAGACATGCCCTTCCTTCCCGACGGTACACCCCTTGACATCGTTCTTAACCCTCTGGGCGTTCCTTCCCGTATGAATATCGGTCAGGTGCTTGAAGTACACCTTGGTATCGCGGCAAGAAAGCTCGGTTGGAAGATCATGACTCCCGTATTCGACGGCGCAAACGAAAGAGATATCGTTGAGTGCCTCGAGGCTGCAGGTCTCTACCGTGAGATCCGCGCAGGCGAGAATTTCGCAGGCAAGGAGCTTATCTCCCTTACAGTTGACGAGAACGGTGAAAAGACAATAGAAAGACTTACAGAAGAGCAGAGAAACGACGAGGAACTCATCGCAAGACTTCTTGCAGAGGATAAGCTCCGCGTGGTTGACGGTAAGACGACTCTTTACGACGGACGTACCGGTGAGCCCTTCGATAACCCTGTTACTGTCGGTATTATGTATTACCTCAAGCTCCATCACCTTGTTGATGATAAGATCCACGCACGTTCCAACGGTCCATACTCTCTCGTAACACAGCAGCCCCTTGGCGGCAAAGCACAGTTCGGCGGTCAGCGTTTCGGTGAGATGGAGGTTTGGGCACTTGAAGCATACGGCGCGGCTTATACGCTTCAGGAAATACTTACCGTTAAGTCCGACGATATCAACGGACGTAGAAAGGCTTACGAAGCCATCATCAAGGGACAGAATATTCCCACTCCCGGCGTGCCCGAGTCCTTCAAGGTTCTTGTTAAAGAGCTTCAGTCTCTTTCCCTTGATATCCGCGTTCTTGACGAGGATGGAAACGAGATAGAGCTCAACACTCTTTGCGCTGAGGAAGAGCTTCCCGTATACTCTACCAGAGAGTTCAACCCCAAGGCAGAGGATGACGATGAGCTTGAACAGTACGTTGAGACCGACGACGTTGAGGATAACTTTATTATCGAGGACGCCGACGGTGACGTCGAAGATGATAACGACGGATTCTTTGGTGATATCTACGAAGGCGACTTCGATGATTTCTCCGATGAAGATTAATTAAGGGAAAGGAGATATACGAATGGAACACAATGAATTTAATTCCATAAAAATAGGTCTTGCATCCCCACAAATGATCAGAGAATGGTCTTACGGCGAGGTAACGAAGCCCGAGACTATTAACTATAGAACACTTAAAGCAGAGATCGGCGGTCTTTTCTGCGAGCGTATCTTTGGTCCTACCAAGGATGGCGCTTGTATGTGCGGAAAATATAAGAATATGCACAATAAGGGCGTTCATAAATGCGAAAAGTGTGGCGTTGACGTGACGACCAAAAAGGTAAGACGTGAAAGAATGGGACATATCGAGCTTGCGACCCCCATTGCTCACATCTGGTATTTTAAGGCTATTCCTGCAAGAATACCCATGATCCTTGACATTTCTCCCAAGCATCTTGAGCAGGTTCTCTACTTTGCAGAGTACGTGGTTCTTGAAGCACCCAAGGGCGTTGAGTCCCTTCAGGTGGGTACTGTTCTTAATGAAAAGGAATATTGGAATTACCGCGAAATGTACGGTAATACCTTCAGAGCAGGAATGGGCGCTGAGGCGATCAAGGAATTGCTTCACAACATTGACGAAGTGGATGAAAACGGCGTAAGCGGTATTCAGAAGCTTTCTGAGAAGCTTAAAGCAGAGCTTCTCACAGCAAAGGGACAGAAAAAGACGAGAATCATCAAGCGTCTTGAGGTAGTTGAGGCTTTCCGCAAGTCCGGCAACAAGCTTGAGTGGATGATCCTTGATGCTATCCCCGTGCTTCCCCCCGATATCCGTCCTATGGTTCAGCTCGACGGCGGAAGATTTGCATCCTCCGACCTTAACGAGCTCTACCGCAGAGTAATAAGCAGAAACAACCGTCTTAAGAAGCTTCTTGAGATCCGTACGCCCGAGATCGTTATCAGAAATGAGAAGCGTATGCTTCAGGAAGCGGTTGACGCACTTATCGACAACGGCAGAAGAGGTAAGCCCGTCACAGGCCCCTCCAACAGAGCCCTCAAGTCTCTTTCCGAGATGCTCAGAGGTAAGCAGGGACGCTTCCGTCAGAACCTTCTCGGTAAGCGTGTTGACTA
>CALGCW010000040.1 GCA_937884385.1 uncultured Clostridia bacterium | reverse complement strand
TGTGACACGTCACAACACAATTTGCGCGAAATCTTGCCGCGAAGCTGATCAAAAGTTTTTTTGGTTCTTTTTTCAAAAAAAGAACATCTTCTTTCCTTTGTAACTTCTGTGCGATAAATTCCAATTTTGTATTTTGCACTCTGCATTTTGCATTTCGCGCTCTGCGCGAGGAGCCACAATTTGCAAAAATAAAGCCAAAAACGGGTAAAAATTCATAAAAATGGAATGTGTAGGCGGGGCAGGGGAGTATTTCGCTCTGCTTTTGCCTCTATATGAAACACAAGATGAGAAAAACCACCATCGAAATACATATGTAAACAAAAAACTTTTTTAAAAAATAGCAAAATATTATTATTGTTAATTTTTTTATTTTATATATAAAAACACACATTTTCTATGGGGTATATAATATAATATGAAGGAAACTGTTTTAAAACAGGTAAAAAATGCCCTTTAAAGCGATGAAAATATTCAAAATTGTTGAATAGTGATGTGCAAAATGCACAAAAACGGCGCAAAAAAATCTATATTTTAGTGATATTATGCAAAATATAATTTAAAAACCAAAAAATACCGCAATAAATCTGTTGACAAGCGAAAAACCTTGTGGTATAATCAGTACATACATAATTTCGAAAAGATTAACACCGTTAGTTGCCGTAAAAAACGGGTTAAGATATTTGGGATATATGATATGAAAAAATTTATTGGAGGAAAAAAACAATGAAAAGAATTCTTTCTCTTGTACTCTGCGTAGTAATGTTGGTTTCTGTTCTTGCTTCTTGTGACATTTTCAATCCCACAACGACAACAACAACTACAACGGGCACACCCACGCCTGACGCTTGCACGTCTCACGTAGACGCTGATGGCGACTTCCTTTGCGATAACGAAGGTTGTGGCGCAGTAGTTCGCCTTGAAGGTAACTACACATACAATGCTTATATGACAAAGTTCCCCACTCACTGGAACCCCCACAGATATGACAGTTCCACTGAGGGCGAAATCCTCAGTTACACAACTGTTGGTTTCTACACATTCGACTATAACGAAGATAGAACCGGTTTCGTAATCGTTCCCGAGATGGCAGCTCAGATGCCCATCGACGTTACTGCTGACTACGTTGGTGACGAATGGGAAATCGATGAAGACGAAACAGCAAGAGCTTGGAAGATCGTTCTTCGTAACGACCTCAGATGGGAAGACGGCACACCTATCACAGCTAATGATTTCTATGAGTCCGCAAAGAGACTTCTTGATCCTAAGGCTATCAACAAGAGAGCTGACTCCCTTTACTCCGGCGATATGGAGATTATGGGCGCTAAGGATTACTTCTACGGTGGCAGAAGCGTAACAGTTGTTGCTACAAATATGTTCGATACATACTCCGAAGACCTTGACAGCAAGCTTGTATTCTCTCTTGCTCCTCCCAGCGAAGCTACAAACAACGCTGAGTGTGAAATGAGAACATTGATGGGATTCCCTGCATCTTACACAGCAGCTAACTGTGCATCTTACCTTATCAATAACTACCTTAAGGATTCTGCATTCACAGCAGAAGCAGCTGCAGCTATGGAAGGCAAGACATTTGCTGAAATCAAGGCTGACGCTACAATGAAGGCAGCTTGGGATGCACTTATCGGTTGGTGGCAGACAGAGCCCGACGAAGAGCTCCACTTCTTCCTTACATCCGACACATATCCTGTAACAGAGTGGGATACAGTAGGTATCAGAGTTATCTCCGATACAGAGCTCGTTCTTATCCTTGCAGATCCTCTTGAGGGCTTCTACCTCAACTACAGCCTTACAGGCGACCTTGGTCTCGTACACATTCCTACATACGATGCATGCTCTTCTTTCGATGAGAACGGTGTTTACACAAGCACATATGCACAGACTGTAGAAAACTACAAGTCCTTTGGTCCTTACAAGCTCACAAGCTTCGAGCTTGACAAGCAGATCGTTCTTGAGCACAACGATCAGTGGTACGGTTACAACGATCCCGCTTACGCAGGTCAGTACCAGACAACCAAGGTTGTTTATGACTGGATCGAAAACGGCGACACAGCTATGCAGGCATTCCTTCAGGGTAAACTTACATCCAAGGGCCTTGAAGCAAAGAACATCAACGATTACGTTGGTGCTGAGCGTCTCTACTACACAAACGGCGCTTCCACTTGGTTTATCGCTATGAACCCCAATGAGGCAGTATTTGCTGAATGGGAAGCTACACACGAAGGTTACGACAAGTCCGTTCAGACAATGAAGGAATTCCGTATGGCTCTTTCCTTCTCTCTTAACCGTCAGGACTTCATCAAGGCTCTTGACCCCATGGGCTCCATCGGTCTTGGTTTGTTCAACGACATGATCTGCTCCAACCCCGATCTCGGTGTTATGTACCGTGAGGAAGAAGCAGCTAAGGATACACTTCTTGACTTCTGGGGTATCTCTCAGGACGATATCGGCCCCGGTAAGCTTTATGCAAACAAGGATGAAGCTATCGACTCCATCACAGGTTACAACCTTACAGGTGCTAAGGCACTCTTCGACCAGGCTTATGACGCAGCAGTAGCAGCAGGCATTTACGACGGTCAGGAAAAGGTTATGATCGAGATCGGTATGCCCGCAAAGGTTGACTTCTACATAAACGGTTTTGAGTTCCTTAAGAGCTGCTGGACAGAGGCAGTTAAGGGTACAAAGCTTGAAGGTAAGCTTGAGTTCTCTTACAATGACTCTGAATACGTTCAGCAGAAGTTCGGTGAGGCTCTCAGAACAAGCGTAGTTGATATGCTCTTCGGAGTAGGCTGGACTGGTTCCGCACTTAACCCCTATGGACTTATCGGTGCTTACACATACGACCAGTACAGATATGACCAGGCTTGGAACACATCCACAGCTATGATGGACTTCGAACTTGACGGCAAGACATACAGAGCTTCCGTTCTTGACTGGACATACGCTATTGAGGGTGAAGTAGTCGAAATCGAGGAAATCGGTGCTGACGGCGAGCCCACAGGCGAAACTAAGGATTACTCTTGCGGTAACGCAGACGACAAGCCTGAAGAAAGAATTCTTCTCCTTGCTGCTCTTGAGTGCGCAGTTCTTAGAAACTACGATATGATTCCTACTCATAACGAAGCATCCGCATCTCTTCTTAGCTACAAGGTTAACTATGGTAATGAAGAGTACGTATACGGCGTAGGTCGTGGCGGCATCAAGTATATGACATACAACTATACTGATGAGGCTTGGACTCAGTACGTTAAGGATCAGGGCGGTATCCTTGTATACAACTAATATTTAAGTGTAAATTTGCTTGAATATATCCCCCGAGGGCCTTTAGGCTCTCGGGGGGAATTATGCATTATTGGGGTATTTGGAAAATCACAATAATATTCGCACAAACTCAAAAAATAGTAATTTTGATTAAGAAAAATTGCATTTTAATGTGGTTTTTGCGTGTGTGGTAGCCTTGGGATATAAAATTAATAGCTTTAAGTGCGCAGCAGAAGCCACACTAAAATGCAATTTGCTTTAACAATCGGGCAGCATACCGGTATGTTAATAAGACAAATTCTTTTTTTGCGAATAGCAGTATTTATCAAAAACAATATTACAACAACAAAATCTAAACATTTTCGCAAGTTTTGCGGATTGGGGGTAAAACATGTTCAAATATGTATTAAAAAGACTTGCTTTGATGCTCTTCGTATTTTGGGTCATCATAACAATGTGCTTTTTCCTTGTAAAGCTTTTGCCTAATGAACCACCGGCATCGGTTCCCGGAAGTGACTCATACAATATTATTATGGCACAACGCGAAGCATTAGGATATAATAAGCCCTTGCCCGAGCAGTATTGGATATTCCTTACAAAGACTCTTTTGGGCGGTAACTGGGGCGCTTCTGAAAAAATGTATCCCAGCCGTTCTGTATGGGATGTCTTTATTCAAAAGCTTCCTCCCACAATGCTCGTTAACGTATATACTATGATATTGGCGGTTCCTGTTGGTCTGGCGTTGGGTATTTACGCTGCGCTTAAGAAAAACAAATGGCAGGACCATTTTATTTCAACGGGCGTTATGGTGTTTATTTCAGTTCCCGGTTACGTATATTGCTTCCTTATTCAATATATTTTGTGTCACCAGATGATCAAATGGACCGGCGGTGAATTTGGATTCCCACTCCAGATGCTTCCCGGTAATGACTATTTTAGCTGGGAGATGTTTATTTCTCTCGTCCCCGCGATCCTCTCGCTTGGTCTTGGTACAATTGCAGGTCTTGCAAGATATACCAGAGCCGAGCTTTGTGAGGTCCTTACGCAGGAATATATGCTTCTTGCAAGAACAAAGGGCCTTACACGCGGACAGGCAACTGTTCGTCACGCTATGAGAAACTCAATGGTTCCGATCTTCCCGATGATCCTCGGTGAATTTATCGGTATTATCGGTGGTTCTCTTATCGTTGAGCAGATCTTCGGTATTCCCGGAGTTGGTCCTCTTTACCTTAGTTCAATTAACACTCGTGACTACAACTTCTATTTGCTTCTCAACTCCTTCTATACCCTTATAGGTCTTACCTCGGGTATCGTTGTTGACCTGAGCTACGGATTTGTAGATCCTCGTATCAGAATGGGAGAAAGATAATGGAAAAAATGAATATACCAAAAGAAAAATTCCGTTTTGCCGATCCCAATCGCAGAACGGGTGATAAGAAATTTGATACTAAGCAGATGAGCTATGCAAAGGACGTATTTCGTCGCTTTTGCAAGAATAAAAGCTCTGTAGTGGCTGCTATCATTATTTGTATACTTGTATTGTTCGCTATTTTTGTTCCGATCTTTTGTGAAACAAATTATTCCAAGAGCCTTACGGATACTACGTATCTTAAGTACTCCTACCTTCTTCCCGAGTGCTCTCTTTTCGAAGGAACAGGCTTCTGGGACGGAACGAGCGAGGAAACTGTAAACGAGCATAGATTCAATATGCTCAACGCTCTCGAAAAAGAGACGGGATATCCTGCTATCACAGAGATCACTAAAGATAAATATCTTGCAGGAAATACAAATTATTACGATGTAAGAGTTGACTCTTACATCGCTAAAGGTATGGACTTTATTGACGTTACCGCAGAAGAGTTCGAAGCTATGCAGAAATGGCAGAACGACACCGGCATTCAGCTTATCTATCCTGCCGTGGATACAAAAGCAAAGGGTGCTTTTAACATGGATCTCATTGCCAAGGCAAAGCAGAACGACCCTAACGTGTGGTATGCAACGGACACAAAGGGCAATCCCCGTCTTAAAGACGGAGAGCTTACTGCGTGCTATGCAAAATCCACCACGAGCAGATTTAATTCAATATTGTATTCAGAAGAATATTACAATTATGACAGCTTGAGAATTGACGGTGACGATGGCACATATCTTTATGCTCTCGTATCCGGTACAAGAATTGGTGATACCATTACTTGTTCTTACAGAGTTCGTGTATTGCTTGATAATTACTTCACTTACCGTTACGGTCACGAAGCAAGCTTCTTGTTCGGAACTAACCAGAAGGGTCAGGACATTCTCACCCGTCTTGCGGCAGGTGCACGTTTCTCACTTGTTCTCGCTGTATGTATATCCGCAGTTAACCTCTTCATCGGTGCTATCTACGGTGCTATTGAGGGCTTCTACGGCGGTGCTATCGACCTTGTAATGGAGAGAATCTCCGACATTCTCGGCGGTATGCCTTCAATGGTCGTTATGTCACTCTTCCAGTTGCATCTTGCTTCAAAGGTTGGTCCTGTATGGTCGATGGTGTTTGCCTTTATTCTGACAGGCTGGCTCGGTATGGCGGCAAGAACGCGTATGCAGTTCTATCGCTTTAAGCGCCAGGAATACGTTCTTTCTGCAAGAACACTCGGTGCAAGCGATTCCAGACTTATGTTTAAGCACATCTTCCCCAACGCAATGGGTACGCTTATCACGGGTAGCGTGCTTATGATTCCCGGAGTTATCTTCTCTGAGTCAAGCTTGACATACCTCGGTATCGTTAACCTTGAATCTTCAACCGAAACGTCCGTTGGTACGTTGCTTTCAAAGGGTAACGGTATGCTTTCAACCTTCCCGCACATCATTTTCTGGCCTGCGATATTTATTTCTTTGCTTGAGATCTCGTTCAACCTCTTCGGTAACGGTCTCCGCGACGCATTCAACCCATCACTGAAGGGAATCGAGGATTGATAATATGGAAAAGAAATTAGAAGTAAAAAATTTAAGAATATCGTTTAAGACTGCGAACGGTAAGGTACAGGCGGTTAGAAACATCAACTTCGATCTTCATAGAGGTGAAACTCTTGCGATAGTTGGTGAATCCGGCTCCGGTAAATCCGTTACGTCAAAGTCCATCCTTGGTATTCTTGCCGGCAATGCAATCATTGAGTCCGGTGAGATCATCTATGACGGCAAGGACCTCCTCAAGATAACTGAGGATGATTTCTACCGTATCAGAGGTGACAAGATCGCAATGATCTTCCAGGATCCTATGTCCAGCCTTAACCCCATTATGAGAATAGGTAAGCAGCTCACAGAGGCTATGATCCTTAAGGGCAAGGCAAGACAAAAAGCAAGTAAGCACGCTTTCAACTCCACACTTGACCTTCTCAAGAAAACACTTGTAAAGGCAATTACAGAGGGTGGATATACCGATGTTTCGGGCGTTTACGTTGAAAGAGAAGCGGCAGACGTGCTTGAAAAGATGTGCAAGGACTTCGATACGTTCGAATTCAAGCACACCGAGCTTCAGAGAGCATACAACGATGCTTATCAATCCGCTGTTGAGGCGGTTGCGCTCGTTGATGACGTGCTCTTCCACATCGAAAAGAATGCTTTTGAAAACGGTAAGGATCAGATCAAGGAGATCTGCAACCTTCTTGGTAAGGTAGTACACACATACGTTGTCAGCGATAAGGCTGAGGACATAAAGGCTCTTACAAAAGACCTTCCCGGCATTTACAAGGCTGATAATAAGGTAAATAAGAATTATGCAAATACCGAAGCACAGCTTCGCATAGCAAAGACTATCCTTGACGAAGCTATCGACAAGGACGCGCCCGACTTCTTCAGAATGGGTTATTATCTCAAGTTTGCAGATCAGCCCCTTCCGGATATGCCCGTAAAGGAGCTCAATGAGTACTTGCTTAAGTATCTTGACGAGCACTTTATGGTGAACTTCCTTAAGAAGGTCGAGATCGCGCTTCGCTATTCCGCGCTCGTTTCCTACAAGGAGAAGAAAGAAGCGCTTGAATTTGCGAGAAATGCCATCCCCACACTTGCTGCGGACGGTATGCTTGACAGAAAGACCACTTATGATTGCGCTAAATCCGTGATCAAAGAGGTTGAAGAGTCCATTGACAAGCTTGAGATCCACAAGGACTCCATCGCATATACCTTTAAGACCAGCTTGATGTATGCGATCGACAACTATTTTGCAGCTATTCCCAAGAATAATGCTGCTCAGAAGGCTCACGATAAGCAGCAGGCTAAGTTTGATAAGCTCGTTGCGAAGGGCAAGACACCCGACTGGAAGGTCATTCCCGCAGCTCTTATCAACCTTGAGGATGCAAAGAAGGATATCGTCAGCGTAGTTGAGAGACTTATCAAGCACTATGAGCAGAGAATTGCCGATGCTGATAAGCGCGATTATGCAAAGGAGACCATCGATCTTATCGATTTCTTCAAGCAGAACGCTTCCGAGTCCGTATATAAGGTCACTCAGAGTATGGCTAAGCACAAGGCTATCAAGCTTATGGAAGAGGTTGGTATCTCCGAGCCCGCAAAGAGATTCAGACAGTATCCTTTTGAGTTCTCCGGCGGTATGAGACAGAGAATGGTTATCGCGGTCGCTCTTGCGGCTAACCCCGACATCCTTATCTGTGACGAGCCCACAACGGCTCTTGACGTTACTATCCAGGCGCAGATCCTTGAGCTTATCAACAAGATCAAAGAAGAGCGTCAGCTCTCTATCATATTCATCACGCACGACCTTGGTGTCGTTGCTAATATGGCGGACAGAATTGCCGTTATGTATGCAGGTAAGATCGTAGAATGCGGTACTGCAGAAGAGATCTTCTACTCTCCCGCACATCCCTACACCTGGGCACTCCTTTCGTCAATGCCCGACCTTGATACGAGCGAGGCACGTCTTGAAGCGATCCCGGGAACACCTCCCAATATGATCTATCCTCCCGTTGGCGACGCCTTCGCGGACAGAAACAAGTATGCGCTTGAGATCGATTTTGAGATGCAGCCCCCGATGTTCAAGATTTCCGACACACACGAGGCAGCTACTTGGTTGCTCCATCCCGATGCACCGAAGGTAGAACCTCCCAAGTCCGTAACGGATAGAATTGAAAGAATGAAAAAACGCGGAGGTGAACAGTAATGGCTAACTATAAAGATAATGAAGTTTTGCTTAAGGTTGACCACCTCTGTCAGTATTTCGGCTTCAACAAGGCTGTTGATGACGTAAGCTTTGAGATCCACAAGGGCGAAGTATTTGGACTTGTTGGTGAATCCGGTTGCGGTAAGACCACAACGGGACGTACCATCATCCGTCTTTACGATCCCACGTCCGGTAGTGTATATTTCAAGGGACAAAGAGTTGCAGCAGGTACACTTTCTTATAAAAAGGCAATAAAAGAGGCAGAGGCTGAGATCAGAGCACTTAAGGCAGAGGCAAAGAATGCCGAGGCAAGCGTTAAGGCTTCCATCGACGAGAAGATCGCTGCTAAGAAGGCGTTCATCGCCGAGCAGAAGGCTGAGATCAAGAGCGCAGTTCACGATCATAAGCATTGCGATAAGGATCTTATCACAAAGATCCAGATGATCTTCCAGGACCCCATCGCGTCTCTCGACCCCCGTATGACAGTTCGCGATATCATCGCAGAAGGACTTATCATTAACGGTATGAAGGACAAAAAGGAGATCGACGAAAAGGTATTTAAGATGCTTGAGCTCGTTGGTCTTGTTAAGGAGCACGCTTCCCGTTATCCTCACGAGTTCTCCGGCGGTCAGAAGCAGAGAATAGGTGTTGCCCGTGCGGTAATTATGGAGCCCGAGCTCATCATTGCCGACGAGCCCGTATCCGCGCTTGACGTTTCTATCCAGGCACAGGTAATTAACCTTCTTAATGACCTTCGCGAGGAGCTTGGACTTACCATCCTGTTCGTAGCGCACGACCTTTCCGTAGTTAAGTACTTCTCAGACAGAATCGGCGTTATGTACTACGGTAAGCTCGTTGAGCTTGCAGATGCAGATGAGTTGTTCCGCAATCCTCTTCATCCTTACACGAAGTCCTTGCTTTCTGCAATTCCTCTTCCTGACCCCATCTACGAAAAGAAGAGACAGAGAATCGTTTATAATCCTCTTGCTTCTCACGATTATACCCAGGAAGGCCCTACACTCAGGGAGATCAAGTCTGGACATTTTGTATATTGCAACTCTGCAGAATTTGAACAGTATTCAAAGGAATTGAAATAACAAATGGATGATAATATGAAAAAATGGATCAAGCGTATAATACTGCTTGTTCTTGACCTGTCCCTCGCGGTGGGAATTGCCTATTCAAGGTATACAAATCCCACGATCGAGGGCGGAATATCCGTGTTTTACGCGTTAGCGGACGGTTTCATAATAATCGGATTTCTAAATTTTGGCTTTGGAGCGCTGCTCCGTGTCAGTTCCACCGGATTTTTTGACATATTTAGCTTCAGTGTTAAATCGTTTTTGAATTTCTTTATTCCGAGATCGATGTTAACTACTAAAGAAGATTATTATGAATACAAGGTCAGAAAGGCGGAGAAGAGAAAGAACAGACCCGTTTCTTACGATACTTTCTTTATTGGTATCGGTATGATCCTTCTGGCAATAGTTTTCAACATTCTCGTTTACGCTTGATGCAAAACAAAATAAAAGCACCTGCTAAGTTGAGCAGGTGCTTTTTGATTGTTAAAAGAAAACCACGCGATAGTCGCGTGGTTCAAAAGAGGCTATTGCCGGTGAGCAGAAAACAAATAAAATGCAAGTGAAGAATACTTGTGTCAAAGGCTCC
>CALGCW010000039.1 GCA_937884385.1 uncultured Clostridia bacterium | reverse complement strand
AGAAAGATAAGTGTTCAATTTTTCATCGCTCGGCAGGTAACCTGTGCCATCGTCGAGAAGCGTCTGTACAGTTGCCAGCTTTTGAGCATCCGTCATAGTTTTCAGTCCTTTGCGGTTGGGTAGGGGTTTTATCCCCTACCCGTTTTGCTTATTTTACGCAGACACAACAGTGGGGGCGTTCACATAGATGCCGTTGGCCTTCTGATGCTTGACCCACGCGCCGTGGTACTGACGGAAGTCATACATCCAAGCCTGAGCCTCCTGTACAACTTCGGGGGAGAAGATGCGGGGATTCGCCAGCTTTACAGCCTGCATAACAGCGGAGGGATGCACGATCATAAAGTTGATGGTGCTGCCAGTCGCGGTGTAGCCGCCAGCGCCGTCGTGGGCAGTGGGAGTAGCCAGGGTCACAGCGGTGTTGAAGCGACCAGAGGGAACGGTGATGACACGCATATCGTTGTACATCTCGACATTGTAGTCGATGCCGTTCTCGCCGTTCATGGTGTAGCGGGTAATGCCGCTCTTGAGGTAGCGATACATGGTCGGGTTCACGAACAGAATGCGGCCCTCATACGGGACTTCGGCATCGTCCAGCTTCTCAGTGCCAAGATCAATAGCGGCGACAGCCCCAGCGCCAGTGCTGATGCTTTCGGCGGTCTTCATGCTGTCTGCGGCGTTCTTGGAATAGGTGGCGAAACGCACAGCGTCGGTTTCGGGAACGACCTTGGTGCGCATGAACTCGCCAGCCAGAGGGCCAAAGGCCATGCCCATGCTCTCGGCGTTGTCGATGCGGTCAACCAGGAACTGCCGACCGGGATCCCACTGAGGCTCATAGGCTCTCCACTGGGCAGTCACATCGCCGCGCACGAAGCCATCGTTGCGGGAGTAGTTGCCAAGACCGACCATGTCAGTCTCAAACAGGTAGAAAGTGTGATACTCGTCAGACCAGCGGACGCGATCCTGAACGGTATCGAGGATAGCGGTCTTGGACTCTGCCTTGTAAACTTCATCCAGAAGAGGCAGATACTTCTGAGCAAGCTGGAACGAATTCGCCATTGCGATTACCTCCTTAAATTTTCTTGGAGGTTAGAAACCTCCAAGTTATTAACTTATTGGTTTCTATACAATATAACACATATATATCATAAGCGGTATCCTTTCTGTATATTTATCAAATATGAGACTTGATCTTATTATACAAGCCCTTAAAATAGTAGTCAAAGCCCTCGTCATTGGGGTGGAGGACAAGATCGGCGTAATATTTTTCGTCCTCCGGAACAAGATCGAAGCCGGAGATCATCGTGACGTTTTCAAGATCGCGAACGGCGTCCTTTATGTAAGTTTCGAGCTCACTGAATGCGCCGAAGGACCTTGGGACGTTAATATCCTTTCTCCATATTGGAGTGATAGCGAATATTTTGGTGTCGGGATAGTTACGGCTGAGGTTTTCGTAAAAGGCTCTGCATCTATGCTTGAAGGTATCGGAGTCCATGCAGTTCCAATCGTTAGTGCCGTAAGCGACGGTTACGTAGTCGGGAACGAAGCTATCCTTGAGCTCTGACAGATCGGGCAAGAACACTTCGCCTCCTATAGCCTTGTTGTATTCCTCGGCATCCAAAGCCTCGGCAAGCCTTGCGATATAGCGATTTGACGGGCGGAGAGCGTCGTATCCGTGAGTTATCGAGTCACCGTATGCGATAAGCTTTTTTGAGGGCTTTATCGCTTCAACGAGAGCGTTATCGTCAACCTCTATTTCTTCAATAAACGTCTTTACCGACCAAGGGAAATAAACGCAGACCGTCTTTATACCGTTTCCAAGCTGAAGTGTTTTTGAGAACACACCCACAGGAAGCTCTGCCTGAGGGTAGACGCGAGGCAGGTCGGCATTGGAAAAATTGTCGATATAACCCGCAGGCTTGCCGTCGACGAAAACGTCAAAGGAAAAGTATTGCCTTGAACTTCCGTAAGCCGTTCTCATTTTCAAGAACAAATTTTTGCTGTCCGTCTTGAAAAGGAGTTTAATTCCCGCGCTTGTCAGGGACTTATGGTAGAAATCGGGATTTCTCGCTTTATAAAGCTCGTCCTGCTCCTTTGTGAATCTGTAGGCTCTCACCGCGCCGCTTTCTTCCTCAATGCGTACGGCTCCGATTATTATATTTTTTATCTGTTCAAAATTCAGCTTCATAATGCTAAGATAGCCTCCATTTTATTGCTACCGTATAATTATAACACAAGGAAAATCCTTTGTCAATCAAATTTAATTTGTTAACAAATAAACTTCTTTAAACCACTTGACTTTTCTTGTCTTTGGTTTATAATTATAATGAGATACCGTGCGGTTATTTCACACGATTTACTAAATGCTAAAAGGGGAAGGCAAGATGACGGATACCAAAAAGACGTCTCGGATAAACGATCTGACGCAAGGAAATCTGCTTGTAAAAATGCTGAAATACTCCCTGCCGCTTATGGCGACGGGACTTTTACAGGTCTTATACAACGCGTCGGACATGGTTGTCGTTGGAAGATTTGCGGGCGATTTCGCTATGGGCGCGGTTGGCGCTTGCGGTTCGCTGATAAATCTTATAGTTAACTTTTTCATAGGCTTTAGTGTCGGAACGAGTATTTGCGTAGCGCAGGCAATAGGCGCGAAGAGGTATGATAGGGTACAGAAGCTTATACATACGTCTCTTTTGCTCGGTATAATTCTGGGTATAGCCGTCGGTACGTTCGGTTTCGACATCCTGCTACGCATTGTAAACTTGTTGTGGGTTTACCTGCTTTGCATCGCCATCATGGGATTATTGGTGTATCCGCTATTGGTAGGAGGGTTCTCTCGTGTATCAATACGAACTTTTATGCGCGAAATGATTCGTCCGCAAATCATTGCATTCACTACCGCTTCGTCTATGGTGACTCTGCCTATCAACATGGAAACATGCGAAAACAAACTTGGCATTTCGAAAGAGACAACGGGTTTTGTATTGCCGTTGGGAGCAACCA
>CALGCW010000038.1 GCA_937884385.1 uncultured Clostridia bacterium | reverse complement strand
TCTACCAGTCCGACGTTCTGATCGACGCTCTGGCACTGGGCCTGCAGACCAACTCCACCACCGTTAAGAACGCTCTGGAAAAGTACATCGCTGCCAACGGCGGCACCGCAATGCCCCTGACCGACTCCTATGGCAAGTCCATGGCTAACGATCTGGATCTGGGCCTGTACCTGGTTATTGAGACCAAGGTCCCTGAAATGGTCACCAGCACCTGTAACCCCTTCTTTGTGTCCATCCCCATGACTTCTGTTAACGGCAACAATGCCACTGACGGCGGCACCCGCTGGATCTACGATGTCACCATCTATCCCAAGAACCTGACCGGCATTCCCTCCCTGGAGAAGACCCTGCGTGAGAATGTTGACGACACCGGCAAGCACGAAGGCACCACCGACGATATCGAGGACGGCTACGCTCACACCGGCACCGCTTCTGACGGCGATGTCATCGACTACCAGCTGATCTCCACCCTGCCTACCATCACCTCCGAGTCCACCTACCTGTCTGAGTACACCTTCATCGATACCCTGTCCGCCGGTCTGACCTACAACGGTGATGCCAAGGTTTATGTGGTAAACGGCGAAACCAAGACCGAAACAGGTGTCCGCAGTATTCAGTTGCCGCCAAGCGTAGCTGAACTGCTGAAAAATCGAAAGCAGACGGCTATCACCGAGTGGGTGTTCCCAAATTTCATGCACCCCGAACAGCCCATCAACCCGAACAGCGCCTATCGCAAGCTCAAGGTAATACTGAAAAACGCCGAGCTTCCGCTGATACGCTTTCACGACCTTCGCCACACCTTTGCGACCCACGCAACGCAGGGCGGCGTGGATCCCAAGACCTTGGCAGGCATCCTCGGGCATACCAACGCCAGCTTCACGCTGGACACCTATACCCACGTAACAGGCGATATGCAACGCAATGCCATGACGGTAGTCAACAGCATGATGCAACAATTCTTAATAACGGAGGAAACAGATGGCAAAGAATAAGAGAAAACAAGGGGACGTTTGCGACCGCTGCCGGTGGCAGATGAAGGGGCAAAAAGGATTGGCAGTAACTTAGGCTGTGACGAGCAAACCACGGCTTGCGATGTCAGAGCCTTAGTTACAACAGGAGAAGGCAATTATGAATAACAGAAAAAGAAAACATGGAGAAGGAACTCTCCGACAAAGAACGGACGGCCGCTGGGAAGGCAGAATCGTTGTAGGCTACAACGAAAAAGGCAATCCCAAGACAAAAAATGTAACCGCAAAAACAAAATATGAGTGCGAAGAAAAGCTAAAAGCACTGAAAGAAGAGCTCGGCAAGGTTGCAGAGCGACTCAAGCCGGACATGCCCTTCGGGGATTGGCTTGACTTCTGGTATCAGAACTTCAGCAAACCTGCACTGAGGGAAACCACAAGAGCCGGATACGAAAACTGCATCTATCAGCACATCATCCCATCCATCGGCACGATACCGCTCTGCAAGCTCTCGCAGAACGACCTGCAACAGTTTTACGCAAATCTCAAGAAGAACGGCAGGCTTCAATACTCCGAGACCTGCGGTACAGGTGTATCCAATCGACTGGTACGTTCCTGTCACGCAAGATGCCGTTCGGCACTTGAAAAGGCGGTGGCAGAAAACCTGATCACAAGGAATCCCTCCCTTGGCTGTAAGCTACCGCCCAAGAAAGGCAGAGAGATGCAGGTGCTGATACCTGCCGAGATCGGTCGCTTCCTCGCACGTGCCAAAGAGGAAGGATACTACGAGCTGTTCCTTCTCGAGCTCTCCACGGGCATGCGCCGAGGTGAGATACTCGGGCTCAAATGGAGTGACCTCAATCTCACCGATGGCAGCCTGCGGATAGCAAGAGAGGTCGTGGTGCCTGCGGGTGGCAAGATCGTAATACAACCACCCAAGACCAAGAATTCAATAAGAACCGTCGTGCACCGCCTTATATGGTAGCCATACTCGCCGAAATGAAGAAAAGTAAGACCTGCGAGTGGATATTCCCATCGCCCGTCAAACAAGGAGAGCCGAGAAACCCCACGGCAATACACCGCAGATTCAAGCTCATACTTGAACGCTCGGGATGCAAGAATATCCGCTTCCATGACCTGCGCCACACCTTCGCAACCATGGCACTCGAAAACGGCATGGATGTGAAAACCCTATCCGATATGATAGGGCAGATCAGCGCGGAGACCACCCTCAACATTTATTCCCACGTGACCGACACCATGCGAACCCAAGCATCGGTCAAAATCGACCGCAAAATAGGCGGTACAGACGCACCGATGCCCGAAGCGAAGGTAGAGACGAGAATAGAGGAAACGAGCGCGGTTGACGAAAATTTCGAGCCGTGGCAACCCAAATACTGCAAGCCAGGCACAGGATGTGTGTATTAGATCAATGACAGCCTGTGGGAAGGAAGTTTCTATCCAAGACTCGCCGATGGCAAGCGAAAGAAATTCAACGTTTACGCTAAAACGAGAGAAGAATGCGAGGAATCACTTGCCAAGATGATAGCAGAGAAAAAAGCGGAAATCGAAGCTGAAAAGTCAAAAATGAAAACCGCATAAACGTACAGAGGGCTGACCGAAGCAAACGGTCAGCCCTCAAAAAATGCGGTGCAGTAGACAAAGAAAAGACCGTCGCGAACAAACATGACGGTCAAAGTTTGGTGGGGCATCTGAGGGATCGAACCTCACGTGGCTCCCTTTATATTTAGCGCATCCTAATAAAAATCTTTCCTTTAAGCAACCAGACTACAATCCCCAGCAAACACGGTAGTGGCCGACCCACCCAGAATGCCGATTATACAACTACAAATACAACTCAAAAAAATCATCCCCTTTGTTTCAAATTTTACTTCGAATCCGTTTTTGAACTTTTTGGTGAATGTAATAGATAAGGTGAAAATCAAATATATTAAGATACAGATAAAGGACAGTTATTGAAAAAGTGCAAAGCCGCAAGAGTGTTTCTTGCGGCTTTTTTTCGGTAAAAACCGCTTAAATTGGTCGAAGTGGCGGGACTCGAACTCGCGGCCTCCAGTACCCGAAACTGGCGCGCTACCACCTGCGCTACACCTCGTTATTCAACTTATTCACTATATCATAAATATATTAAAATGTCAAGGGAAAATGCAAAAATCTCCCGATTTTTTGCTTAAAATCTATTGACAACATGCGCTATATGTGCTACAATAATCGAGTCAATTAAATATTCGGACTAAAGAATAGTTAGAGGCGCGGTTAAGAATAGTATCGCGGCGCGGGTGCTCAAACACCGATGGCGCAGCGTGAAAGGCGATACCGCCGAAGTTATTCTGCTTTTTGAGGGCAGGATTGCTGGGCAAACGGAGAATATCCGTTTGACTGTCACATTATTTGTGGAGTGCTGCTTTCGAATGTGTACCTTTTTTGCGGGTTTTTGCGTCGGAGCACTTTGCTCCGACTTTTTAATTTGCAAAAATTCAATTAATGGAAGGTAGACAAAAATGAAAAAAACGATCACCCTAATTTCAATTGTTGCAGTTATCTGCATTCTGCTTGCGACTCTTACCCTCGCATCCTGCGGAGGAAGAGAGCACGTCGATATCTCCGGTGCGACCGATCTTTCGTGTCTTGACGGCGCGACCATTGCCGCACAGACCGGAACGTTCCATCTTGACGCGCTCAACACTCTCGGCAACGTCAACGTAAAAGAATATGAGGATTTTTCACAGCTCCTTGTTGCTCTTAACAGCGGTGCTATCGACGGCTACGTTGCGGAAGAACCTACGGCGCTTTCAGTCGTTGCGGCTGACCCCTCACTTGATTACCTCCGCCTTGTCAACAATGAGAACGGCTTTACTGCCACCGATGCTGACACAGGTATTGCGGTTGCCTTTGCGACGGGAAGCTCTATGGTAGCAAGGGTTAACCCCATAATCGCGACTATCAGCGAGAGTACTCGCGATGCTCTTATGAAGCAGATAGTTAAGATGAGTGCGGACACGGATGTGTCTCTCGGTGAGCCTCTTGCACTCGTAAGCGACAACACGGACACATCAAACGGCACTCTTCGCATTGCGATGGAATGCAATTATGCTCCCTTTAACTGGACTCAGACCACTGACGTAAACGGTGCGGTAAAGATCGAAGGAAGTAATTTCTATGCAAACGGTTATGACGTCCAGGTGGCAAAGTATATCGCGGCGGAGCTTGGTATGGCACTTGAGATACACGCGATCGTTTGGGACAGCCTTATTCCCGGACTTCAAGCCGGCACTTACGACGGCATAATTGCAGGAATGAGCCCCACTGCCGAAAGAGAGGAGCAGGTGGATTTCACGGACTGCTATTACAATTCAAATCTTGTTATCATTTACAAGAAGGCTGAATAAAAATGGACTTTTTTCAAAACGTAATCGACATATTAACAAAATATCACAGCTATCTGCTTGAGGGCTTGGGCTACACTATGCTCATCGCTCTTGTGGGTACTGTGCTGGGACTCGCTATCGGCTTGATTACGGGTATAGTCAAGACCGTGCCCATTTCCAAAAATCCGACTGTGAGGGTTTTGCAGAAGACTGTTAATTTTCTTATTTCCTGCTACGTAGAGGTGTTTCGCGGAACGCCTATGATGGTGCAATCGATGGTCATTTTCTGGGGCTATGCGTTTATGAATGACGGAAACACCTTGCCCCTTATTCCTGCGGGAATATTCATCGTTTCCATCAATACCGGTGCTTATATGACTGAGATCGTGCGCGGAGGTATAATTTCCGTTGACAAGGGTCAGTTTGAAGGAGCTTACAGTGTGGGTATGACTCACACGCAGGCTATGGTGAACGTAATAATCCCTCAGGTAATGAGAAATATCCTTCCTTCGATATCCAATGAGTTCGTTATCAATATAAAGGATACATCCGTGCTGAACGTTATCGGTGTTATGGAGCTTTACTTTATGGCGAGAAAGATACAGATGATGACTCTTGATATGTTTGAGACATATCTCATCGTTTGCATTATGTACTTTATAATGACATTTACGGTGACAAGGGTGCTTCGCCTTTGCGAAAAGAAGCTTGCGGGTAATGATTCTTACACGATCTGCGGCTCGCAGTCCGACCCCAATGCGGAGATACGCGTTATTAAGCAAAAGGAGGAGCTCAGATAATGGAAAACGTAATTACGCTGAAAAATCTCAGAAAGAGCTTTTCACAGCGCGAGATATTGAAGGGAATAGATCTTGAGGTAAAGAAGAACGAGGTCATTTCGGTCATTGGCTCATCCGGCTCGGGCAAAAGCACGATGCTTCGCTGTATCAATCTTCTTGAAGAGGTGACAAGCGGGGATATATGCTTTTACGGCAAGAGCGTTATAGGCGGTGATATAGATATCAACGAATACCGTTCGAAGATCGTTATGGTGTTTCAGCAGTTCAATCTCTTTAACAATATGACGGTGCTTGACAACTGCGTGCGCCCACAGACGGTGGTCCTTAAAAGGGATAGGGAAGAGGCAAAGGAAAATGCGCTCAAATATCTTAAAAAGGTTGGGATGGCTGAGTACATAAACGCGCGTCCTGCACAGCTCTCGGGCGGTCAGAAGCAAAGAGTTGCGATCGCGAGGGCGCTTTCGATGAACCCCGAGGTCATTCTTTTTGACGAGCCCACGAGCGCTCTTGACCCTGAAATGGTCGGAGAGGTGCTTGACGTTATGCGCGAGCTTGCTTCTGAGGGCTTGACGATGATAGTTGTCACGCATGAGATGGCATTTGCACGCGACGTCAGCGACAGAGTGATATTTATCGACGACGGTGTTATTTGCGAAGAGGGGGATCCGAAGGAGTTTTTCGCAGATCCCAAAACCGACAGGGCAAAGGCATTTTTATCAAGATTTCTTAACTGATGCAAAAGGAGCTTTCAAAAGCTCCTTTTTATATTGAAATTTCGGTTTTTGTGTGATATAATTGTCTAAAGAGGTGATGTTATGCAGAATAAACACGTAGAGTACAAGCGAATAATTGACGGTGCTGAGGTCGCGGTGCTTTTTATTCACGGCATACTCGGCACACCAAATCACTTCAGGGAGCTTATACCCCTTGTTCCGCCCTCGTATTCCGTATATGCGATGGTGACGGACGGGCATTGCGGAAGCGTTAGTGATTTTTCATCCTCCTCACTTGAAAAATGGAGAAAAAGCGTTCAAGATGCGGTGGACGGGCTTCTTGCGACTCACGAAAGGCTCTATATCGTCGGTCACTCGATGGGAACTTTGTTTGCTATTGAGCAGGCTATGAAGGAGAGCCGTATACCGAAGCTGTTTTGCATATCGATACCGATAAAGGTCGGCTTCAGGCTGAGGATGATCCCCATGGCTTATAAGATATATCGCAAGAGGATAAAGGGTGATGACACGGTCACGCTTGCGCTCAGAGAATGCTATGGCTGTGTTGACGACAAGAATATTTTGAAGTACCTTGGCTGGGTGCCGAGATTTTTGGATCTGTTCAAGCTGATACGCCACACCCGTCGCAATCTTAAAGAGCTTTCTACGCCCTGTGTTGCCTTTCAGTCGATACCGGATGAGTTGGTTTCGCCGAAG
Organism: uncultured Clostridia bacterium; assembly: GCA_937884385.1. Lineage (GTDB taxonomy): Bacteria > Bacillota > Clostridia > Oscillospirales > CAG-272 > RGIG4608. Next base: position 5,979 of record CALGCW010000038.1, on the reverse strand, counting down.
TCTATTGGGATACTCAAAAAAGAGTCAAATATTCGCGTTGTTGCGCTTGAAAAATCTACGCACTTTTATTATCCTGCGGAGGAAATGGACTTTCTTAAGGAAGAATTCATAAAATTTCTTGAGTAGTTTTGTTTAAATCGCAGAAAATCGTTGAAATTTTAACATAATAACTAAAACCACTTGAAAAAGAGTGGTTTTTTGTGTATAATATTGATAAATAAATAACAATTATTATGGGGGAAAATGTTCTTATGACATTGGAAAGCTATAAAAAGCAAAAGGAATATCTTATTTGCGTTGACAGCGACGGATGCGCTATGGACACTATGGACATAAAGCATATCAATTGCTTCGGTCCTTGTATGGTCGACGAGTGGGGACTTGAAGAGTGGCAAGATGAGATCCTTTCCCGTTGGAACGATATCAATCTTTATACGATCACTCGCGGCATCAATCGCTTTAAGGGACTTGCTTTGGCACTTGATGAGATCGACAAAAAATACGTTAGGATCGACGGCATAGAGCAGCTTGTTTCCTGGGTGGAGATAAGCCCCGAGCTTTCAAACGCGGCAGTTCAAAGAGAGATCGGCGCGGGCACAGGTGAGATATTCAAGAAGGCACTTGCGTGGAGCATCGCGGTAAATAAGTCCATAAACGCTTTGCCGGATGAGCAAAAGCTTCCTTTCCCGCTTGCGCGTGAGGCTCTTGAGTTCGCGCACGAGAGGGCGGACGTTGCGATCGTTTCAAGCGCAAATCTCGAAGCGGTGCTTGAGGAGTGGGAGAAATATCATCTGCTTGAGCATACGGATATCGTGCTTGCACAGAACGTTGGCAGTAAGGCGTATTGCATTGCGGAGCTTCTTAAAAAGGGATATGAAAGAGGCAAGGTTCTTATGTGCGGCGACGCGCTTGGAGACATGGAGGCTGCACAGAAGAACGGTGTGTTCTATTATCCGATCCTTGTCAAAAAAGAAAGAGAAAGCTGGCAGGAATTTATGGACGTTGGCTTTGAAAAGCTTCTTTCGGGCGAATATGCGGGCGAATATCAAGCCGCTAAAAGAAAACAGTTTTTAAAAAATCTTGGTGAATAAATTTAAAGGAGAAAACTATGGTTAATCTTAAGGCAAAGCCCTATTATCTCTCTGACGAGGATATTAAATGGGTAGAGGACACAATTAAAGGTATGACCGACGAGGAAAAGGTTGGTCAACTCTTTTTCCAGCTTACAATGGGACTTGACGAGCAGTATCTTAAAAATCTCGTTGAGAAGTATCACGTTGGCGGTATCCGCTATAATAACGTTCCCGGTCATATGATCGCTTTGCACAATGCTACGCTTCAAAAGTATTCAAAGCTTCCCCTTGTAATCGCTTGTAATACTGAAACGGGCGGCAACGGCTCCTGCGCAAACGGAACGTTTATCGCAAGCGGTATCAAAATCGGTGCGACGGGCAAGGATGAGTATGCTTATCAGCTTGGTAAGTGCTCTAACGAGGAAGCCGCGGCTATCGGCTGTAATATGGCTTTTGCACCCGTTTGTGATATTCATTACAACTGGGAAAATACAGAAGTAGTCACACGTGCATTCGGTAATGACCCTGCAAGAGTTGCTTCTATGAGTAAGGCTTATCTTGACGGTGCGCACACGATCGACGGCTTTGCGTGCGCCGCAAAGCATTTCCCCGGAAACGGTATAGATTTCCGTGACGCGCATCTCTCCAACAATATCAACGATTTCACCGAAGAAAAGTGGATGGAGACTTATGGTCACGTTTATAAGACTCTTATCGATGCAGATCTTGACGCGATCATGGGCGGACATATTATGATGCCCGAATATATGAGAGCAGTTAAGCCCGGTATTACCGACGAAGAGATGCTTCCCGCGACTCTTTGTCCAGAGATAATGACGGGTCTCCTTCGCGAAAAGCTTGGATTTAACGGTATGGTCGTGACGGATGCTTCCCATATGATCGCTATGACAAACAGAATGACACGCCGTGAGATGCTTCCCACATCCATCAACGCAGGCTGTGATATGTTCCTTTTCTTCAATGATCCCGACGAGGATTTCGCAACGATGCTTGACGCTTACAGAAGCGGCGTTATCAGCGAGGAGAGGATGACCGAGGCGCTTATGAGAATTCTTGGTCTTAAGGCGCATATGGGTCTTAACAAAAAGTCAAGAGAAGAGCTTTCAACACCTGCATCCGACCTCGCAGAGCGTCTTGGAAAGCCCGAATATAAGGCTGTTTCCGATGCTATCAGCAGGGATGCGCTTACGCTTGTTAAATACAAGGACGAGGGTGTGCTTCCCATTTCTCCCGAAAAGAACAAAAGAGTAATGATCGTTCATATAAAGGGCCCCGCAAGCCCATTTGAGGCTCTTGCCAAAATGGCAATGGGTATGGGCGGCGGAAAAAATCCCGCAGAGGATCTTCGCGACAGGCTTATTGAAAAGGGCTTTGACGCATTTATCTACGAAAGCCCGATGGATCAGATGCAGAAGCAGATCGCAAGAGGTGAAAAGCCCAATATCAACGTTTATTTTGCCGGCAAAAATGCTATTGATGATTTTACGTCGGATAAGGATCTCGTTATCACCCTTTGCGACGTTTCAAACGGCAGACCGTCCTTTGGATTCTCCAAGGGCGGCGGTGAGATCCCGTGGTACGTTTTCGAGCTTCCCGTTATCGGCATCAGCGTAAACGCTCCGACGATGCTTGCGGATATGCCACAGCTCAGAACCTATATCAATGCTTACGACTCCAAGCCCTCTACGATGGAAGCGCTCGTTGATGCGCTCCTTGAAGGTCCCGATGCATTCAAGGGCAGTGACCCGATCGATTCCTTCTGCGGACTTTGGGATGCAAGGATCTGATAAACAAAGTCTCTGTATTAGATGAGTGTTGGTGAACAAGAAATATACATGTTATTCATTTTGGTATTATGGGACTCGTAAATAAGGTGGTGAAATTATGAAAATAGTTAGTTGGAATTGTCGTGGTGCATTTAGGGTAAAATTTCCCATTATTCAAAAGTTAAATGCTGATATTTATGTCATACAAGAGTGTGAAAATCCTGAAAAGTATCCGCAACATTTTTCGGAATTTCTACCCAATTATATATGGTGTGGTGAAAAAGATAGTAAGGGTCTTGGGATTTTTGTAAAACCAAATGTAAAAATGGAGTTAAATGACTGGCCAGTTTATTGTCTGCGTCATTTTATTTCGGTAAAGATAAATGATTGCATTGACTTGTTGGGTGTGTGGGCAAGTCCACCGTATATTGAGGAATACTACATATATCAATCAATTAACATTGATAATTATGATGAAAACACTTTGATAATAGGAGACTTTAACAGTAATGTCATTTGGGACAAAGACCACGGAAAACGAAACCATAGTGCTGTTGTAGCAGAACTAAAAGCAAAAAATATTGTTTCAGCCTACCATTATGTTACGGGAGAACAAGAAGGGCAGGAAACACAAAGTACATTCCACTTATACAAACATAACGATAAAAAATATCACATAGACTATTGTTTTCTGAACCCAAAGAGTCTCAAAGAGTTTCAAATCTTGAATTCTGAAGAATGGTTGCAATATTCAGACCATTTGCCAATACAAGTTGAGGTTTAATTGGTTATGCAATATTAAGAGTTGTCAAAATACTTTTTCACTATATTGAACATTCACAATAAATGAATAAAAAGGTCATTTATACAGACCAATACTTATCTCGGACAGAGAGTAAACAAAAAAATTCCACCGAGCTTCGGTGGAATTTTTTATTTAGTCCTCGTCGTGGGGTATTTTTGCTTCGTTTTCTGCTTTTTCAACGGCTTCCTCGACCTCTCTTGCGGTTTCGATCTCAGCCTCTCTTGCTATTCTTTTTGCGGTGATCGCATCGTTGATAGCGATTATCTCTGCGCGGACCACGTCGATCTTTTCAAGCAAGACCTTTGTTTTGTGCTCGAGGGGATTGCCTGTTTTGACGACCTGATACTGCACTCTGCCAAACTGCTCGTAAAGATCTGCAAGAAGTGCTTCTTTACGTGCAAGCTTAACGTGAAGGGAAGCGGTATCGGTGATATCGCCTGTTTTGGAAACGGCTTTGCTTGCGGCTTTTCTGATTCCGCGGCGAATCTCTCTCCATTTTGACATATTTATTACCTCCTATAGGGATATTAATTCATATAAGTATGTACATTATACTATTTTTTTGCAAGAATGTAAATAGTTTTGTTATAATTTTTTTTAGATTTGGCAAAATAAATTTGGAAGGGATGTGAAAAATATGCAAATGGACAAGAAAACCTATAAAAAATATGCGGAGGCACACGCGCCGCGATCTCCCATCGGCAAAAATTGCTTCAACGCGTTTTGTATTGGCGGCTTGATATGCGCCATAGGGCAGGGGATAAACGATATCTATCATCTTGCGCTCGGTGTTGAGAGAGAGGACGCGGGGACACTTACCGCTTGCACGCTCGTGCTTGTCAGCGTTGTATTGACTGCCTTCGGTGTTTTTGACGAGATCGCGAAGGTCGCGGGTGCGGGGACTCTTGTGCCCATTACCGGATTTGCTAATGCTGTCGTTTCTCCTGCCATTGACAGCAAAAGCGAGGGTTGGGTGCTTGGAGTCGGTGCGAAAATTTTTACCGTGGCAGGACCTGTTCTTCTTTATGGCTTCTTATCAGGGGCGATCTGGGGAGTTATATACTGGATATCCACGGTGATATAGAAAAACGCCCCCTTGGGGCGTTTTTCTATTGGAATATTGCCATAAGTATTGCTATCAGGTAAATAATCACCAGATGAAGCGGATAGAAGATATAGAAGAAATATTTCATTTTGTGTTTTCCGCGTTCACCGTTATAAAGAGCGAGGAGGGGAATAGCCATAAGCGCCCACCACTGAAGGGGACTTGAAAAGATCGACATTCCCACGATGAGAAGTGACGCGGCGGCTAATTTGAACCATTTTCCGGGTGCGAAATAGATGATCACGGGCAAGAAGAGTCCCCACGCGCCGTAATCGATGGCAAAGCCGTATTTGCCGAATATTTCGGGACACGCTATGCCTATGAAGAGTATTATTAGTATAGCGAAAGCCATCAAGAGTCTGTTTTTGAGAGAAGGGTTCTTTATGAAGCTGTCAAGCGCATATATTATACCGATGGAGAGGGAAAAGGTGACGAGTATTCCTTGATAGAGGTCGCTCATAAAGATCAGATAGAACAATTGAAACACTATTGCCATTGAAGATATCACGAGCAGGTGCTTTGTTCGGTTTTTCGTGTAGCGGCAGCCCTCTGCTATCATAAACGCAAAAATGGGCAGGGATATTCTGCCGATGATGCGGAGCGTTTGCTCATAGGGAAACAGTGCAACGCCGACGTGGTCGATGACCATTGTGATTATTGCGATTATTTTGAGCTGGTTATTTGTGAGACCTATCTTGTTTGTTTGTTTGTTTGTTTGTTTGTTTGTTTGTTTGTTTGTTGTCATAATTTTCCATATAAATAGTTCTTTTCGCTTTTGTTTCATTTTTTCTGTTAATGATTGTAGCACAAATATGTTAATAAAGCAAGGGCTATATATTAATTTCTTTGGAATTTGAGATTCAAAAAGGGGAAAAAGCTATTGACACGTCGTTTTTTTTGTGATATAATTCATCTGTTATGAATATTGGGATATAGCCAAGCGGTAAGGCACCAGACTTTGACTCTGGCATCTCGATGGTTCGAATCCATCTATCCCAGCCAAAAAAAGACTGTAATTTTGATACAAAATTGCAGTCTTTTTTAATTAAATCCGCCTCCGTCGGAATAAATCCACATTCGTGGATGAAATCACTCCGCGATGAAATCTGCCTTGCGGCAGGTTAAATTAGGCGGATTTGATTTCATCTGAAGCCTAGGCGGAAGATTTCATCCAAACTCGTTTGGATTTCATCCTGCAAAGCAGGATTT
>CALGCW010000037.1 GCA_937884385.1 uncultured Clostridia bacterium | reverse complement strand
ATTCTCTTTATGTCGCTGATCAGCTTGATCATCGGCGGTGTCACAGCGTTTTTCAGCAGCCGTCTGCCGCTAAAGCCCGTGAATGAGATTATCAATAAAATGAATCGCTTGGCGGCGGGTGACTTCAAGGCGCGTCTTAAATTTGGAGAAACGATGTCGGCACATCCGGCAGTAAAAGAACTTACGACAAGCTTCAACATGATGGCTGAGGAGCTTGAAAACACAGAGATGCTTCGCAATGACTTCATCAACGCATTCTCACACGAATTCAAAACGCCCATCGTTTCGATCACAGGGCTTGCCAATTTGCTTGAATCAGGGAATCTTACAGAAGAACAACGTGTGCAGTATGCCCGTGCCATCCGCGAGGAGTCCATGCGACTTTCCTCTATGGCAAGCAACGTATTGAATCTGACCAAGGTGGAAAATCAAACGATACTTACCGACGTATCTCACTTCAATCTTTCCGAGCAGGTACGCTCTGCTGTACTATTGCTCGAAGAAAAATGGTCAAGCAAAAATATAGATCTTCAGCTTGACTTTGACGAATATATGATCGAAGCAAATGAGGAAATGCTCAAGCAGGTGTGGATCAATCTCATCGATAACGCCGTAAAATTTGTTCCGAGATGCGGAACGGTCGAGCTTGAAGTGCTTGATGAAGGCGAAAATCTTTGTGTTAAGGTAAGCAATACAGGTAGTGAGATCCCACCCGAAAAGCAGGAAAAGATCTTCGCAAAATTCTACCAAGCTGATGAATCTCACGCAACACAAGGCAACGGTATCGGGCTTGCCATTGTGAAAGGAATTGTGGAGCTTCATAACGGAGAGATAAGCGTAAACAGTGGAAACGGTATCACCACCTTTGCGGTTATGCTACCGAAAAAGCAATGATATGGGGGTATGAATGAAATACGTACTTTGCATTTTAATCGGATATTTAATAGGCGCGATCAATCCGTCTTACATAATTGGTAAGATCCGTGGGGTTGATATTCGTCAAAAGGGTTCAAAGAATGCGGGAGCATCCAATGCGTTGATTCTGTTTGGAAAGGCACTCGGTATAGGATGTGCGTTGTTTGATATAGCAAAGGCAACCTTTGCCATATGGCTTTGCGGAAAGCTATTTCCCGAGCTTACATATTCGTTTGCGGTTACCGGCGTGGCTTGTATTCTCGGACACGTTTTTCCGTTTTACATGAAATTCAGAGGCGGCAAAGGACTTGCCTGTCTTGGGGGAATGATCCTTGCATTCGACTGGCGAGTGTTTCTTATTATGCTTGCCGCTGAGATCGTAGTGGCGATCGTAACCGATTACATTTGCTTTGTTCCTCTGACTGCATCGGCGGTCTTTCCAATTGTGTACGGCATTATGCGCCAAGATGCGTGGGGAGCATTGATCATTGCCCTTATCCTTCCGCTTATGCTATATAAACATATGGAGAATCTGAAGCGGATCAAGCAAAAAACAGAGATGCCGTTCAGTTTCCTTTGGAAAAAGGAAAAAGCGCTTGAAAAAACAAATATTACAAAAGAATAAATCATTGACGAGAGCGAGCAGTACCGCAAACGGAGCTGCTCGTTTTTTATTTTGAAAAAATCCTTGTAAGTTTCGATTCAGTTTAGAAACCGACCGTAAAATTATGTCGTAAAATGAATAATTTTCTTTCGTATAAAAGGAGATTTAAAAAGTGAAAGAAGTAAACAAACCGAAAAGAATGCTGCGAAATTTCTATCTCGTAGCCCTCGCCGTGCTTCTCGTGCTGAATATGGTTATTATGCCGATGATCATGAACGCCCAAGTCAAAGAAACCGATTACGGCACCTTTATGACGATGACGAACGAGGGTAATATTGGACTCGTTCAGATCGTGGAGACCGAAAACTATATCATGTTTACGGATAAAGCGGAAAAGCAGGTATATAAAACAGGTATCGTGAACGATCCCGGACTTACCGAGAGGCTTCACGGGGCAGGCGCGAACTTTTCGGGCGAGATCATTGAGCAGCCCGGTATCTTCTCACAGATCATTTTTAATTGGGTCCTCCCGATAGCTGCATTCTTCTTGATCGGTCAGCTCATTTCCAAACACATGATGAAGAAAATGGGCGGTCAGAACTCCATGATGTTCAATATGGGCAAGAGCAATGCCAAGGTTTATGTTCACTCCTCTGACGGTATTAAATTTGCCGACGTTGCGGGAGAGGACGAAGCAAAGGAAAACCTCACTGAGATCGTGGACTATTTGCATAATCCCAAAAAGTACGAAGAAATCGGTGCAAAAATGCCCAAGGGACTCCTTCTTGTAGGCCCTCCCGGTACGGGTAAGACCATGCTTGCCAAGGCAGTCGCAGGCGAGGCGGGTGTTCCGTTCTTCTCGATGTCGGGCTCTGAATTCGTGGAAATGTTCGTTGGTATGGGAGCGTCCAAGGTAAGAGACCTATTCAAGCAGGCAAAGGAAAAAGCACCTTGTATCGTGTTTATTGACGAAATTGATGCCATCGGCGGCAAGCGTAGCAACGGTAATATGGGCGGCCATGACGAGCGTGAGCAGACACTCAATCAGCTCCTTACCGAAATGGATGGCTTTGAAGGCAACTCGGGTGTTGTTATTCTTGCGGCTACCAATCGTCCCGAAACCCTTGATCCCGCGCTCACCCGTCCAGGTCGTTTTGACAGACGAGTTCCCGTAGAGCTTCCCGACCTCAAGGGCAGAGAAGAGATACTCAAGGTTCACGCGAAGAAGATCAAGGTCGAGCCTAATGTGGATTACACGCAGATCGCTCGCATGGCTTCGGGTGCATCGGGCGCGGAGCTTGCCAATATCGTCAATGAAGCGGCACTCCGTGCTGTTCGTGCAGGTCGCAAGGCTGCATCGCAGGCTGACCTTGAGGAAAGTATTGAAACAGTTATTGCGGGTTATCAGAAGAAAAACGCTATTCTCACCGACAAGGAGAAAATGGTGGTTGCATACCATGAGATCGGACACGCGCTTGTTGCGGCAAAGCAGTCAAATTCCGCTCCCGTGCAGAAGATCACCATCGTGCCTCGCACCTCGGGCGCACTCGGCTACACGATGCAGGTGGATGAGGGCAATCACTATCTGATGACCAAGGAAGAAATCGAAAATAAGATCGCCACCTACACGGGCGGTCGCGTGGCAGAGGAAATCGCCGTTGGTTCTATTACCACAGGTGCTTCCAACGATATTGAACAGGCAACCAAGCTCGCACGCGCTATGATAACTCGCTTTGGTATGAACGATGAGTTCGGTATGGTTGCATTTGAAACGATAAGCAACCAATACCTTGGCGGCGACACCGCACTTGCTTGCTCTGCCGAAACACAGACCAAGATCGACGAAAAGGTAGTTGGAGTAGTTAAGGAACAGTACGAAAAAGCAAAGAAGATCATCACCGAAAACAAGAGAAAGCTCGATCAGCTCGCGCAGTATCTTTATATCAACGAGACCATCACGGGCGATGAATTTATGGATATCTTAAATCAAGAATAAGAAAAAAGGAGAATACCATCATGAGAAAAGTAAAAGTTATTGCGGATTCCTGCGCTGATCTGAACGTCGAGCAGCTGAACAAATATGGCATTGCATTTGCCAAAATGTCTACCTCCTGCGACGGTGTGGAAAGCGTTGCAACGCTTACGTGGACGGATGAGGAGGCGCACGAGCATTACAATAAAATGAGAGACGGCAAGCGTATTATCACAGCACAGGTCTCGGTCGAAGAATTCGGGCGTATCTTTGAAGAGTACTTAAAGCAGAATATGGACATCGTTTACATAGGCTGTTCTTCAAAGCAGTCGGGTTCTGTCAATACCGGCTTTGTCACCGCAAAGAAGCTGATGGAAAAGTATGAAGGAAGCACGATCATTTGTATCGACTCGCTCAACGCAAGTATGGGTGAAGGAATGCTCGCCATTGAAGCGGCAAAGCTGGCAAACGACGGTGCGTCCGCTACGGAAATTGAAGCGCACATCCTCGCTATTCGTAAAAAGGTCAATCAGTACGTAACCGTTCACTCTCTCGATGCTCTTAAGCGTGCGGGCAGAGTCAAGGGCTCGGCGGCCTTCTTCGGCAATCTGATGGGAGTCAAGCCCATTATTATTGCCGACGCAAACGGGGATCAGGCAGCATATAAAAAGGTCAAGGGCAGACAAAAGTCCTTTGAAGAAATCGTTGCTATGCTGAAATCTACGATCATTGAGCCTGAAAAGCAGACAATTTATCTTACTCATGCGGATTGTTCGAAGGATGAAATTGACGGGCTTGTTGCTTTGATCAAGCAAGAGATTCCTTGCCTTGATGTAGAGGTTGGTTTTATCGGCCCGATCATCGGTGCATCCATCGGTCCCGATGCAGTCGGTATTTGGGGATTTGGACAAGAGGTAACTTACAAAATAGGAGATTGATATGAGGACTTTGGACGGAATTCTTTTCGCCCGTATGATAAACTCGGGCGCGGCGAACTTAAAGGCGCACGCAAAAGAGATCAATGACTTAAACGTATTTCCCATTCCCGACGGTGACACGGGAGATAATATGCTGATGACTATGATGGGCGGTGTTCATCACGATACGAGCAGTTGTGAGTCCTTGTGCGAAATGGCAGACCGCATATCAAGCGGAATGCTTCTCTCGGCACGAGGAAATTCGGGAGTTATCCTGTCGCAGTTTTTTGAGGGCATCAAAAACGGCTTTACGGGGCTTCAAACGGCTGATACAAAAGAGATCGGTGAAGCATTCCGTCAAGGAGTGAAGCAGGCGTATAGCTCGGTTATGACACCTACCGAGGGAACGATATTGACCGTAGTGCGTGAGGCAACCGAGTATGCCTGTGAGCAGAATACCGAAACGCCCGAGAAATTTCTCAACGTTTTTATTGATGAAGCCAAACGCTCTCTTGCGCGCACGCCCGAGCTATTACCTGTACTCAAAAAAGCAGGCGTGGTCGATTCGGGCGCGGCAGGTCTTATCTACATCGTTGACGGTATGATGCGAGCTGTAATCGGTGAGGATATTGCAGATTTCTCTGAGGTATCCGAGAAAACGCAGGAGCTTGATCTTGACGCTTTCAACGAGGACAGTGTGTTGGAATTTGGCTACTGCACCGAGCTTCTTGTTCGTTTGCAAAATGCCAAGATCGATATTGCGAACTTTGATGTGAAGGTTATAACAGACTTTTTACAGACGATCGGCGATTCTATCGTAACTGTACGTAACGGTAGCATCGTAAAGCTTCACGTACATACAATGACTCCTCAGAAGGTTTTGGCCTTCTGTCAGCAGTACGGCGAATTTCTCAAGGTCAAGATTGAAAATATGTCCTTGCAGCATAACAACACAGTTACCGAAGAAAAAGAAACCTATCCCTCAAAGGAACGCAAAAAATACGGCGTGGTCGCCGTTGCCTGCGGAGAAGGATTGAAAGAGACCTTCCGTGAACGAGGGGCTGACGTGATCGTGGACGGAGGTCAGAGCATGAACCCGTCCGCAGAGGATTTTATTACGGCGTTCGATGAAGTCAACGCCGACGTGATCTTCGTGTTCCCGAACAATGGAAACATCATACTGACCGCCGAGCAAGCGGCGCATTTATATGACAAATCCGACGTGCGCGTGATCGAAAGCACAACTATCGGCGCGGGATACGCCTCTCTCGCTATGCTTGACACAAGCTCGGGCGATACCGATGCCATCGTGGAAGATCTCCGAATGGCAATGGATGGAGTAATCACCGCTGAGATCTCTCACTGTGTCAGAGACGCCACCATTGACGGCAAGGAAATACACACGGGAGACTATATCGGCTTTGTAGGCAAGGAAATGCTTTCGGTCAACGAAAGCAGACTTGTGACCGTTTGCGAAAGCATTGATGCGTTAAACTTTTCAAAGTATGATTTCTGTATTCTGATCTGCGGCAAGGACGCAACCGACGAGGAAGCAGAAAAGATCGAGGCATACGTCAATTCTCATTACAGAGGAAAAGAAATATACATCATAAACGGAGGTCAGGACGTTTATGATTATATTATGATCGTAGAATAAATCGGAGACTCTTATGAAGATACTTCTTTACATATTAGCGGCGGTATGCGGTTACGTGATCGCAGGAATGAACCCTGCAATCGCGCTGTCAAAAGCCATATACAAAAAAGATATTCGTGCATGCGGAAGCGGAAATCCCGGCTTTACCAATTTCAAGCGTACCTTTGGAAACAAATGGGCGTGGTGGGTGCTTGTACTCGATCTCTCCAAAGCCGCAGTTGTCGTAGGACTTTTTGCGTGGCTTCTGTCCCGACAGGGAGTTGACTTTCAGCTTGGAGCGGCGTACACGGGAATGTTCTGTATGCTCGGTCATGCCTTCCCGTTCCAATTCAAATTCAAGGGCGGCAAGGGATTTCTTGTCTGCCTTTCAACAATGTACGTCATCGACTGGCGTGTGGGACTTATCGCAACGGGAATCATGGTGGTGTTACTGCTGGTAACGAAATATATGTCGCTTTCCACAACCTTTGCGATGCTCCTTTGCCCGATATTGCTGATCCCGTTCGGAGCGTCTGTTCCTGTTATTTTGATGGCGACCTTCTGCGCCGTATTTATGGCGGTCAGACATAAAGAAAACTTCAAAAGGCTGATCAAAGGAACAGAATCTAAGTTCATCTTGAAAAGTAAGAAACAATGAAAATACGGTGAAAAAATGAAGGAAGAAAGAGAAAGGATACGGCAATCACTGGAAAACGGACACAACATACTGAATATATTTGGAAAAGTGATCGGTATCGGTTTATGGGCGGCACTCATTATTGTTTGTATCGTCAACAGAGATAAGATAACGGCTGAAGGAATCGTCGGACTTGTCCCACAGAACTCGTGGCTTTCAGCTATTATTTTGCTTATGCTATTCGCCGTCAAGAGTATTTCGGTAGTCATTTACAGCGGTATTCTCTATGCTGCGAGTGGGATACTGTTCTCCTTGCCAATCGCAATTATCATCAATATCATTGGAACGGTGATCATGGTTACGATTCCATATCTCATTGGACGAAAAGCGGGAACGCCCTTGCTTGAGCGCTTGGTGGCGAAAAACCCTAAGCTCGCTATTATCCGTGACTTCCCAAGTCAGAACGATTTGTTCGTGTCCTTCTTTGTGCGAATCGTCGGCTGTTTGCCCGGTGATCTTGTTTGTATGTATCTTGGTGCTGACCGTCTGAATTATCCTCGCTACCTTATCGGCAGCCTTCTTGGCTCCATGTCCGCCGTCATTTCCTTTGCCGTTATGGGTATGAACGCTGATGACATTAGCTCGCCCGGATTTTTGATTTCACTTGGAATAGAGTTTCTTCTGATGGTCGGATCGATCGTATTCGGATTGGTCTTTAGCAAGAGAAGAAAACGCAACTCGGAGAAATATGATAGAAAATGAAAAGAACACACCTCACAGAGCACTAAAAATATTCGGACGGATCTTTGTGATCCTGTTTTGGGGCGGATTGATTCTGGTCTGCTTTTTGAACAGAGAAAAAATATCGGTTGATGGCATTGTCGGACTTGTCCCCAAGGATTCGGTTTTGTCCGTAATAGTAATGTTGCTCCTTTTTGCCGTCAAAGGCGTTGCGGTCTTTATATACGGCAGTATCTTGTATGCGGCAAGCGGAATACTGTTTTCGCTTCCCGTGGCAATTATCGTGAACACGATTGGAACGGTCATTATGACGACCATTCCGTTTTACATAGGAAAGAAGGCGGGAAGCCGATTGATCGGAGAGCTTGTCAAGAAAAACTCCAAGCTGGAGCTTTTGAGAGATACGCAAAACAAAAATGAATTTTTTGTCAGCTTCTTTCTTCGCATGGTCGGTCTTTTGCCTGCCGATCTTGTCGCAATGTATCTTGGCGCAAGCGGAATGCGCTATAAACCTTACTTCTTTGGGACTGTCATAGGGCTTTTGCCCGCTATCATATGCTTTTCTGTTATGGGAATGAGCATTGATGACGTAGGCTCTCCGCAATTTTTGATATCCTTGATCGTAGAAGTGGGGCTCATGCTTCTGTCCCTCTTGATCTATTTCATTTGGAAGCAAAAAAGTAAAAGGAAAAGGGATGACGATACAAATGAAGCATAAAATGAATCTTTTGGTGACGCTGAACGAAGCCTATCTGCCACACTTGAACACGCTTCTGTTCTCCGTGCTTTACCATAACCCCGATACGTATTTTACCGTGTATTTATTACACACATCAATTCGTGAAGAAATGACCGAGCAAACAAAGGTTATTTTAGGAACGAGCGGTGAGGTTGTTATGATTGAGGCGGAGGGGCACGGACTTGACGATGCTCCTACGACAGATCGTTTCCCAAAAGAAATGTATTACCGTATTTTTGCGGCAAAATATCTGCCGGAGAACATTGACAGAGTTCTGTATCTTGATCCCGATATTATCGTAAACGGTTCTTTGAACGAGCTTTATGAAATGCCGCTTGGTGAAAACTACTTTGCCGCGGCATCACACAATGGAAAAATCATGAGACTAATAAATGGACTTCGTCTTGGACTCAAGGAAGGTACACCGTATATTAACTCGGGAGTTTTGCTTATCAATTTAGAACTTTTACGCCGAGAGCAAAACTATGAGGACGTTTTTGAATATATCAAAGAGAAGAAGAAAAAATTGTTTTTGCCGGATCAGGATGTTATTAGCGGACTTTATGGCAAGAAAATTGTAAAGCTTGATACTTACATTTACAATATGACCGATCGACTTTATCGCTATGATCGAAGTCTCGGAAAGCATAGGAATTTTGAATGGTATCGGGAGCATTCTGTGGTTTTTCATTACTGCGGCAAAAACAAGCCATGGAAGGAGGACTACTCCGGCGTATTCGGAGTCTTCTATCAAGAAACCCTCGCCCGTATGGGACTCGTTTGTGAGAGTGAAAGGATAGCAGAAAATGCGTAGATTTTTTAAGAAAAATCAAATACTTACGATTCCAAATTTACTTAGCATTGTACGCCTTGCGCTGATTCCCGTGATAGTATGGCTTTACAGTGTGGAGAAAAATTACTACGGTGCGATCGGTGTTATTGCTCTGTCGGCAGCGACAGATATCGTGGATGGTTGGGTCGCAAGGCATTTCAATATGATCTCGGATTTTGGAAAGGCGCTTGATCCTCTTGCGGACAAGCTGACGCAGGCAGCACTGTTACTGTGTCTGTTATCCAAGTATGATTTGATGTGGGGACTTATCGTTGTTTTTGGTTTGTGTGAGATCACGAAATTTACGCTCGGTATTATCATTGCAAAAAAACACGACGAGGTAAACGGCGCAAAATGGTATGGCAAGGCAAACACCGTAATCATTTACGCAACGATGATGGCTTTGATATTGTTCCCACAGATGAACGATATTCTTGCGAATGCTCTGTTGCTGTTTTGCGGAGCGGTTATGATAATGGCACACGTACTTTACTTCATATCTTTAGGCAAGATACTGTATGAAAGGAGCAAGAAATGATCAAACGAACACTTACTGGAGCAGTGGTCTTGGTGTTCGTCTACGCTTGGCTTTTCTTCTCACATATCCCACTTGTATTACATATCGGAACGCTTGCGTTAGGTGTTTTAGCGATTTTTGAAATTATGAGAATCTGCAAGGCAGACAAGCCGAGTATATGCTATGTCGCAATGTTTATTTCGGTGTTGCTGCTGATATTGCCGATTCCACACTATAAATATGTGATGATACTGATACTTCCCGTTGTTCTCATCTTATTTTGCTTTATGATGGCAAAGAAGGAGCAACTACGGGAATTCAACACAGCACTTGCCACTGTTGTATGTGTTGCGGTCATATTGCTTTTCAAAGCAATACCGACGCTTAGAAATCTGGACAACGGATTTTATTATTTGACCTTCGCAGTAACGGCTTGCTTTGTGACGGACGTTGCTGCACTTTTGTTTGGCAAGGCATTCGGTTCGCACAAGCTATGCCCAAAGATCAGCCCCAAGAAAACTGTTGAGGGCGCAATAGGCGGTCTTGCGTGTACCGTAATTATAGCTTTTATCGCGGCGATCCTATTGCAAAAATACGCGGGGCTACACTTTGACATCATAACGCTTATGATATGGGCGGTACTTGTATCAA
This sequence comes from uncultured Clostridia bacterium, assembly GCA_937884385.1. Lineage (GTDB taxonomy): Bacteria > Bacillota > Clostridia > Oscillospirales > CAG-272 > RGIG4608. The sequence continues at coordinate 6,227 of CALGCW010000037.1, read as the reverse complement.
TCATCGGACAGTTTGGCGATCTATCTATGTCGGTGGTCAAGCGCATAGCGGGAGTGAAGGATTTCGGCAACCTTTTGCCCGGTCACGGAGGAATACTTGATCGCTTTGACAGTCATATGTTTGCGGTCGCGTTTACATTGGTCTTTTGCGCCCTCGGAGGCGGATTTATATACTAAGATAACAAGATAACTTATGGGAGAAACAATTTTGAAGGAATACAGAGCAGGTATCGACATCGGCTCCACAACGGTAAAGCTCGTGGTGCTGGATGAAAAAGACAATATCATATACGGACAATACAGACGCCATATGGCGAAAACGCAGGAAACGCTTGCCGCGCTTTTACGCGAAGCAACGGAAACGCTTGGTGACTGTGCCTTGAAAGTGAAAATAACGGGCTCGGGCTCGATCAATCTCGGTAAAGCCCTTGGCATTGAATTTGTTCAAGAGGTAGTAGCAGTCGCAACGGCACTCAAAAAGGTTGCGCCGCAGACTGATGTTGCCATTGAGCTTGGCGGCGAGGATGCGAAGATCATCTATTTTACGGGTGGTCTTGAAGAGCGCATGAACGGCGTTTGCGCAGGCGGTACGGGCTCGTTCATCGATCAGATGGCGGCACTCTTGCAGACCGATGCAGAAGGACTCAACAAGGCAGCCGAAAACTACAAAGAAATATATCCGATTGCCGCACGTTGCGGTGTATTTGCCAAGACCGATATTCAGCCTCTCATCAACGAGGGCGCGACAATGGCAGACCTTGCAGCCTCAATCTTTCAGGCGGTGGTCAATCAGACGATCTCGGGACTTGCCTGCGGAAAGCCCATTCGCGGATGCGTTGCCTTCCTTGGTGGCCCGCTTCACTTTATGCCCGAGCTGAAAAAGGCGTTTGTCCGTACCTTGAAGCTGACGGATGAAACTACGGTCGATCCCGAAAACTCGCATCTGTTTGCGGCAATGGGAGCGGCACTTGAAGCAGAAAACGAGCCTACCACTCCGGCAAGTGAGCTCATGGAAAGACTATCCGAAGGAGTCAAAATCACCTATGAAATGCCTCGCCTTGAGCCCTTGTTTGCGACAAACGAGGAATACGAGGCATTCAAGACTCGTCATAAGACGGCAGTACTGCCCAAGGGCGACCTTTCTACATACAACGGCAATGCCTTTCTCGGTATTGACGCAGGCTCGACCACGACAAAAATGGTCTTGATCGGTGGACGGGGTGAATTGCTGTTCTCCTTCTATGCCAATAATAGAGGCGATCCTATCAAGACCGCCAAGGAAGCTATCGGCAAGCTGAAGGAGAAGATGCACGACGGTGTTCAAATCGTCCGTTCCTGCTCCACGGGATATGGCGAGGCACTTCTCAAATCCGCCTTTTCGCTTGACGAGGGTGAGGTCGAGACCATTGCGCACACTACAGCGGCATCCTTCTTTGACCGTGACGTGGATTGCGTTCTCGATATCGGCGGTCAGGATATGAAGTGCATCAAGCTCAAAAACGGAGCGGTGGATACTATATTGCTTAACGAGGCTTGCTCCTCGGGATGTGGTTCGTTTATTGAAAACTTTGCAAACTCTCTTGGCTTTACCGCCGAGGATTTTGCAAAAGAAGCGCTTTTTGCCAAAGCGCCCGTTGACCTTGGAACAAGATGTACCGTCTTTATGAATTCCAACGTCAAGCAAGCGCAGAAGGAGGGCGCATCCGTTTCGGATATTTCGGCGGGACTTGCGTACTCCGTAATCAAGAACGCGCTGTATAAGGTCATCAAGCTCGCCGATGCCAAGGATCTCGGAAAGCATATTGTTGTACAAGGCGGCACATTCCATAATGAAGCCGTTCTTCGCGCTTTTGAAAAGATCGCAGGTGTAGAAGCCACTTGTCCCGACATTGCGGGACTGATGGGAGCCTTTGGTGCTGCTTTGATTGCAAAGCAAAATTACCACGGCAAGCCCACCGAGATGCTTCCTCTTGATGAAATCACCGAGCTGACCTATACGGCAACAAGCAGACGTTGCGGCGGATGCTCCAACAACTGTATGCTTACCGTCAATCGCTTCTCAAACGGACAGAGCCATATCACCGGCAACCGTTGCGAGAAAGGAATCGGCAATGTCGGCGGCAGAAGAAAAGCACCGAATATGATGGAATACAAGCGGAAGCGTATATTCGATTACGAGCCGCTTGACGAAAAGGATGCGCCTCGTGGTGTGATCGGCATTCCGAGAGTGCTGAATATGTACGAAAACTATCCCTTCTGGGCGACCTTCTTCCGTGAGCTTGGCTTCCGTGTCGTGCTCTCACCGTGGTCAAGCAGAAAAATATACGAGCTTGGTATGGAGTCGATTCCATCCGAATCGGAGTGTTATCCGGCAAAGCTGTCCCACGGTCACGTGGAATGGCTGATCGCGCAAGGAATCAAAACCATATTCCACCCGTGCATCTACTACGAGCATAAGGAGATCACCACTGCGCAGAACCAATATAACTGTCCCATCGTCGTGTCCTATGCTGAAAATCTAAAGAATAACGTGGAAGCCATCACGAGCGGTGACGTTCGTCTTGTCCGTCCGTTTATGGCATTCACCTCGGAAAAGATCGCCGCTGACCGATTGGTTACCATTTGCCGAGAAGAATGGAATATTCCCGAAAAAGAGGTCAGAGCCGCTGTGCTTGCCGCTTGGCAGGAGCAACAGAGAGCAAGATTTGATATTCGTGCGGAAGGAAAAAAACTGCTTTCCGATATGCAAATGGACGGTGGCAACGGCATCGTCCTTGCAGGCCGTCCATACCATATCGATCCCGAGATCAACCACGGCATTCCCGAGCTGATCGCCTCCTACGGTTTTACCGTATTTACGGAGGATAGTTTGCCCGTAGATATTTCTCCCGAAAGACCTTTGCGTGTGCTTGACCAATGGGTGTACCATTCAAGGCTTTATGCCGCCGCAGAATTTGTGCGAAAGCGTGATGATATGGAGCTGATACAGCTCAATTCCTTCGGTTGCGGTCTGGATGCGGTGACTACCGATCAGGTAAATGAGATACTTGAAGGAAGCAATAAGCTCTATACGGTTCTGAAGATCGACGAGGTGAACAATCTCGGCGCTGTACGTATCCGTATTCGCAGCTTGATATCGGCTATGCGGATGCGCCGTAAGCAGAATATCAAAGCAGAGCCTAATCCGACCGTATATCACCGTACCGAATATACGCAAAAGATGAAGGACGAGAACTATACCATTCTCGCGCCTCAAATGCTACCGATACACTTTGATATTATCGAGCCCGTATTTCACAAGTACGGATATAATCTTGAAATACTGAAAAACGATAACCGCAAGGCAATAGATACAGGGCTGAAATATGTAAATAATGACGCTTGTTTTCCGTCGATCACCGTTGTCGGTCAGTTTATGGAGGCAGTTACATCGGGAAGGTACGATACTGACAAGCTCGCCATATTTATGACGCAAACGGGTGGCTGTTGCCGTGCCTCCAATTACGTGGGACTTATCCGCCGAGCTCTTGACAAAGCAGGATATTCGCATATTCCCGTGATCTCGCTGAGTATGAGCGGAATTGAGAAGAACGAGGGCTTTCAGATCAATTTCAATATGGTGAAGGATGCCGTATATGCGCTCCTTTACGGCGACCTTATTATGCGTTGTCTTTACCGCGTCAGACCTTATGAGGTGACCGAAGGTTCTGCAAACGAGCTGAGAGATAAGCTCATCAAGAGCTGTATTTCGTCCTTGACCGATAAGAACGACAAGACAAGCTACCGAAAAATGTGCAACACGATCGTGCAGAGCTTTGATGTGCTTCCTATCAACGAGAGTATGAAAAAGCCGCGTGTCGGTATTGTTGGTGAGATACTTGTAAAATATATGCCGCTTGCCAATAATCACCTTGTAGAGCTTCTTGAAAGAGAGGGCGCAGAGGTTGTCGTTCCCGATTTTATCGATTTTGTTAATTACAGTATGTTCAATGCCCGATATAAACGGAAATACTACGGAAGATCAAGAAAAAACGTAGTTGCATCCAATTTTGTTCTTCGTATCATTGCAGACCTGAGAAAGCCTGCTATTGACGCATTGAAAAAGAGCAAGCGATTTGACGTTCCCGCGCCGATCGAAGAAATTGCAGAAATGACAAAGCCCATTCTGTCGCTTGGAAATCAGTACGGCGAGGGATGGTTCCTCACGGGTGAGATGGTAGAGCTGATCACACACGGAACGCCGAATATCGTATGTATTCAGCCCTTTGCATGTCTGCCCAATCACGTGGTCGGCAAGGGCGTGATCAAAAAGCTCCGTGAGACCTATTCGCAGGCAAATATCGTTGCCGTGGACTACGATCCCGGAGCAAGTGAGGTAAATCAATTAAACAGAATTAAATTGATGCTGTCCGCCGCAAAGGAGCGGATGTAAAGAAAAGGAGTATAAAAGAAATTGAGCAAAAAGGGTGTATTGATTGGAACGGGTATTGCTGTCGCAGGTGTAGCTGCAGGCGTGGCTGTTTCACATTTGATTACCAAGGGGTTGGTAAAATTCGCAATTGAGCGCGATATGCCAAAATCGCTTGAAAAGCAGAGACCGAAAATCACGCAGGGCGATCGCGTAAAGGCTTTTCAAGAGTGTATCAATCAAACTGGAAAAGCACTTCTTGAGAAGGATATCGAGGAAGTTGAAATCAGAAGCCGCGACGGACTCCGCCTTGTCGGTCATTGGTATCCCTGTGAGAACGCAAAGCGCGTGATCGTAGCAATGCACGGATGGCGTTCAGCGTGGTATATGGACTTCGGCATGATCGCTGACTTTTGGCATAACGAGGGGTGCAGCATTCTGTTTGCCGAGCAAAGAGCGCAGAATAACAGCGAAGGCGACTATATGACCTTCGGTTATATGGAGCGTTACGATTGCCTTGATTGGATCAACTTTGTCAATGAACGCACAGAACAACAGCACCCTATCTATCTTGCGGGTGTTTCTATGGGCGCATCCACAGTATTGATGACGGCTGGGCTTGATCTTCCCGAAAACGTCAAAGGTGTCATTGCCGATTGCGGATTCACCTCTGCATATGATATATGGCGTCATGTGGTCAAGGATAATATGAAGCTTTCCTACGGTCTGCGCGGACTTATGATCGACCGCATTTGCCAAAAGAAGATCAATACGAATTCTAAGAACATCACTACGATCACGGCAATGCAGAAAACGCAGATTCCGATCCTGTTTATTCACGGCACGGATGATAAATTTGTGCCTGTGAGAATGACATATGAAAATTATAAAGCTTGCAACGCTCCTAAAGAGCTATTGATCGTTCCCGGCGCTATCCACGGGGAGAGCTACTTTATTGAGAAAGAAAAGTACGAAGCGGTGACAAGATCGTTTTGGAGTAAATACGAATAATATTTTATTAGTTTAACAAATTCAGATTATATTGATCTTCAAAACAGTATACGTACGATTTTTGCGAGCAGTTCTATTATTTCAAGCAGATTTTCTCTATATGACTATGAAAAGAACCCACAAGCACTAACTCATGGTCCTCAAACAACCTGTGTTATATACAAAGTTTTTGATAAGATGGGGAAAATATTAAAAAACTATCAAAATCGAAATGTTCCAATTGTGATTGAAGGCAACTCCTATGATGAGATGGGAGTGTATCCATTGTTCGAAATGATACCATTTTCAATTATTGAAAATGCAGTCAAATATACATATACTTATGGTAGTAAAAATGAGGTTAAAATCGTATTTGGATACACTATTGATTATAAGTTAAAGGTTACGGTTAATTCATATGGTCCTTATTGTTCCGAAGAAGAAGCACAAAAAATCTTTGATAAAGGATACCGTGGTAAGAATGCGCAAAGAATTTCTGCTGGTTCTGGAATAGGTTTGTTTTTTGTAAAAATGCTTTGTGATGCACATAATATATCTATATCCGCAAAGTCAGATAATAGATATGTTACACAAATATCGGGCGTTGCCCATGCCCCGTTTGTTGTTACTTTAATCTTCAATGATGTTTTACACTTTGAATAATTACATATGACTAATTATTTTAAGTGTTGAAATGTATATAATGTTCTAACAAAAAGCAGGGCGTTACAGAATCTGCGTAGCCAATTGCGTAACACCCCTCTTAAAAACTGCGTAACAAGCAAAAAATAAAGCCTTGAAAACTCAATGTTTTCAAGGCTTTATTTGGT
>CALGCW010000036.1 GCA_937884385.1 uncultured Clostridia bacterium | reverse complement strand
AAGCATAGAGATGGGCTTGATTTGATATTTCCAGAATGGGAAGAAAATCCTTGTCCGTGTCAATGTGATGATGGGAAGTGTGCTGTATCTGTGGCATGAAGCCCGCAATGACGGCATCAACGATCCTCAAAACGCAAAGCTTCCCCCTATGGAAGCCTTGCAGGAAGCATCCAACCATGTCGGCTTTGATGCTCTGGTGATCGATGAAGCAGCATCCACCGTCTATATCTCCGATCCCGATGCCCGATTGGATGTGGGTGCCGTTGCCAAGGGCTGGGCAACCCAGCGGGCAGCGGAGAATGCCCCGGAGGGCATGCTGATCAGCGTCGGCGGTAATGTCTGCGCCACCGGCCCCAAGAATGCCGACGGCACCCCCTGGGTCATCACCGAATTTGAATTCTGCAAACCCGGCAAAGGCACCGCACTTTACCGCTGCAAACTGAAAAACATGATCACCGGCAGCACCATGGACCGCACATTCCGTCCTGTGGATAAAGTGGATAAACCCGACCTGGAAGAACGCGAACTCTACTATTCCTATCAGGATGGTGACAACTATGTGTTCAGCGATGCTGAAACTTACGAAGAAATCACGATCTCTGCTGAAGTGCTGGGCAAACGCACCTACTTCCTCATTGAAGAATCTCTCTGCAACGGTCTGTTCTTCAATGGCAAGATCATCGATATCACGCTTCCCACCTTCATTGAACGCGTGATCGAAGAAACCGAACCCGGCGCACGCGGCGATACCGCTTCCACCAACGTGATGAAGCCCGCAAAGACCGATAACGGTTACGATCTGATGGTCCCGCTGTTCATCAATCAGGGTGACACCATCAAGATCGATACCCGCACCGGTGAATACGCCGAACGCGTCAGCAAAGGCTGATGTGACGCTGTGACTCCCGGGAATTTCCAGCTGAAACAGTTGATCCCGGCACTGAAATTCCGTGCCGGTGTCCTCGCGTCTGTCAGAGCTTATTGCGATTCCCGGGGATACTGCGAAGTGGAAACTCCGGTGGGCGTGATCGCGCCTGCCGCCGAAGAATATATTGAATCGCCCCGTGCGGGCGATTTTTTTCTGCGTACCTCTCCTGAACTGCAAATGAAACGGCTCCTTTGTATGGGGCTGGAAAAGATGTATCAGCTGGGACCCTGTTTCCGGGCAGGGGAAAACGGAAGCCGTCACCGCAGCGAATTCACTATGCTGGAATGGTATCAGGCACACGCCACATACCGCGACGCATTGGAGTTCTTCACCGGACTGGTGCGCCGTGCCGCTCACGATGCCAATGGCAGCGGAACGATCACTTTCCGCGGGGAGACCATTGATCTGGATGCACCGTGGGAAATCATTTCCGTACGGGAAGCCTTCCGGAAATTTGCCGGAAAAAATGCCGATGAACTGGCAGAGGAGGAAGGACTTTTTGAACTGGTATTGACGGAACAGGTGGAACCGGCATTGCCGAAAGACCGCGCCTGCGTCCTTATGGATTATCCTGTCCGGTTCGGTGCTTTTGCACGGCAGAAAGCCGATGATCCCACGCTTGTGGAACGCTGGGAAGCCTATATCGGCGGGATCGAACTGGCAAATACCTATGGCGAATTGACAGATCCGCTGATCCAGCGGGAACGCTTTGAAAAATTTTCATAATACATTTGCTCATACCTCCAAAATTTGTTAGTTATTTTGTTCTATAATCATTATAATTCATAAATAATACTATTTTAGATACAAATAAGATATATTTTGCTTGACATACATATAATAATGATATATAATTTGTATGACAGATACTAAAAGTATTTGGTTTTAAAATTATAGGAGGATTATTATGAAAAAATTCACAAAAGTAATAAGCACATTACTTGTAGTTGCACTTGTGGTTGCAATGGCAACTGTTTCAGCATTTGCAGCAGAGGCAGAATCAATTACTGTTATTTCAGGACCTGACAAAACAGTTTACTATGAGGGTCTTGATAGCTACGAAAACGAAATTTGGTGCGACGCTACCGGTATGGTGCTTGAAGTAACATTCAGCGACAGTTCAACTGAACTTATTACAGTTGACGAGTATTCTTATGTTGATATGTATGTTGTTGACTATGTTATCGGCGAAAACGAAGCAATCGTTGAATTCTACGGCACAGACGATTACGACACATACCTTGAAACAACTTATACAGTAACAGTTGAAGAATCTCCGGTAGACTCTGTTGAAGTTACAAAAATGCCAACAAAAACAGAGTATGATAGAGAGGACCTGTTTTTGTCCCGTCAACAGCGGGAATCCAAAAGACTTTGCGAATTTATATTAAATCAGGAGCCGGTTTTAACCGAATATTCCGGAATGACCGGTTTTTTTAACTGTGATTCAACTGTTGTTGGTGATGCCTTCAGGCGAATGGGACATAAAGCTTTTGAGCAAATGCACGATATTTTTTATCTAAAAGCTGTCGACAACCTTTCTACCTTTGAATGGCAGCATGCAACTGCAGACTACAATCTTATCATAAGAAAAGGCATCAGAAAGCTTATTGAAGAAATAGAAAAGCTTCCAAAAGTAAAAAAAGTCTTTATTCGCTCGGGAATAAGATTTGATTATCTTATGTATGACCCCGATGACTCCTTCTTCGGTCAGCTTGTCGAGCATCATGTTTCGGGTCAGCTGAAGGTTGCGCCCGAGCACTGCTCGGCGAACGCCCTTACTATGATGGGTAAGCCTACGGTCGAGGTGTTCGAGGCGTTCAAGCGAAAATTTTTTGAGCTCTCGCGTGAAGCGGGGCTTGAGCAGTATCTCGTTCCCTATCTTATGTCGAGCCACCCCGGCTCAACTCTCGCGGACGCTCTTGAGCTTGCGCTCTGCTTAAAGCGCGACCACTATGCGCCCGAGCAGGTGCAGGACTATTACCCCACGCCCGGAACGGCATCAACGGTAATGTTCTATACGGGAATAAATCCTCTTGATATGAAGCCTGTTTACGTTGCTACAGACTACCACGAAAAGCAGCTTCAGCGCGCGCTTTTGCAGTACAACCGTCCTCAGAATGCTCCCCTCGTCCGCGAGGCACTAAGAAAGCTCGGACGTGAGGACCTTATCGGCTATGGCTCGGAATGTCTCGTTCGTCCCGAGCGAGAGAACGCGCCAAAGGGTAAGAGTACAGACTATAAGGACAGAGCTAAGAGCCGCGGCAATAAGCCTACAGCAAAGCAAGGTGCGGCGAGAAACGAAAAGAGCCGCGGCGGCAAGAATGCGCGGACAGGCTCTGCTAACAAGCAAAACCATTCCAAAGCCAAGAAAAAAGGCAGTAAATGATCTTGCGGATATTTGATATTATATAAAAAGCTCCCGAGAAGCTTCTCGGGAGCTTTTTGTATTTAAATTATCTTGCGACCTCTTCCATAACGTAAGCCTCAAGAATATCTCCGACCTTGATGTCGTTGAATCTTTCAAGACCGATACCGCACTCGTAACCCTGAGCCACTTCCTTAGCATCGTCCTTGAATCTCTTGAGCGAGGAGATCTTATCCTCAAAGATAACTACGCCATCGCGTACTACTCTGATCATAGCAGAACGAGCGACCTTACCGTCCTGGATATAAGAGCCCGCGATAGTTCCGACGTTAGGAACGTGAATGGTCTGACGGACCTCTGCGTGTCCGAGCAGGTTCTCACGGTATTCGGGAGCAAGCATACCCTTCATAGCGTCGCTTATCTCGTTGATACAATCGTAAATAACTCTGTAGGTACGAACGTCAACGTTCTGTCTCTCGGCACTGTCAAGAGCCGCCTTGTCGGGACGAACGTTAAATCCTACGATGATAGCGTTGGAAGCCGCCGCAAAGGTTACGTCGCCCTCGCGGATACCGCCTGCCGCGCCGTGAATTACTCTTACCTTGACCTCGTCATTGGAAAGCTTCTCAAGCGACTGTCTTACAGCCTCTACCGAGCCGTCAACGTCTGCCTTAACGATAATGTTAAGCTCCTTGACACCGTCGGAGATCTGAGCAAAGAGGTCGTTGAGGTTTGCTCTCGCGTTTGCCTTGAATACCTCTTCCTTAGCCTTTTCTCTTCTCTGGTCAGCAAGCTCTCTTGCCATTCTCTCGTCCTCTACGGCGTTAAATTCGTCGCCCGAGGAAGGAACCTCAGCAAGACCGATTATCTCTACGGGAACAGAGGGCTTTGCTTCCTTAACGGTTCTGCCCTTATCGTCAGTCATCGCTCTTACACGACCTACCGACGTACCCGCGATAACGATATCTCCGCTATGGAGAGTACCGTTCTGAACGAGCACGGTAGCAACAGGTCCTCTGCCCTTATCGAGCTTAGCCTCGATTACGATACCCTTAGCTCTGCGGTTGGGATTAGCCTTAAGCTCCTTGACCTCGGCAACGAGAAGAACGTTTTCAAGAAGATCCTCTATACCCATTCTCGTGAGTGCCGATACGGGAACGCAGATAACGTCGCCGCCCCACTCCTCAGGAACGAGCTCATATTTTGTAAGCTCCTGCTTTACGGCATCGGGGTTAGCCGTGGGCTTATCCATCTTATTGATAGCAACTATTATATCAACTCCCGCAGCCTTTGCGTGATTGATAGCTTCTACAGTCTGGGGCATGATACCGTCGTCAGCCGCAACTACGAGGATAGCGATATCGGTAGCCTGCGCACCTCTTGCACGCATAGCGGTGAACGCCTCGTGACCGGGTGTGTCAAGGAACGTCATATCCTTGCCGTTGATGCTTACTCTGTAAGCACCGATATGCTGAGTGATACCGCCGGCTTCACCGGTCGTCACACTTGTGTTTCTGATAGCGTCAAGAAGCGAGGTCTTACCGTGGTCAACGTGACCCATTACACAAATAACGGGGGCGCGCTCCTGGAGAGTCTCTTCAGTATCAACGGTATCGTCAAAGAGCTTCTCTTCGATCGTCACAACGACTTCCTTTGTCACGATCGCACCGAGCTCGTCGGCAATAAGATATGCTGTATCAAAATCAATGACCTGGTTAACAGTCACCATCATTCCCATCATCATAAGGCGCTTAACTACCTCACCGGCAGTCACCTTAAGACGGGAAGCAAGCTCACCAACGGATATCTCGTCGGGAACCGTTATGCTTACAGGCTGCTTTTTAACAGGCTGATGCTGTTGCTGCTGCCCCTTCTTCTTATCAAACTTGTTGTTCTGCTGCTGACCCTTCTTGGCGAACTTCTGGTTTCCGCCGCGAACGTCCTTAACGTGATCGGGAACGTAATTGTCAAGCTTCTCGTCATATTTTGACGCATCGTAGCTTGAACCTCTCATATCAACGATACGTGTAGTCGTGCTTCTAACGCCCTTTTCACCCTTTGCAGTCTGCTCACGAACGATGGCAGTAGGCTTGAAATGCTCCTTGGGAGCATTCTGGTTGCCCTCGTCCTTGTCTCTGCCAAAGCCGCCCTGCTGGGGCTTCTTGCCCTGAGGCTTCTGCGCATTGGCACCAAAGCCACCCTTGCCGTCCTTGGCAAAGCCGCCCTGTGCGCCCCTGTCGGGTCTTGGCTGCTGATTATTGTTATTATTGTTTCTGTCAAATTGAGGCTTTCCGCCCTGTGGTGCGGGCTTCTGACCCTGGGGACGCGCGTTCTGTCCCTGTACCTTTGCAGAGCTTCCCTGTGAACGGTTATCAGGTCTTGTCTGCTGATTAGATCTCGTATCGTTTTTGGATTGGTTCTTGGACTTATCCTCGGAGGGAGAGAGCTTTTCCTTCATAAGCTTCTCGGTCCTTGCTCTTGCTTCAGCGTGAGCCTTTGCCTTTGCCTCAGCCTCTGCTTTTGCTTTAGCCTCTGCCTTCGCCTTTGCCTCAGCCGCAGCCTTAGCCTCTGCTTCTGCCTTAGCCTTAGCTTCCGCTTCCGCCTTTGCCTTTGCCTCAGCTTCGATCGCAGCCTTTTTTGCCGCCTCAAGCTTTGAAGGGATATAGGTATCGCCCCAGATATACGAGTCGATGTCCTTTATCTGATTTTGCTTAGTAAGAGCCTCAAAAAGAATGTCAAACTCTCTGCCCTCAAGAGCCGCCTGCTGCTTAACAGACACACCCTTATCAGCCAGAGTATCGATGATATCCTTTCCCTTCAGACCTAAATCCTTTGCTAATTGATTTACTTTAAATTGTGGATTTGCTGCCATAGTACCTCCAAAAATCAATGTTCTTTAACCGTTCAAATTAATTTTAATCGAAATATTTGCTTATCATCGTGTAAAAGCCCTCGTCCGCGATCGCCACCGCCGCAAGGGACGCGCTCTTTCCCACCGCAGAAGCAAGCGTTGCTCCGTCGATGTCAAGACGCACCTTTCTTACACCGTAATATTCACATTTGTCCGTGAGTCTTTTGTGCGTGTTGTCGGACGTGTCCGAAGCCTCAAGCACAAGATACACGGTCTTTCCCTTTTGCATCGCCTCGACGACCATCGGCACGCCGAAAATCAGCTTTCTTGCCTTGGCACAAAGACCGAGTGAGCCGATTATCCTCTTGTCCAAATCACTCACCTCGCGCGATCTCGCTCTCAAGCGCGTCGTATACCTCGTCGGATATGACGCATTCGAGATGTGCCGCAAGCTTTCCGCTTTTTCTTGCTTTGTTAAAGCATTTTTTGTCGCGGCAAAGATAAACTCCCCTGCCGTTTTTTCTGCCTGTAAAATCGAGAACGGTTTCTCCCTCGGGCGTCCTTACCACGCGGAGAAGCTCGCCCTTCGGCTTTCTTTCACAGCAGCCGACGCATTGACGAAGCGGTATTTTTTTCTTTTGTTCCATAAGTATCTTATTCTGCCTTGATATCTATCTTGATACCTGTAAGTCTTGCCGCAAGACGGACGTTCTGTCCCTCCTTGCCGATTGCAAGGCTGAGCTGGTCTGCTCTTACGATCGCTCTGCAGCTTCTCTCGCCGGTCATCTCCGCGTATTCAACGGGTGCGGGAGAAAGAGCCTCGCTTACGTATTCGATAGGATCCTCACTGTATCTGATTATGTCGATCTTTTCACCGCCAAGCTCGTCAACGATGGCGTTGATTCTCATACCGTGGTTACCGATACAAGCGCCAACAGGATCAACGTCGGGGTCTCTTGACCAAACGGCGATCTTCGTTCTTGAGCCTGCCTCACGGCAAATACCCTTGATGATGACCACGCCATCCGTGATCTCGGGGATCTCAAGCTCGAAAATTCTCTTAACGAGACCTGCGTGTGTGCGGGAAAGTGTCACGATAGGACCCTTGCCCTCTTTATTTACCTGAAGAACGTATACCTTTATTCTGTCACCAACGGTAAGCACCTCACCGGGAATCTGCTCGGAACGGATAAGGGTTGCAAAACCGTTTGTAGTCTCAAGGAGAACGTTGCCCGTGTCGGGGAAGATCTTGCTTACGGTAGCCGTAATGATCTCATCCTTCTGGTTTTCGTATGCTTCCTGAATAGCTCTTCTTTCGCCCTCGCGGATAGCCTGAATGATAACGGATTTAGCAGCACCTGCAGAGAGACGTCTGAAGTTCTTGGGCTTTACCTCTCTTTCAACGAAAGTACCAAGAGTATATTTCTTTGCGATCTTCTTCGCTTCCTCAAGGGAGATCTGCGTTTCGGGGTTCTCGACCACCTCAACGACCTCCTTCTGCTGATATACCTTGACATCCTCCTTGCGCTCGTCGATAGCTACACGAACGTTAGTGTTGTTGCCGTACTCCTTCTTGAAGGCAGATACGAGAGCTGCCTCGATCTTTTCATACATATAAGCCTTGGGAATGCCCTTTTCTTTTTCGATCATATCGAGCGCGGCGAATAATTCCTTGTTCATTTTTCTTTCTCCTTAAATCAAAAATCAAATACAGTATGCATCTTTGCTATTTCGTTCTTTTCGAAGGTGATCTCTTCCTCTCCGACGCCGAGCACCACTCTGCCCTCGCCGTCAAGACCAAGTAAAACGCCAACAAATACCTTTGAATTGTTTCTCGGCGCATAGAGCTTGACCTCTACCTTCTCACCCGTGCACATTTCTATGTGTGCCTCGGTCTTTATCTCCCTTTCGATCCCGGGACTTGTCACCTCAAGATAATACGATTCATCAATGGGGTCAGCCTCGTCAAGCATCGGATCTATCGTTCTGTGAAACGCCTCACAGGTATTTATATCGATGCCCTCCTCGGAGTCGATGGTTATTCTGAGAATTTTCTTTGCTCCCTCTTTAACGTATTCAACGTCCCAGAGGATAATACCCATTTCTTCTGCTACGGGAGTGACGAGCTCCGTCACCACGGCGGCAATGTTTTTCTTAATCATATCTGCAAAATCTGCCTTTTCAAGAATTAAGAGTGGGTCGTTTTGGGACCCACTCTCATCATAGTATGCCCCATTATAACACAAGTTTTTTCATTTTGCAATAGGTTTTTTGCTATTTTTTATCTTTTTTTCATTTTATTTTCACTTTTATTTCATTTTTATTATAAATAATCAAAAATAATGTTTACAAAAACGTGATTTCGTGCTATAATTATTAGAAGATTATTTAGAATGCCTAATTATGCCTACTGAATGATCAAGAAATGTTCAAAGGAGAATAAAATCCAATGAGTAAAAGAAAGAATGACCGCAGCTTTGCGGAAAGTAATAATATTTTATGGACCTGCGTTATATCGTCGGGATTGTTTCTTGCGCTTTACGCGCTTGTAGACATTTTCGTTGAGTCCTATCCAAGATGGCTCGGCGTCATCATCTTCGGTGTATACGCAATGAGCGTCGTCGCCTGCCTCATCATCTACGGAAGCAAGCGCAAGAAGGAAAAGGACTTTGCAGAAAAGACCCTGCTTATGGAAAAGGCAATGACGGGTATGATGCAGGACGTAAGCATTCCCTGCATCCTCACACTTCGAAGCGGACTTATCGCGTGGAGCTCACAGGGCGCAAGAGAGATGCTTGGAGTCGAGGAAAGTCTGATACAGCAGAACGTCACCGACCTTTGTGACATCGAGCTTGAAAAGCTGATAGAAGAGCTCTCCGCAGAAAAGATAGCAAAAGCAGAGTCTGACACTATCGAGGATGAAGGAGAGGAAGAAGACGAAAACGGAGAGCAGAAAAAGCCGAAGGAGGACATCCACAGCGTCGTCATAGGCGGAATGTGCTATAGGGTAAAGCTCTATAAGCAGACACTTGGTAAGAATCTTTACTTCCTCATCACATTTGAGGACTATACCGAGCTCAACGCTCTCACGGTAAAAATGGATAAGGAAGCCCCCGTGGTCGCTCACATCGCGCTCGACAACCTCAACGAGATCGCAGAATACGTAAGAGTAAATTACCGTTCTGCCGCAAACGAGATCGAGGAGATCTTAAAGAAGTTCGCAGAGGACATAAATGGCTTCATAATGGAATCGGGCAGAGACAGATACATACTTCTCTTTTCAAAGGAGCAGTATGATGAATGCAAGGATAAAAAATTCGATATCCTTGAGACGATAAGAAACGTCCGACTCGGAGACAGCTCCGTTCCCGTCACGATATCCATCGGTATATCCCTTGTGGGCGCAAATTTCGAGGAAAGGGAGAAAAATGCCGCATCCGCACTCGAATTCGCGCTTCAGAGAGGCGGCGACCAGGTCGCGGTAAAGACCGAGAATAACGTTCTCTTCTTCGGCGGTAAAACCAAGGGCGTGCAGAAAAAGACCTCTTCAAACGCACGCGTTCTTGCAACAAGGCTTGCATCCATCATCGCAAGCTCCCCAAACGTGCTCATTATGGGTCACGCGAATCCCGACTTTGACGCAATTGGTGCCTGCGTCGGTATAGCAAGACTTTGTATGCACAGCGGCGTAAAGCCGAAGATCATTATGAATACCGCGAACGCAAACTTCAAGGCTTGCTCGGAAAAGCTCCTTGCACTTGAGGATTACAAAAATATGTTCATTTCCGCAGAGGCGGGACTTGATATGATAAAGGCAGACACCCTGCTCGTCATCGTCGATGCAAATAACTTCAATATTTTGGAGTCCCCTGCGGTTGCAAACAATGTTTCCCGCTTGGTAGTCATCGACCACCACAGAAAGGTTGCGCCCTATGAAACGGAGCCCCTTCTTTCCAAGATCGACCCCTCTGCTTCGAGCGCATCGGAAATGATCACCGAGATACTTGAACAGTGTCTTACCGAAAATATGCTCCACAAGGAAGAGGCAAATATCCTTCTTGCGGGCATTATGGTCGATACCAAGAACTTTACGCGCACGACGGGTACCAAGACCTTCGGTGCGGCAATGTATCTGCGCGGTGCAGGCGCAAGCAGTGAAATAGCAAGAACATACTTCCACGAGGAATACGACGATTTCTTAAGTGAGGCACAGCTCACCGCAAACGCGAGAATACACAGAGGTAATATCATCATCACCGAAAGCGAGGGCACGAATATCGATACCGACCGAGTCCTTGCGGCAAAGACGGCAGATAAGATGCTTGATATTCGAGGAATAGAAGCCTCCTTCGCACTCGTCAGAGTAGACGGCAAGGTTCTCATCTCCGCGCGCTCCAAGGGCACGGTGAACGTTCAGCTCATCCTTGAAAAAATGGGCGGCGGCGGACACTTTGACGCGGCTGCCGCAGCGCTTTCGGGCGTGGATATGAGATCTGCAAAGCACCACCTCGTCAATGCGATCGAAGAATATTTTAAGGAAAACCACTGATATTTCAAGATTTTTTAAGATTTATATACTATAATTTCCAAAGTTAGGAGATAAAACCAATGAAAGTAATGTTAACACAGGACGTGAAGGGCCAAGGCAAAAAGGACCAGATAATCGAGGTCTCCGACGGCTACGCAAGAAACTTCCTCCTTCCCAAAAAGCTCGCTATTATTGCCGATGCAAAGGCAGTAAACGAGGCAAAGAATAAGGAAGCATCCATAAATCATAAGATCGAGGTCGCAAAGGCAGAGGCAAATGCGATCGCCAAAAAGCTTGCAAGCATCACGGTGCACATAAACGAAAGTGCCGGCAACGATAACCGCCTTTACGGCGCGGTGACGAGCAAGGACATCGCAGAAAAGCTCACCAAGGATCACGGCATCACCATCGATAAAAAGAAGATCAGCTTAAGCGAGCCCATCAAGACCTTTGGCACGTATAAGGCAGAGGTCAAGCTCTACGGCGCAGAGATAACGGGCATCATCACGGTGCAGGTATCTCCCAAGCAGTAAGGAGAATAAGATGAACGAAGATATCACAAGAAAATTACCGTTTTCGCTTATTGCGGAGCAATCCCTGCTCGGCTCGATACTCATCGACCCGGCGGCAATAAACGAGGTAGCGGATATCGTAAAGGCGGATGATTTCTATATCACCGAGCATAAGCAGATCTACCTTGCCGCAACCGAGCTATTTCTCACCAACCACGAAATAGACGTCGTCACTCTTATCGACGCACTCGTTCGCAAGGGCATCTACTCCAAAAGCGGCGGCGAGGATTATATAAGAACTCTTTCAGAGGTCGTTCCCACCGCACTCAATATCAAGGACTACGCAAGAATAGTCAAGGAAAAAAGCTCGCTTCGTCAGCTCATCGAGATCTGCGGAGAGATAAACGAGAGCGCATACTCCGAGCAGGAGAGCGCAAGCGGCATCATCGAGCTTGCCGAAAGCAAGATCTTTGCCATAGCACAAGGCAGGGATACCAAGAATTTCAGACATATCAGAGAGGTCCTCGGCGCAGTATATAATGACCTTCACGAGCTTTCTCTTGACCCCGATGCCGCGCACGGAACAGCTACAGGCTTTTCGGGTCTCGACCGAGTTCTCGTCGGTATGGGCAACTCCGACCTCATCCTTGTGGGTGCCCGTCCCGGTATGGGTAAAACGTCCTTTGCACTGAACATCGCAACGAACGTCGCGCAGTCTACAAGAAAAAAGGTGTGCATATTCTCACTTGAGATGAGCGCAGAGCAGCTCGTCTCACGTGTGCTTTCAAGTGAAGCACTCGTCGACAGCTATGAGCTCCGTTCGGGCAAGCTCTCTGCCGACTCGTGGGAAAAGATCGCAGATGCAAGCTCACGTCTTGCAGGATGTGATATACTTATCGACGATACGTCGGGTCTGTCCGTCACGGAGATGAAGGCAAAGCTTCGCCGCGTTGACAATCTCGGACTTGTCGTTGTCGACTACCTTCAGCTTATGCAAAGTGACAGAAGGATAGATAACCGCGTCCAAGAGGTCGCAGAGATCTCCCGTGCGCTCAAGATTATGGCAAAGGAATTAAGTGTTCCGATCATATGCTGCGCACAGCTTAGCCGAGGTCCCGAATCGAGAACGGATAAAAAGCCTATGCTTTCCGACCTTCGTGACTCGGGTGCTATCGAGCAGGACGCAGACGTAGTAATGTTCCTTTACAGAAACGAATATTATAAGACCGATGGCGATCCCGGTGAAGCAAACACCGCAAATATTGCCGAGGTCATCATCGCAAAGAACCGCCACGGCTCAACGGGAACCGTAAAAATGGGCTGGATAGGTCAGTATACCAAATTCCGCACGATCGCGGATAATATTCCTGAATAAAACGATATAGAATGGGGGAGAAAAATGAAAAAAAGCAATACAGTTTCATATACCTCCCCCCACTCTCTTGCAGGCTTGGATAAGCACGAGAGCGTACTGCTCGCCTTTTCGGGCGGCGCGGATTCCGTCGCTCTTCTTCATCTGATGTATACGGACGCACAAAAAAAGGGCTACAGCCTCTTTGTTGCGCATTTCAATCACAAGATCCGAGGCGAGGATGCCGAGCGCGACGCGCAATTCTGCCGTGCGACCGCCGAGAAATACGGGCTTCCCTTCTACCTCGGAGAAGCCGACGTTCCCGCCCTTGCCAAAATAAGCGGCAAGAGCCTTGAAGCCGAGGCAAGAGAGCAAAGATATTCTTTTTTTGAACAAATAATGCGCAAGCACGGCATTCCCTTGCTCGTGACCGCACACCACGCCGACGATAATATCGAAACGGTGCTGCTCCACATCCTTCGGGGAAGCGGAACGGCAGGACTTGGCGGCATAGCTCCCCACAGAGCGTTTGCGACCGACCTGCACCTCGTAAGACCACTGCTTCACATCGAAAAGAACCAAATTCTTGAATATTGCCGTGAAGCGGAGCTTCCATTCGTCACAGACGTCACTAATGACGATATAAGATACGAAAGAAATGCCCTTCGCGCAGAGGTGATCCCAAAATTAAAGGAATTGCGCCCATCCCTTTCCGAGCTTATCACAAGGCTTGGCGAAAACGTCGCAGAGACAGAGGACTGTATGAAGGACATCGCGTCACGCTTTATCGAGCGCGAATGCCGCGACTCACGCATACCCCTCATTGCGCTCAACTCGGTGCATACCGCACTTCGCGCAAGAGTGCTTTCGATGATGTTTGAGGATAGCTGCGGCGCAAGCCTTGAGCGAGTCCATATAAGATCGCTTATCGACCTTGCAGAAAAAGGCGAGGTCCACTCGTCGCTCTCCCTTCCCGCCTCGATGCGAGCAAGTATAGAGGACGGCGCGCTTTGCTTCGTTTCCGAAGAAGAAGCAGGTAAAGATGTCGAATACAAGGAATTATTCCGCGAAGGGTCGTTTTCCCCCTGCGACGGAGTAAAAATAAATATTGAAAAAAATCCCACGCAAGCAAAGAGCCGCGGGCTTTCGTGCCTCGATATCAAATGCTCGCCCGAGCTGAGCGATGCGTATTTTCGCCCCAAGGCGGATGGCGACACCGTTTGCGTGAGAAAAATAAATAAAAAGATAAAAAAGCTGTACAACGAGAAAAAAATACCGCTTGCCGAGCGAAAAAGACTTCCCCTGCTCGTTTTAGGGGATGAAATTTTGTGGATACCGGGCATCGCGGTTTGCGACCGCTTAAAAGAGGACATAATAAACGGTGGCGAGGATTTTTTCCGCATTTCCATAGAGCTTTATTAATACGAAGTACGGAGGTTTTTAATGAAAAATAACGCAAAAGTAATTGTTTTCTATGTTTTCCTTATCGCTGTGATCTTCATTGCAGTCTATGCAATGATGGGAACGTCCTCTCAAAAAGAAGAACCCATCTTCAGCGATATTATGCAATATTTCAAAGAGGACAGAGTCAAAGAGTTCGTCGTCACAAACGATAACGTGCTCAATATCCTCATATATAAATCCGATAAGGCAGGTGTTCTCACCCCCGAGGACGTCGCAGGTCTCAAGACCGAAAAGATAAGCTATAAGCTCCGCGACGTTGAAATGTTCAGAGACTCCTTTGAGGCGTATAAGGATAATAAGAACCTCGTAAAATACGATTACGAGCCCCTTGCGGAGTATCCTTGGCTACTCAGTCTGCTCCCCAACCTTCTCCTTATCGGCTTAATGGTATTTTTCTTCTTCTATTCGATGAAGCAGATGAACAAGCGCGAGGGCGGTATGATGAGCTTCGGTAAGGCGAAGGCACATATTCCCTCAAGCGATAAGAATAAAGTGACGTTTGAGGACGTCGCAGGTGCGGACGAAGAAAAAGAGGAGCTCGTTGAGATCGTCGAATTCCTCAAGGATCCCGCAAAATTTGCAAGACTCGGCGCAAAGATCCCCCACGGCGTATTGCTCGTGGGCCCTCCCGGAACAGGTAAGACCCTGCTTGCAAAGGCAGTTGCAGGCGAAGCGGGCGTTCCCTTCTTCTCAATGAGTGGCTCGGATTTCGTTGAAATGTACGTCGGTGTAGGCGCAAGCCGTGTCCGTGACCTTTTCGATAACGCAAGAAAAGCTCCCGCCGCGATCATCTTTATCGACGAGATCGACGCAGTCGGACGTCACAGAGGCGCAGGTCTCGGCGGCGGCCACGATGAAAGAGAACAGACTCTTAACCAGCTTCTCGTCGAAATGGACGGCTTCGGAACACACGAGGGCATTATCATTATGGCGGCAACCAACCGTCCCGACATCCTTGACCCCGCACTTCTCCGCCCCGGTCGCTTTGACCGCCAGGTAAGAGTGGGATACCCCGATATCAAGGGACGCGAGGCGATCCTTAAGGTACACGCAAGAAAGAAACCGATGGAAAGCACCGTCGACTTCCACAAGATCGCACAAAGCACCATAGGCTTTACGGGTGCCGACCTTGCAAATCTTCTCAACGAAGCGGCACTCCACGCGGCAAAGAATAATAAGAGCCTTATCGGTATGGAGGACATCGAAAAGTCCTATATGAAGATGCTCCTCGGTCCTCAGAAGAAGACGAAGGTCAGAACAGAGGCAGATAATAAGCTCACAGCATATCACGAGGCAGGCCACGCAGTCGCATCCTACTACTGCGAGCATACCGACCCCGTTAAATTCATTTCAACCGTTCCCTCCGGCAATTACGGCGGCGTGACGGTAAGCATCCCCGAGCAGGATACCTTCACCTCAACGAAGAAAAAGATGTTTGAAAGCATCATCCTCTCCCTTGGCGGAAGAGTCGCAGAGGAGCTCATCCTCGACGATATCTCCACGGGTGCATCGGGTGATATCCAGCAGGCGACCAAGACCGCACGCAATATGGTAACGAGATACGGTATGAGCGACAAGCTCGGCACAGTTCTCTACGGAAGCGGACATTCCGACTCCGAGGTTTTCCTTGGCAGAGACCTTAATACAAGCAAGAACTATTCCGAAAAGACCGCCGCAGAGATCGACGACGAGGTTCGCTCCATCATTGAAAGCGCTTATGCGGAATGTAAAAAGATCCTCACAGAGCATATCGATAAGCTCCACCTCGTTGCAGGATATCTTCTCAAGGCAGAGTTTATGGATGCAGACCAGTTCAAGGCAGCAATGGAAAATGACCTCACCTTTGACGAAATAGAAGAGATCGCAAAGGAAAAGGAACGCAAGAGCCGCGAGGAAAACGAAGCTAAGCTCAAGGCAGAGCAAGAGGAGCAAAGAAGAGTTGAAGAAGAGCTCCGACGCGAAAAGGAAGAGCGCGAGAAGATGATGAACGCGCCCCGTGGCACGACCATCGACGATACCGACGGCGATAGCGGAGACGGCGACGACTCCGACGACGGCTACGTCGACGAAATGACAGAAAAATAATGCAAACGGTATCACCGACCCCCTCACGGCGGTCGGTGATATTTGCATAAGCTACAATCGCTAAAGCTGAAAGCATTTCAAGAAGTTACAAAGAGAAGGAATATGTTCTTTTTCAAGAAAAAGAACCAAAAAGATTTTTGTAGGGCTTCGCGGCAAGATTCCGCGCAAATTGTGTTGTGACGCATCACAACACATAACGATTTTCTCCCTTGTCG
>CALGCW010000035.1 GCA_937884385.1 uncultured Clostridia bacterium | reverse complement strand
TCGGGAGCCGCTTCTTCGGTAGCTTCCTCGACTGCCTCGGGCTCGTCTGCGATAGGCTCTGCTACCGTCTCCTCGGGAGAGGGAAGAGCAACCGCTTCTGCTACAGGCTCAGCGACAACAGGCTCAGCGACAACAGGCTCAGTGGCAGCGGGTGTGTCTGCCACCTCTGTTTCCTCTTTCTTTTTCTTCGGGGGCTTGGTGGGCAGATGCTCACGGACGAAGAAATAGATTATAGCGCCCGCGGGGATAGAGAGATATATATCTATCGTCTCAAATACGGGATAAGCCTCAATATAGGAGGGCTCGAGAGTAACTCCTAACTCATAGCCGATAGAGAGCTCTCCGCCAAAGCTTGCGGAATATGTCATTGCCGCAAAGATAAGTATTATCCAGAGAGCCTTGAGCTTTATACGTCTCTTAGCGCAGTCGATTATCATAAATACCGTGAACACTATGATCCCGACATAGAGGGAAATGAGAGAGAAGTTTATGAAGGGAAGGCTGAATTTCGTGATATTTCTGAAGGTGGTGGTCTCATCTACCTCAACGAAATCTATCGTGTTATCCGAAAGCGACGAGGTGCTGACTGTAGCCGTCAGATACTTGCCGTTGTCAAGCTCTAATTCATATACGTTGTCGCAGTATACGTAGTAACCCTCGTCCTCCTCGTAATCGTCCGAGGTAAAACCGTCCTCTCTATAAAGGACTATCTCAAACTCAGTCGCACCCTCAAACGCCTCTCTGAATGTCGCGTAGGAATCGGAGAACTCCTCAAAGCTACACTCGTCCTTCACCATTTTGTAGGCTTCAGCCATATTGTCCTCAAGAACGTAGTTAAAGAACCTGGTCGCAAGCTCCTCGTTTTTGTTGCTTTCCTTCTCAATCTCCTCGTAATGCTCGCCGCAGCCTGAGAAGCAGAGAAGCGAGATGCATATAAGACATATCAGCGCGACGGCTGAGGTTATTTTCTTGAATTTTTTCATTTTGTGCCTCCTTAGTGTGCGTTTAATCGTCCTTTTCGTCGCGACGTGCGCTCTTCATATACTGCGCAAGCTGCTTTTCCTCCTTGGCTTCAAGGCGGTCGATGATAGCCATATTCTCTATCATAAGCTTGACTATGTTCTCAAGAGCGGAGTGCGGGGAATAGTCCGCAACGCAGACGTAGTTGATGCGGTCGTCCTCAACGAGAGGCTTTACGTGCTCGCTGTTGCCCGAGGGGTAGAGCGCGATAGACTTGCCACCCTTGGACTTTACCATCTTCATGCAGGGAATATCGGTCATTCCGTCGCCTATGTATATCATATTTCTGTAGGCGATGCGGCGCAGACTCTCATCTTGCAGACGGTTGAGGTTGTAGTCGTCGGTAACGTCAAGGATACCCTTTGAAATTCTGTATATGTACTGAGTTTTGAGCGTGTAGTTTATCGCGAGAGCAGGCCAGAGCGCCTCGCCGTTCTCGTCGTACATATACTTGCAGGCGTAGATGCGCTTGAAGTATTTCGCAATGGGAGTACCCTCGATTATCTCGCACGTTCCCGAGGAGATTATGTAATGCTCGATGTTGACACCCATCTCCTCACCAAACTTGTTGATGCGGTCAAACCAGGTCTGCACACCCTTGTAGAGAACTACGTTCTCGCCACAGCTGTTGAGATATTCCTTGGTGAGCTTGATGCCCTTTTCCTTGCATTTCTTGATCATTATGAACATATACGCAAGTATCTTCTCAACCTCGTGCTTGTCGGTGATGCCTGCCGCCTCACCCCAGAAGTCCTCAGAGGTAACACCAAGATTTTTAATAAAGTCATACTCCTGCATATCTGTCGTGCAGAGAGTCTTGTCAAAGTCGTATAAAATTCCTATCGTAGTTTTAGCCATAAATATATCTTCCTTTAGCCAAAAATTTTATTCCAAATACATTTTAGCATAGAAGTTTATAAAAATCAAGAGAAATTTTTAAAATGCAAAAGAGAAGGGAGCGCATAGGCACTCCCTTCGGGGAAGATTTGTTTGATTTTATTTGAGTTTTACAACTCCGTCGGAGCAGATGACCTCGGTCGCGGGGACGTTGTCGTTCCAATTCTTACCGAAAGTAATGTTATTCCATTCTG
This sequence comes from uncultured Clostridia bacterium, assembly GCA_937884385.1. Classification (GTDB taxonomy): domain Bacteria; phylum Bacillota; class Clostridia; order Oscillospirales; family CAG-272; genus RGIG4608. Next base: position 1,610 of record CALGCW010000035.1, on the reverse strand, counting down.
TCATAGTGCCCCCGAAAGTTATGGTGGTGAGGCTTGTGCAACCCCAGAACGCCTCCTCACCAATGCTCTTAACGCTACCGCCAATAGTTGCACTAGTGAGGTCAGAGCATGAGTAGAACGCATATTTTCCAATACTCGTAACGCTGTCAGGGATAATTATGTTCTTGAGTCCATAGCCAGCGAGGAACCCACCTATACTCGTTACAGGCTTTCCGTTGTGAGTTTTTGGAATAATTTCGGTGTCCATGCAGTTAGCTGAGTCGGTTACAGAATATGTACCATCTTCATTCTCTGTGAAGGCAAAGCTGGAAACTAAATCCGCATCAAATTCGGTGATGTTAGCGAGCATACTCTTGGGAACAGCAATCGTAACAAACCTATTTTCCGTATCATCATTACTACCATACGGGTGATTGGTTCGCGCTACGTGAACGGAGAGATGATTGCCGTCAATAGTCATACCCTTAAATCCGTATCTGTAAGAGCTGCTGGTTGACTCAATGTGAACGAGCATAAGCGTATATTTTTCGAAAAAATTTTCGTCGTATTTTTCTGTTGCATCATTGAACGACGGAACATCATCGCAGTCGAAAATAAAACCCTCTTCTCCGCCAAAATCACACTTGAACTTCTCAAGCTCGGATAAAGTATCGAATTTATGTATTGGCAGAGTCCTGAAATAATTACTGTCATTCAGCTTGCTTGCGTTTAATGCGCTGTTTCGAATAGCGATATGTGCATCCCATCTTGAACACGAAAATACAGAGTCAAATCCAATATTGCCGTTTTGCGTGGTGTAAATAACGCTATCCTGTGCAGGCATAGTAAATGTGATAATAGGATAAGCACCGTCATATTTAGTGTCGGCGCTTTCTCCGATATACTCACCATTCAACTCAATTCCAACTGAAGGACCCGACAAAAACGCAAGTGTAACTTCGACCTCTTCGCCTGCCTCATAATATTCGCCAAGAGGCTTGACGAGATATCCCCAATAGTCGATGACGGACAGCTTGTACTTTGTAACAACAGGCTCCTCGACGTTTGGTGTTTGCTGATCGTTTTCGTTTGGTGTTTGCTGATCGTTTTCGCTTTGAGATTGCTTGTTGTCATCATTGGGGAACTGCTCGTTATTGCAAGCACATATGGAGAAAATCAATATCAGCACCAGAATTAAAGCAACTAATTTTTTCATACAATTAAGCTCCTTTATCAAATTAGCATTTGAGCATTTATTTAAGTGCCATTACGCCAAAGTTTTTGCAGTTTGTTACTTTTCTAATTCCTTATGACGTAGTAATAGAGTGATCCTCAACTTTATTGTACCATTATTGCGAATTTTTGTCAATATGATAATATAAGGGTATTTTATTATTGCGAAAACAAAACCAATAACATAACGAACAGGAAAATAGAAGAAGCCCAAGAGGGAAGTCCTCATGGGCTTTTTGTGAGTATTTTGATTTGCTGCTTTTAGTGTATTTTATACTTCAGCCTCAAATTGTCCGCGATCATGGCGATGAACTCACTATTTGTGGGTTTGCCGCGGTTGTTCTGAATGGTGTATCCGAAGTAGGAGTTGAGGGTATCCACGTCGCCTCTGTCCCACG
>CALGCW010000034.1 GCA_937884385.1 uncultured Clostridia bacterium | reverse complement strand
ATGGGAGTAGCAAATTACAGATTTTCGACAAGGGAGAAAATCGTTATGTGTTGTGACGCGTCACAACACAATTTGCGCGGAATTTTAGTGCGAAGCTGATAAAAGTTTTTTGGTTCTTTTTTTCAAAAAAGAACATATTCTTTTCTTTGTAACTTTTTTCTGCAAATCAAAATTTGAAGGCAAGTGTATCTGCAACTTGACAAAGAAAGATGTATTTGATATAATTAAATAAAGTTATTACCTCACAAGGAGGACGAAAAATGGCATATTTGACGGATATTGAGATTGCAAAGCAATGCAAGATGAAAAATATATACGAGATAGCAAGCAGGGCGGGTATTGACGAGAGCTTTATTGAGCCCTACGGCAAGCATAAGGCGAAGGTGTCGCTTTCCTATCTTGACGAAAAAAAGGACGCGCCCGACGGCAAGCTCGTGCTTGTGACGGCTATTACCCCCACGCCTGCGGGCGAGGGAAAGACCACCACCACGATCGGACTTGCTGACGGACTTGCCCGCATAGGCGAGAGTGTTGTGACGGCACTTCGCGAGCCGTCGCTCGGACCTGTTTTCGGTATCAAGGGCGGCGCGGCAGGCGGCGGATATGCTCAGGTCGTTCCTATGGAGGATATCAATCTTCATTTCACGGGCGACTTTCACGCGATCGGCGCGGCAAACAATCTGCTCTGCGCAATGCTTGACAACCATATCTACCAAGGAAACGAGCTTCGCATCGATCCCGAGAGGATAACCCTTCGCCGTTGCGTTGATATGAACGACCGCCAGCTCCGCTGTGTGCAGGACGGTCTTGGCAGACGCGTTGACGGCGTTCCGAGAATGGACGGCTACGATATTACGGTGGCAAGCGAAGTAATGGCGATCTTCTGCCTTGCCTCGTCAATTGAAGACCTCAAGGCACGTCTTTCGAGAATGATAGTTGCCTACAACGTCGAGGGAGAGCCCGTTACCGCGGGCGATCTTAATGCGGCGGGTGCTATGACTGCGCTGCTTCGCGATGCGCTCTCCCCCAATCTTGTGCAGACGCTTGAGGGAACTCCCGCGTTCGTTCACGGCGGACCGTTTGCGAATATTGCACACGGATGCAACTCCGTGATCGCGACGAAAATGGCACTTAAAACTGCGAAATATACCATCACCGAGGCAGGCTTTGGCGCAGACCTTGGCGCGGAAAAATTTCTTGATATAAAATGCAGAATGACGGGACTTAAGCCAAGTGCGGTAGTGCTTGTTGCTACCATTCGCGCACTTAAAATGCACGGCGGACTTGCCAAGAACGAGCTTGGCGAGGAAAATCTTGAAGCGCTTGAGAGGGGAATTCCCAATCTTTTGCGCCACCTTTCAAACATCACGGACGTTTACCGCCTTCCTTGCGTGGTCGCTATCAACAAATTCCCGACGGATACCGATCGCGAGGTCGATTTCATTATAGCAAAGTGCCGAGAAAAGGGCGTTAACGTTGTTCTTTCCGACGTTTGGGCAAAGGGCGGAGAGGGAGGCATCTCTCTTGCACGCGAGGTCGTTCGCCTTTGTGAGCAGGACAACTCGAATTTCGCGTTTTCTTACTCTCTTGACGGCTCGATCGAGGATAAAATTGAGGCGATAGTTAAAAACGTTTATCGAGGCGACGGAATCTGTGTCACCGACGAGGCAAGGGCGCAGATCGAGCGTCTTGAGGCTCTCGGCTTTGGTAAAATGCCTGTTTGTATGGCGAAAACACAGTACAGCTTCTCCGATAATAAGGATCTCCTTGGCGCGCCGGATGGCTTTACCGTGACGATAAAATCCGTTAAGGTCAGCGCGGGAGCCGGCTTTGTAGTGGCCCTTACGGGTGATATTATGACGATGCCCGGTCTTCCTAAGATCCCCGCGGCAGAGAAGATAGACGTTGATGCAAACGGCGAGATCGTTGGACTCTTTTAAAGTGAAGATATGAGAAAAGAATATATACCTGCAATGATTTTGTATGCGATATCCGCGCTCCTTTTCGTGGCGAGCGCGGTGTGCGCATTTTATGATAACGTGCATTGGGCGACCGTGGGACTTATCGCAGTTTCGCTTCTGCTTTTCGCCTCATCTCGCCTCGTTAAGATAGGCAACAAGTTGCGAAAAGAAGGGGAGAGGGAAGAAAAAGAGGAAAAGACGGAAGGCGACAAATAAAATATGAGGGAGAATTTGCCGAAGAGAAAAAGCCCACGATTAAAGGAATATGATTATAATGATACTGCGGTATATTTCACAACGATATGCGTACAGCATAGAGAATGTTTGCTTTCCTCGGTTGTAGGGACAGGCGTCCCCGACTGTCCGCGCGTTGAGTTAACAGAGTATGGAAGAATAGCGCAGAAATATATCGAACAATTAAATGATTTTTATAACCATATATCAATAGAGGATTATGTTATAATGCCAAACCACATCCATTTAGTAATCTATATTCGAAATAACGGACAGTCGAGGACGCCTGTCCCTACAACTAAAGCGAACAGTGAATACTCAAAATTTATATCAACTTTTAAAAGATTTTGTAATAAAGAGTATGGGTATAATATTTGGCAAGCGCGCTCACACGAGCATATAATCAGGGATTATCACGATTATGAAAGAATTAGAACATATATCCACGAAAACCCACTCAAATGGCAATTTGATGAGCTTTATTACGAATAGAAAAAAACAAGTATATAAACACAAGGAGAGTCTCTATGCCTTTATTAATTCTTATAATTATTATATTGATTGCTGTAAAAACACCCGCTGTGAAGGGTTTTATAGGCGAGATCATTATTAGATTTATCATTGGTGAAACTTCAGAAAAACCGGATAAATATAAATATGTTATCAACAATTTGTTGTTGGAAATTGATGATGGCAAAACTTCACAGATTGATCATGTGGTAATCAACGCCTCAGGTGTCCATGTGATTGAAACAAAAAATTATTCTGGTCGCATATACGGAAATGATTCTCAGCACGAATGGACGCAAGTTTTAAATTATGGTAAGGTAAAGAATCATTTTTATAGTCCGGTTAAGCAGAATTTTACACATGTTTATGCAATCAAACAAATACTCCCACAAGACATCCCAATACATTCTTTAATTGTTTTTGTAAAATGCAACACACAGTATATAAAATCAAATTTTGTGTGTAACCCCTGGAATATAAACGACAGAATTAATGAAGACTCCGATGCCAAACTCACGTTGGATCAAATGAAAGAAATATATGAAATTCTAACCGCAAAGGACAAAAAGAAAGTTATATCAAACAAGGAACATGTACATAATATCGAAAGCATGAAGGAAGACATTAATAATAATGTTTGTCCTAGATGTAAAGGTGCTTTGGTAGAAAAAAAGGGCAGATATGGTAAGTTTTTGGCTTGTTCAAACTATCCTCAATGTAAATTCACCAAACAAATTGAAAAATAAAGTAAAAACCACCTCGTGAGAGGTGGTTTTACTTGTCATTTAATTAATAATTCACTTTTCTTACTTCGAAGTAAGATCTGGGGTGGTTGCAAACGGGGCACATTTCGGGTGCCTTTGTGCCAACTACAAGGTGACCGCAGTTGCGGCATTCCCACATTACCTGCTCGCCCTTTTCAAATACTGTCTGCATCTGAACATTGTTGAGAAGTGCAAGATATCTTTCCTCGTGTGTCTTTTCGATAGCCGCTACCATACGGAATTTTGCTGCGATATCGTGGAAGCCCTCTGCCTCTGCTTCTTCAGCGAAGGTCTTATACATATCCGTCCACTCATAGTACTCGCCTGCAGCCGCGCTCTTGAGGTTGGCTTCTGTGTTTCCAATTCCGCCGAGGAGCTTGAACCACAATTTTGCGTGCTCCTTCTCGTTATCGGCTGTCTTCTGGAAAATTTCAGCAAGCTGCTCAAAGCCCTCTTTCTTCGCTACGGACGCAAAGTATGTGTATTTGTTTCTTGCCTCACTCTCGCCTGAAAAGGCTGCCTTGAGATTCTGTTCTGTTTTTGATCCTTTAAGTTCCATATTAAATCCTCCTTAAAAATATTTGTAAGTACATTATATACGAATAAAATGAAAATTTCAATATATTTTTACCTTATTTGTTGACAAAAATTCATTTTTGTTATAAAATATCGCTGTGTTTTGAATAATATTGATAAATTTGGGTTATCGCACGGGGCGCGAAATGAAAAATGCAAAGTGCAAAATTGGGGTTTGTCGGGGAGAAGTTACAAAGGAAAGAAGATGTTCTTTTTCAAGAAAAAGAACCAAAAAGATTTTTGTAGGGCTTCGCGACAAGATTTCGCGCAAATTGTGTTGTGACACATCACAACACATAACGATTTTCTCACTGT
>CALGCW010000033.1 GCA_937884385.1 uncultured Clostridia bacterium | reverse complement strand
CGGTGTTGATTTTATCGCCCGTCTTCTTGACGGCGTTGAAAGCTACGGCATCAACTGTGATGCTCTCGTTGAAAACAGCGAGATTCCCGTATTTGAAAAATACGATAATTACATTCCCCACGACCTACTTCGCAAGGCTTACGCAGCGGACAAGCTCCGCGCTGACGAGGCTGAGGAACAAATAAGAGCTATATTTGAGGAATTTGAATGATTAAATCAAAAAAGGTTTCAAACGTCGGTTTGAAACCTTTTTTGCATATATTTGATATTTTCTGACATAAAATTTATTGCTTTACGATCAATAAAAATGCTATAATTATTCATCGTGCAGAACGTGGAGTTATTCCCTTGTAGCGTTTGTACGTTGCCGTAAAATATGATACGTTATTATACCCACACCGAATTGCAATATCCGCAACAGGATAATCGGTCGTTTTCAGTAATCGCTCGGCCTCGTTTATTCTTGTTATATTAAGATACTCTTTAAAGGTTTTCCCCGTTGCTTTTTTGAACATTCTCGAAAAGCTGCTATAACTAACATTTATTAACGCCGCAACAGATTCTGCGGTCAGATCACTATCATAATTTGAATTGATGTACGTTATGCTTTCATACACGTTAGAAAATTTCGGAGACAGCTTATCCATTTCCTGCTCTACGCTCTGCAATATTCCGTATATAAATCCGATCAGATTTCCGAATATTGAAATATCAACGAATTTTCCTCCCAACTCACAATTATTTATCATTGCATCTAAGCTTTTCATAATCTCTGTGCCAAGTATTTCATTTTTGCGCCAAACGCGTTTCAGATTACCGTTGTAAACACAAAAACGAAAAAGTATCGACGCAGCCATGTCCTTGGGAAGAATGCTTTGGAGCAGTGTGGTGCTTATTTTTAATATATAATACTTGTTGATGCTTTTTTCATTTGTTTTTATTGAATGAACACCTTGAGAGCGAAACAGTACAAGGTCACCCTTTTCCAAATATTCTTCAAATTCATCCACCGTTGCTGATATACTGCCCTCTACGACATAAATAAATTCTATAGCATCATGTACATGCAGATCCGCCGCCGGGCAATTTTGAGGTAAATCCAAATAGCGATAAAACTCAAAACCTCTGCGCTGCAGTTCCGATCTTACTGTTTCATCCTCAATAATGTAGTTCGGTTTCATACACGTTATCCCCCACAAAGCACTGATTAAATTTTATCATATAATACAATCAAAGTCAATAAGAAAGGTAAAGATATTATGAAGAGCAATTACAGCTTTGTCAACGTTTTTCAAGGTTCCGGCAAAATAGATCTGCCAAAGCCCGAAGGATTAGCGTCCAAATGGCTTTTTATCAAGGCTCAATGCGGTAACACTACTCCTGCCGCGGCATATCCTTTCGGTAAAATGTCACTTTGCGCTTATACGGGCGCATATCCGACAGGTTACGGCAACCTCGTTCCAAACTCATGCGGTGATCCACAATCCTTCGATGCAAAGGTCCACGGATTTTCACATATGCACGTTAGCGGAACCGGTGGGATCAGAGCATATTACAATTATGCTGTAACCTCGCCAATAATCGGTAATATACTCAGTGAACTAAATGATACGATCGTCGAAGAAAACGCAACACCCGGTTTTTATTCGGCAAAACTTTCTTCCGCTGTCAGGTTCGAAGGCACAGTTTCACAAAAGCTGGCATACCACCGCTATACGTTCCCCGATGAAGGTCTGTTGCAAATAGATTTTTCAAACAGCGGCTTAAATCGAAAATGGAACGGATTTTACAGCCTACCCGAAAACGCGGAAGTTAGTATTACATCTTCGACCAGGGTGACAGCACATATCAAAGTACAAGGAATTGATCTGTATTTTGCAACCGACTGCCCTTCATCAAAAGGAGTGTTTCTCTGGCAAAACTACATTCAGAAAAATGGAACCCGTCTGTATCTGACAGATAAGTCTGAACGCTTCGGTGCGGCATTCCGTGTCAACGGTGTGGCAGAATTGAAAATGGAAATATCTTTTGTAAGCTCCGATGCCGCTGTTGCCATGCTTGATTCTGAAGATAACAATTTTGATACCGTAAAAGCCCAAACAGAAGAAAAATGGTGCAGCTATCTGAATAAAATAATCATTAAAACCGATGATCCCGCTCTTTCCGAGATCTTCTATTCTAACCTTTATCATACCTTGATAAAACCCTGCAACGGTTGCGGAGAAAGCTATATTTACGATGCTTCAAAAGCCG
>CALGCW010000032.1 GCA_937884385.1 uncultured Clostridia bacterium | reverse complement strand
ACCATCATTCTCGGTCTGCCTTCTACCGGTCTTCATACCAACGGTTACTCGCTCGCCCGTAAGGTGCTGTTCGACGTTGCCGGCTACAAGGTCGACACTCTCGTCGACGGTATGGACAAGACGATCGGCGAGGCTCTCGCCGTTCCGCACCGCAGCTACTATCCGAGCCTCATCGATCTTTGCAACAAGAAGATTATCCAGGGCCTTGCCCACATTACCGGTTCGGGCTATCAGGGCAATATTCCGCGCATTCTGCCGGACGATGTCGACGTGATCATCGACCGCACCACGTGGGATCCTCCGATGATCTTCAAGCTCATCCAGCAGGCCGGTTCTGTTGAAAAGGACGAAATGTACTCTACCTTCAACATGGGTATGGGCATGCTCATCTTCATCGACCCCTCTGACAAGGCCGAAGTCGTCGCGCACCTCGAAGCCAAGGGCGAAAAGTGGGTGCAGATCGGCGAAGTCGTGAAGGGCACCAAGCAGGTGAAGTTCCGCGACTAGTGATAAGCGTGAAATGTGGAATGTGAGATGAGGAATGAATCATTTCACACTACACATCACACATTACACATTAAAAAGGCTTGCACGCAAATGCCCTTTTGCTCGCACGCTGCCAAGATCTTATCGGCACCGTTTCCCATGCCGTACATAACTATTTTTTTGTCTGTTTTTTTTAAATACGTCCAAAGATCCTGTTTTTTTGGCATAAGAGCTCCTGAAATCGTTGACATTCGTTGGCGTTTGTGCTAAAATAAAACCAGACGCCGCCCATATATATTATAACAAATGTAAGCGGCTTTGTAAAGAATTTTATTGAATTTGGAGGAAAATAATATGTCATGCTTATTCTGTAAGATAATCGCGGGTGAGATCCCCTCGGCAAAGGTATACGAGGACGAAAAGGTCTATGCCTTCAAGGACATCAATCCTCAGGCTCCCGTACACATTCTTATTATTCCTAAATTCCACATTGAAAGCCTGGCTGAAATCACAGAAGACACCGTAGGTGTAACTGCGGAAATCATGCTGGTTGCAAAGCAGCTGGCTCAGGAATTCAGCCTCGGCAACGGTTACCGTGTCATCACCAACATCGGTGATGACGGCGGACAGACTGTTCATCATCTTCATTTCCATCTTATCGGAGGAAAATTCCTCGGTCTTAAGATGGTTGAAGAATAAAAAGGAGATTTAAAATGAAACAAATATTAGTGAATAGATTTAATGTATGTCCATCTGAAATTAATTATTATCAAAATAGGAAGTTTAAGTACTTAAGTAAAACTGAAACTGAAATAAAAGATTGTAAATGTATACTTTCACAAAATATATACTATTCTGCTTAAATCTCTATAAAGCATTTAAAAAAGATATTTAAGTTGTAATTTATATAAATATATGTTAAAATATTTATATAAAAAGTTAGTACTTAATGGTGGTCAATACACTACAAAAGATTTTAAGAGCATACGAAACCGATTGCAAAAAAAAGCTTTTGATGCTAAAATATAATAGGAATCCTTTAATTGTCGTTAGGGCGAAACTTTATAATTTGTTAGAGAGAAAAATGATTAATAAGATTATTGAATTTTTTAAAAAACCATCAATTCGTTTGATTTTGCCTATTATAGGTATTGTTTTTATTATCGTATCTTCGATACTTCTTTTGTGGCACGGAAACGCAAATAGCAATCAATCTATCCCTGCATATACCGCTAGCGTGTATTTTGAGGGACAATATCGTATAGATGATGGCGAGTGGCAAGAAATCGTAGATGGTGAGCACATTTCTTCAACGCAAGGCGACGTTACTTTACGTGGTAACTTCCATATGTTAGCGCCAAATGGTGAATACGTTGGTGTTTATAGAGAAGAAATACCTATTGCCTTTTATTTAGACCATATCAGTTTAACATTCTATGAAGTTGGTAGCGAACCCTTTATGCTAGATATGGAAAATCCTATTTATGGAAACTCCGTTTGCGGTGTGAATTGGGAGGCTTATAACTTAACAAGCGAAAGAGACCATTTAATAGAAATTTTAATTCACAATCCACATAACTATGGCAACGAAAACGCAATTGATGAGATGTTATCAAAAGTAACGCTTTGGACGCCAATTGAATTTGAAAAAGGCGTGTTAGATAGTGGCGCAACTCAAAGAAACATAGGGCTTGCAATTATAATTGCATCCGTTATGTTCTTAGGAACGGCGTTGTTTTCATCATTGATACACGTAAAAAACAGTAAATTTATATGGTTACTTGGGCTTGTAATTTTATTTGCAGGCATATACTTTACTTATAGTTCTTTTGGTATTTCTTTTTGGAGTGAATCGATAGTCTTTAACACTTCAATACTTGGAATATCAATGATGCTTTACACCTTGTTTTTATCTATGCTAATTACAACGTCGTTTAAAAAAACAAAGAAAGTAGGCGTTGTTACCTGCCTTATCTTAGGGATTGTAAACACAATATTCTTTATTTTGCCTATGATAACGAAAGTGTTCTTCTATGATACTTGGCGTTATTGGTCGATAATACAAAGTGTTGCTAACGTAGCACTAATCGTATGTACAATAAATGAGTTGATTCACGTAAAAGGCAAAAACAAATTGATATACATAGGTGCATTTTTACCGTTAGTTGCGTTTAGCGTTGATGCACTTGCTACGCTATTAGGTCTATGGCAAGGTGGCATTACGAGTCAATATGTATTTATGATTCTATTTATAGTAGCAATAGTTATTTTACTTAGAATTATACCTAACAGTATTAACGCAATTGCAAAAACTAAAGAACTCGAAAACGAAAAATTAGCGTTAAACGCAGAGCTTACTGAAAGTCGTGTTTCTACAATGATGAGTCAAATTCGCCCACATTTTATTTATAACACGCTTGGTAGCATTGAACAACTTTGTGAATTAGACCCACCTAAAGCAGGCGAATTAGTTCATAACTTTGCAAAATATTTAAGGGGTAACTTTGGCGAACTTGACAACCCAAAACCTATACTTATGTCGCAAGAAATGGAGCACGTTCACCATTATATAAATATTGAAAACGTGCGCTTCCCCGATATGACTTTCTCTTTTGAAATGAATTCCAACGATTTTCTTATTCCGGCGCTTACCATTCAACCAATCGTAGAAAACGCTATTAAGCACGGACTTATGAAACTTGCAAAAGGTGGCACTATAAAGGTAGTATCTTATGAAACGGCTGATAACTACTGCATTACGATTGAAGATGACGGCGTTGGTTTTGACACGAGCGTTTTACTTGACGAAAGAAAACACGTAGGTATAAGAAATATTCGTGGAAGATTAAAAGCAATGGTAAACGGAACTTTAGAAATTGAAAGCAAAATAGGCGTTGGCACTAAAGTTTTGATAACTATTCCTAAGGGGGACGGAAAATGATAGCAATAGCAGTTGACGATGAAGAATTGATGCTTCGTGCGCTTGTTAGGGCTATTAGCGCATCGCCCGACATTAAAGAAGTTGTAAAATTTTCAAACTGTGAAAAAGCGCTTGACTACGTAAAAGAAAACCCTATCGACGTTGCTTTTTTGGATATAAATATGCGTGGTATGGGTGGAATTGCTCTTGCCGAAAAGATTATTAAGCTTCGCCCAAACAGTAAAATTGTGTTTTGTACGGGGTATGAAGAATACGCTATACCAGCTTTTAAGCTTCACGCATCGGGTTATTTAATGAAACCAATTTCCGCAGAAGACGTACAAAACGAAATTGATAACATTAAAGGTGTTAGAAAAAAAGAAAAATTATTAGAAGTCAAATGCTTTGGCAATTTTGAAGTTTACGTTAAAGGAGAGGTGTTATCTTTTAAGCGTTCAAGAACAAAAGAATTATTTGCCTTTTTAGTTGACAGAAATGGTGCAGGGATTACGATAAAACAAATTTGCCCAGTTTTATTTCCAGACGATACTGACGATGTAAAGAATTCTTCTTATTTACGCCAACTTTTTATGGATTTAAAAAACACTTTAAAATCGGTGGGAGCGGAAGCGGTTTTATGCCACGAGACTCCGTTTTATCGCGTTGATACAAGTTTAATTAAATGTGATTATTTTAGTTATTTAGAAACGGGCAAACCAGAGTTTTTGGGTGAGTATATGACACAATTTAGTTGGGCAGACGAAACTTGTGCTTATCTACAATTTAAATAGGATAACAGCAGTATATTAAAAGAACGGTTTTTTATAGCCGTTCTTTTTTTATTGTAACACTTTTGTAACTCTGCATTTGTTAATATAACCATATAGTTCTTAAGTTAATAAGGAGTAACCATAATGTTTATGCAAGAGGAATTTGACAGTCAATTCGGTAATTGCGTGGTTAATATCGTTGTGGAATACAATTAAATGCAAAACGCAAAAAATTTTTATAGGTGAATTATGGACAAATTAGTTAGAAAAATTGAAATACCCCTTGCTAAAAAAATTATAGAAAAAGCAGGGCTATATATCGCTCAAAAAAAGGATTTAGACCATTTGGCTGAAGTTGCAGCAGACGCATATAAAGATTACCCTTTACACAATTATTTCACAAAGGGTAAATACGATAAAAAGGCGTCTAAACTTCTTATGCAAATTTCATTAAAAACAATGACGGAAGATGCCATTATTTACGCCGATAGCCCCGAAATGAATGGTTTTGCCGCTTGGCTACCTTTTGGTTTTACGGGCAATAAAACTATGCCTTTTTTATTGAGTGGTGGGCTTGAATTATTCTTTCATTCGGGCTTTGGTTTAGTAGGTAGGCTTTTAAATTACGAAAATTACGCTATGAATTTGAAAAAAGAGTTTACCGATAATTACGATTGGTATTTATTCAATCTTTCCGTTAAAAAAGAAGCTCAAGGAAAAGGCATTGCAAGTAAGTTAATGAAACCTATGCTCAAATTTTTAGATGATGAAAAAATGGTTGCTTATTTAGAAACTAATAAAGAAAGCAACGTAGGTTTATATAAGCATTACGGATTTGAACTTAAAAGAGAAGAATTCGTTCCTAAAACAGACGTTATGCATTATGCAATGGTAAGAAAACCGAATCCAACAAACGAGTAAGGATTTTAGCAATAGTACAGGAGAAAATTATGTTTGCTTTTGAATTGGAATTTTTAAAATGGTTAGAAGGTTTGAGAACAAACTTTCTTAATGCAGTTTTTGAAGTCATTACGTTGTTTGGAGAAGAAACGCTGATTATTTTATTAGTGGTAGCATTATGGTTTGCTGTCGATAAGAAATTGGCGCAACAGGTTTTTTTTGTAACGGCTACTTCACTTAGCGTAAATGGCATCATTAAAAATTTTGCAAAAGTTCCTCGCCCGTTTACCAAGGGTGTCAGTTGTGTTCGATTAGATACGGCAACGGGCTACGCTTTCCCTAGCGGTCATACGCAGGGGTTTGCAACGTGGAGCAGCTTTTTTGCGGTAAAATTCAAGAAGACCTGGCTTACTATTTTAGTAGCCGTATTGGTTGGGTTGGTAGCTTTTTCACGATTATATCTTGGCGCGCATTACCCTAGCGACGTAATTGTTGGCATAGCACTTGGGGTAGGTATTGCCATTTTAGGCAACTATCTCTTTGAAAAAGTGAAAGACTTAAAAAAATTATATTTAGGGACGTTACTTGTTCTGACACCGTTTATCGTATATTTTTTATTTGTAGCAGATCCTTTGTTTGCCGATTTGTTTAAAACCTTTGGCATGGTTGGTGGAATGGTGGCAG
>CALGCW010000031.1 GCA_937884385.1 uncultured Clostridia bacterium | reverse complement strand
ATACAATCAGCTATGCGAGATAGCGTACACATTAGACGAATATCACGATTGGGGGCAAAACGAGGACTAATGGACAGCAGCAAAGCGGCCTATGAATGGGACAGAAAAAATACAACGATGTTTTCCATAAAGCTACAAAACAGAACGGACAAGGACATACTTGAATTATTCGGATCGCTGGAAAACAGGCAAGGCTACATAAAGAGACTAATCAGGGACGATTTGAACGGCGAACAAAAATATTTGCAATATTTGAAAATTGGGGGTTGACAAGCGGTATATACCGTGATAATATAAAGACAGTTCAAGGGACGGCAACAAAAAACCGGGCGGTGCGGCAACACCAACCCGGCAGACCCCAACAAAGACCACGTAGCACCGTATCTTCATAGGAGCATCACATTATATCATCCTCCTATGAGTTTTGTAAAGAGAAGTACAAAATTTTTTAGGAGGTATTTTTATGAAAATCACGGCAAACAACGGAAAACAAGTTTTTGAAAGCATGGCACTTGGCACGGACGGCAACATTGACAAGTTGATCGTGTACGGCAACGGCAAAAAATACGTTGAGATCGACACGGGACGAATTGAGCCGAAATTCACGAACAAAAACAGATTTGGCAATCTGGAATTGTCAACAAAGTATCATTTCAGCATTGACGAAATAAAATTGACGGGCGAGGTCAAGCGTGCCAACAAAGAGAACCTGTCCCGGAAAGACAATTATTTGTTGCGTATCAATTCGGAGCGCGGCACATGGTATCGGCGGACAGTTTACGCGCTGTATATCCATGAATCGGAGTGTGACGTGGTAGACATGGGTGAAATGATTGCGCATCAGACTGACGATGAAACGGACTATTTGCACGCATACGCATTAACTTTTGCCAATCCCGTTTTGATTCGTGATGCTATATTCGAAAAGATTGTTTGCGATAACTTCGATTTTCCGATGGATGCAAGAATCGGTGACGGAATCGGCACAAAGGAAAATCCAGTGTATGACTATTTTGATACATCCGATTTTGTTTCGCGGTTCAACAAAAAAACAGGAGCAAACAAAAAGCCAGAAAAGGGTGTTATGAAAAAGTATTGGAGTGTTGAACCGTCCGAAGAAACCATTATCGTTGCGCCCGGACCATATTGCCGCTTTGAGTACAGCGACAGACGGAAAGAGGCGGACGGCCTCGCGAAGATCATCGGGGACGCTATCGGGCATAGGTTGAGCCATTACGACATTGAAAAGCTGCAAAAGGTTGTTGAGATCAAGGTGAAGGAGGCATAAAACAATGAAAGATATATATACCGCTGCTTTGCGGGTTCTCCCGACTTCCGACATTGACCACCACGAAACAGATTTATATTTGAAGGTTTCGGAGGCATCCACGGCATTGATTGCGGGTTATGACTTCCGGGGGAATGTTGAAAAATTCCAATCCCATCTGGATGGTTGTTTGTGGTTCGATGTTCCTTTTGCCTATACTCCAGCATGGATTGAAAGGTCGCGGAGGGAGGAATAACCAATGAAAGACGAAAATAAACGCTTTCAAGCGATTTTAGAAACTATTTATATGTTGTTTGTCACGATTTGCAATATTGAGTTTTAAGGAGGATTAACTATGGATAGAATAACGCAAAAGGAATTTGTGGAGGCGTACAGGTGGATTTGGGGAGATACAATCAAAAATGCAAAAGATGAATACAGAAAAACGAACAAAGAATACCATAAAGTTGTTGTTGAATCATATAAAAGACAATGCAAATTATCATTTTATGCGGATTAAGGAGGCATAAACAAATGAAAAACACGGTTGCACTTGAAAAAGAATATGCAGTTGTTGATTTTATGGCTATGATTCGCAATAGCTGGACATATGACAGAATGACAGAGAAAGAACGCCACAACCTTGGCGCGGCGGTGGAATGGGCCGTGGATCAGAACGCAATAAAAGGGGATTATAGGCAACGGTGGATGATACTACACGCAATATATGATGCGTTCCTTGCGGGGCTGGGTTATACCGGTGCCGAATGGCGCGAACCCAACCCGGACGAAGTACCCGCATTTTAACGGAGGGAATCAAAATGGAGTTGTTAATAATCCCCCTGTTTATCTGGGCTATAAAGTTGTTTGTCCGGGTTGTACAATTCCTTTTCCGGGTTGTCTGCTATATATTGGGCTGTATCAGTTTGGGCATTGACACCGCCCGGAGTAGATCGGAGCGAAAGAGAACGGACGAAATAAAGCGGGCCGAATTGGAATGGAAAAAGCAGCTTGAACAGGCCAAACAGGAGCAGCGCGAGCAGGATCGCATCGCCCGAATTGAAAGAGAACGGCGCAAAGAGGAACGGGCCGAAATAGAATGGCAATGGAAGGTTCAAAAAGAGGCGGATCGCCGCGCCGAATTAGAGTGGAAAAGAAAGCGGCGGGAGCAGATCGAAAAGGAGAAGGAAAGCGGCAGCAAAAAAGCGGAGGCCAAACGACAGGCACAAGAAGATTTAGACCATTTTCGGATTAAGTGTAACAACCTGCAAAGGCTATATAATGAGTATGAAAACGATTTTAATATAGCAAAAGAGCGCGGGGACACAAAGAAAGCGCGAACGGCATATAGGCGCATGATTGGCCTTGATGATAATATGCGAGTAGCGCGGCGGAATATGGATAAGGCATATTTTACATTGAATAATTGCGGGGCGTGATACCCCGCTTTTTTTCATATCGGGCCGGGGCGTATTGTCCCGGCTGTATTTGTTGCGGATCGGAGCAGCACGGCCCGGACAGGCTACACGGGGCGGAATAGATCGCCAGTGCCTACCACGATTTGAATATATCGCCATGAGCAGACCGCAATGGGGCGGACAGGCTGCAAGGCCGAAATATAGGCGATTTAAGGCGGTGCAGATTGCCGCATGACAGACTACACTGGCGCGGCGTGTTTCGCGGCTTTTTGGGCCATTGTAGCCCGTCAAAAGGCAAGCCGGGGCGGATCGGTATGCGGCGGCGCGGATATACTAAAATAGACGATTGCGTTGTGGGACGCTGTATAGCGTCTAAAATCGATTTTATGCGTTTATATGTGTATCTACACCACCGCAACGCAAAAAGGCAAATTAGGCACGTTTGCGGCGGTTTGAGCGCATTAGGCTATTGCAGGCGAACCGTGGCAGGAGGCCCCGCGCCACATCGGTTAGCGGCGGCTAACCAAATCGGATGGTCACGACTTGCATAAACCGCTTGAAAACAGTTTGCAACGGCCTGTGAATAATCGGAGCGCAAAAACACGCATTTATACAGACTAAACCGCTGGTTGTATTCATGGCGGGTCGTTTTGCATAATTCCGTGCATAAAAATTTTATTATGCATTTTTCGGCCCGGGCCGTTCTATCCCTTTCTGCGGCTTTCTGCGATTTTTTTCTGTCTTTCTGCGGCTTTCCACATTTTTCAAGCGACTTTTATTGAAATGTTGCAAAAATTCCCAGCGACTTTTATTGAAATGTTGCACAAAAAATCAGACACGAAATGTGTAGGATTTGAACAAATTTCACGGCATAAAATGAGCAAGTTTTGGGGAACTTTTTGTGGCTTTTCTGCAATTTATCGGAACGATACTCCGCCATTTATCGGAATGATCCCCAACATCTTTATTTACTTTTTTCTGGGGAATCCGCATTATTTTATTGTGCATTTTTCTGCACTTTTATTTGCACATTTTTCTGCGGATCGCAACAGATTGCCGCGCTACTTTCCACCACGATTTGATATAAAATGTCAGGGCAATTCGGGCGGTATGCCTCGGATCGGAAAGCCCAAAAAGTAAAACGACCTCCAAAAATAAGTACCCCCGGTATGTTTTTGGAGTACCCCCGGTATCTTTTCCTCAATAAATATACCCGAAATGATACAATTTGAGCCGTTTAGCTACGCATTATATCAGTTCGGGTGCAATGCGGTGGGGCAATACGCTACCCCACAATAATATCCTCGTATTTCTTCTTGATTTCTTCCGCGCTTCTCTTTTCGCCCAGCGGATCATTGACCGTTACGACTTGCTCCCGCTTGTCCTGCATATTATCGAAATTCTTTTGCCAGAATATGCTGGTTACGGGGTTGAGCTTTCCGTCCGCCGTGACCATTTCACGATACCCAGCGCACACCGCTTGTATCTCGGTCAGTAGGTCTTTCATGTCCTCAGTCCCGTTTTGCGCCAGTTTTGTTGCTTTGCTCTGCGTCATGCCGATGGAGAGATATGCGGTCATGTTGGAGATTTTCATGTTGGTTAGCTGCGTCAATTCAAGGTAGCTGTAGAACCGTAGGCGTAGATCGTCTATGTTCCCGTGGTCTGCCCCTCTGCCGATTGCCGCAACCGCCAATGTGAAGTTAGCGTACCGGGCGTTCCCGTTCTTCTCGATACTTATCGAATTGATCTTGTCCGCCATTTCCTGCACGGTCATTTGCCCCGCTTCGGTCAGGTATATATGATTCAATTCGTCTGCGGACAGCATCGGCCTTGTCTGCTGCCACTCGGATAGCTGTTGCGGAGTAGACCCGTCAATCAGCTTTTCAACAGACTTTGGCAGATCGCCGTGTTCCGTTGCTTTCTGCTTCGGCTGTTTCGGTTTCAATTCGGCGGCTTCAACCGCGTACTCCACATCGTCTTCCTGTTCCAGTTCGGGCAAGTCCATTGCGATTTGATTCTTCTTTTTGCGTCCCATTACACACCGCCCTCTCTTGTCCACCCCGCACTACGCTCCCCGGTTGCCTCGTCATACAATATGTGTACCGTTGCGTTTTGCACGATCCGCATTGACGGGTATTTCATTCCAGCGTTTCGTCTCACTCCGTCCGGGCCAATCCACATAAATCCGGGTACTCCGTCAAAGGTTATCACGGTACACCCCTCTATGGATCGCTCCGTGTCGAATTGGAATACATTGGAGTATTGCGGCTCGGCGTGTTTGCCTTGCTCCGATTTGATTTTATCGTATATGTTAGCCATGTATCATTTTGCCTCGCAATATGAGTTTGCAATCCGAATTGATTTTATGAATTTCTCGGATCGTAGCATTTCGTTTGTTGGTAAATGTTCCATAATGTACGCCTCGTACCACTCCGCTTTTGCTATATCGGATTGCGCCGTTTCGCCCTGCTTCGCCCCGGCGCGGAACCGATATTTGTATGCGTTGCAAATGCAGAAATTACGGACGGCTTCATCACCGTAGATTTCGCGCATTAGATCGATGCACTCATAGTTCTCGTTTTGGTAATGGGCGGGGTGGTTTACGTTATCCATCATGCGTCCTCCTTGCCATTTTCGGATTCATGACATTGATATTTTTTTCTGTTAGGGCAAGTAGAAAACAAACAATTTTCCCAGTTGTTAATCATCCCCCAAAGATCAAGCCCAATCATATGTACCGGACACTCCCGACACATTTGTGTCCGTTTTTCCATTTCTTCGTCTGTCATGCTTCCTCCTGCGGAGGCTCAACATCGCAGTACCATGTCACTTTCGTGCCAAACACATAGTGGTCACGATATGACCGTTCCGCTATAACGTGGTAGTCCGTCATATCGTCAATGCCCCACGAAAACGCCAGAAACGTGCCAACCATTAGTCTGTCATACCGTTCAATGGCCCACTTGAATATGCGTTTCAAGGCATTGATTCTAAACTCCGTCCACTTACGGCGAATCCTATCCGTTAATCTTTCAGGCATTGTATTCCTCCTTCGGCGGCTCAGTTCTATTCGTTGCCATCCATTTGCTCCTCGGCAACACGATTGTTTCAGTTCTTGCAACGGACGGCTCCGTGCTTATGAAATACGGACACCATTCAGCAGAAACACAACCGCCTGTCCCTTGGTCTTTGTTGCACACGCTATTGCCGCATATCTTTGACATGGCTATTCCTCCTTCGGCGGCTCCATTCCCATGATTTCCCCATATCTACGGTATATGGCATTGTACGCACTTTCCCACACTTCATCGTGGTCATGTCCAAACCCAACAGCAACGTGGGCAAGTTCATGGCATAGAACATCACCCGCTTCATTTATTGTTTGATTGCAATCTACATAAACAATCGGTATTTCATTCTCGCCATCGGTATCTGCGAAATTCGTCAACCCGTGTACGTTGTTCCCGTCATCGTCTTTTATCTCATACACCAAATAGCAGATAGCATCCTTATCTGGGTACAGTTCCTTGAACGCTTGATAGGTTGGTTCGAACGGGTCATTCTCAAATACTTTCATGGTTCACCTCCTTCGGCGGCTCCGGGAACGGCATCCAATGTGTTATGTCATGCAAAGTGTTTCCGTCATAATCTATAAATTCCGTGTACCCACGGAACCGTGACATAACCCCATTGTGAAATTGCCCGTTTTCATCGTAGAATAGCACATCTGTGTTTTTATCAGGCAACTCATCCTCCACACTGCGCCACGGGGAGGCGGCGATTGTCGGAGCGTTCTCTACTGCCTTTGCCACTTCGACAGCACTAAGCGCATAACCCGTGTACTTTGGTAGCGCATCCGCATCAATCAGCCTCATGCTTCGCTCCTTTCTGCTGCCCAGCGTTCATACTTCTCGCATACATACGGGCAATCGTCACCGCTGATATGCATATCAAACAACAGGGCGTAGGTCTTTCGTGTGTCGCAATCCTTACACGGACACGGTTTCAGATCGCTCATTCCTGCACCTCCATCTTCGCCCCGCACGAAAAACAGTATTTATGCTTTTTCGCATAATCCGGGTTCGTAAGCATTTCAAGACCGCACACAGAACACCGATACAGGTTGTGCTGATTGTTGTATGATTCCTCAATCCATTGGCCCCGCTTCGGCAACTCAAACACCTTTCCGTCCACATCATCGTCCAGAATCCTCGCTATCAGTTCAGCGTTCTCCTTCACGTTGCAGTGGCAGGCGGTTTCCTCCATCTGTTGCCGCATCTTGTCTACCAGCACGGTTTCAACGATAGGATTCTCCGCTTGCAAAGCCTCTATCGCGTCGGCGGCATCGTCATCCTTTGCGGCATATTGGCACATCCACCCTTCGTCATTGTCAAAGAAAGCAAGGTCGCATCCCTCGCAATCGTCACGCTTGCACCGCAACGCCTTGACCAGCTTCTTATAGTCCGTCATGCCTTTTCCCTCCTGATCCACTCCAATATATCCAGTAGCGTCTTGCATATCGCGTATATGATTTGATTCTGCCATATCGTGTTGTCCCATCCGATTTGAACCGTAGCGTCATACATGGCATTTTCGTCCTCTTTTAGCCTGTCTTTTAATGGCTGTTTCATTCCGTACCGTCCCCCATGATATAATCCAAATTGGGCTTAGCCATCCTGATCCTCCATAACTTATATTGCATCGGTCCCCACCAGCTAAATCACGATGCTGTACCTCTGGCTCCCATGTCCAGCAGGCTCCCTCGGTTGGCCAGACCTACTCAATCTTCATCATTCCGCATTATATAATCCAGATCGTCATACTCGGATCGCAACAACTCAACGTAGTCCGGGTCAACGTGCTGTTCAACAGCTTTCGTGAATTGATCTAATGCGTTCCGTCTGCAATCGTCACAATACTTGTCGTATGTGTTCTCCGATACAAAATACTCTTTGCATATTCGGCATTGTTGCGCCGCTTCAAACCGTTTCGATCCGCAATCCGGGCAGATGTATTTGCCGTTCCGATCCTGCTCTGCTTGTCCGAATACTGCACCACATGATTTGCAATAATACATTATGTTTCACCTTGCGCTTTCTTGTTCTTGTCTCGGCATAATCAGCTTCACATATCGCGTTGGCATACCGTTGATACTCATATAATGCGTGTATCTATCGTATGCGTCTTTTTGCATATGCCCATTCCTAACCCACGCCTTTTTACACGCTTCAAAGTCGTACCCGGCATCCGTCATAATGCGGTTCAGGACGGTCTTATTCACGTAAACCGCGCTTTCTGCGGGTTCCGATTTGCCCCAAAGCACCCGTGACAGTTCCGGGTCAAAGTTGTTGCTGTTCTCCGCCAGTATGCCGCACACGAATTGATATGCCCGTTCGGTCACATCGACTTGCTTTTGACTTGACTGATACTCCGCCACATCTTGCGCCTCTAACTCCGGTTCGTTGTGGAAGAACACGTTATGCGCGATCCTGTCCGCCGCCAACATTAGAGCCATGGCCCCGGCCTGTTTGTCCGTTGTGTCATGTTTAATCAATTCG
>CALGCW010000030.1 GCA_937884385.1 uncultured Clostridia bacterium | reverse complement strand
AATATTCAGCGTACCTACTTCCATTTTTGCGGACTTTATGATATAATACTTGCAGATACATAACATATGGTTTTCCGGAGGATCGCTATGAAAACTAAAAACATACAGCAGTTTGTAATATATTCAAGAAAATCAAAGTTTACCGGCAAGGGCGAGAGCATTGAAAATCAGATCGAAATGTGCCGTCAGTACATTGCCACACATTATAGCCAAGAAGAAGCAGACGCGGCACTCGTCTATGAAGATGAGGGCTTTTCGGGTGGTACGCTTGAACGCCCTAAGTTTAAGAAAATGATGAGTGATTCGCAGAAGATCAACTTTGCCGCTATCGTTGTGTACCGTCTTGACCGTATCAGCCGTAATATCGGAGATTTTGCAAAGTTGATTGAGGATTTGGCAGACCGTGAAATTGGCTTTATCTCTATCCGCGAACAGTTTGATACCTCGTCCCCGATGGGACGTGCCATGATGTATATTGCTTCTGTGTTTTCGCAGTTGGAGCGCGAAACCATTGCAGAGCGTATCAGAGATAATATGCACGAACTGTCTAAAACAGGGCGTTGGCTCGGCGGCACTACTCCCACGGGCTATGAATCGGAGAGCATTTCTAACGTAACCGTGGACGGCAAAACCCGCAAGGCTTGTAAACTGAAAATTATCCCCGATGAAATTAACTTGGTTAAGCTGATTTTTGATAAATTCATTGAAACAGGCTCACTCACGAAAACAGATCAATTTCTTATGCAGGGACGCTATAAGACCAAACGCGGAAAAACCTTTACCCGTTTTGCCATCAAGGGTATTCTTTCTAACCCCGTGTATATGATTGCGGACGAGGACGCTTATAATTATCTTGTTGAAAACGACGTTGACCTTTTCTCTGATAAAGAAGCGTTTGACGGCAAACACGGCATTATGGCATATAACCGCACATTACAGCGTCCTGGCAAGGCAACTCAGGAAAAGCCTATGAATGAATGGATTGTGTCGGTGGGTAAGCACAAGGGCGTTATCCCCGGTGCTATGTGGGTACAAGTACAAAACCTTTTGGAATTGAACAAATCCAAGAGCTATCGCAAGCCGCGCAGTAATGTTGCTCTCCTGTCGGGAATCCTCTATTGCGGAAAATGCGGTGATTATATGCGTCCGAAACTGTCTGACCGTCTGACCGCAACGGGTGAGCCGATTTACACCTATCTCTGCACCACAAAAGAGCGCAGTAGAGGTCATGTGTGCGATATGAAAAACGCCAACGGCAATATGCTTGATGCAAAGGTTATTGCCGCAGTAAGGAGCTTGGGCAAAAAAAGTAACGAAATCGCAAAACAGATTATGCAGACGAAAAAGGAAATCAGCGGTGATCTTGAGGGCTACAATGCCGAGGTCGCAAAGGTCAAGCAACTTATCGCAGATAATGAAGCTGATATTAAGGCACTCGTTATTTCTTTGGGCAAGGCAGACGGCACACACGCTGAAAAGTATATTGTAGAGCAGATTGATGAATTGCATGAAAAGAGCGAGGCTCTGAAACAGCGGTTGTCTGAACTTGAATCTATCACCTCGCAACACAGACTTGCGGACATTGAATTTGACATTATTAGTCAGACCTTCGCCTGTATGAGTGCTAATATTGATGATTACACCGTGGAAGAAAAACGGGCTGCTATTAGAACATTTATCCGCAAGATTGTTTGGGATGGAGAGAACGCCCACCTTTATCTGTTCGGTAACGATGGAGATTATGAATTTCCTAACCCGCCCGATGGTGGAGATAACCCCGATAATGACAAAAATCCTAACGGAAATTCAGAGGATTCCGAAAGTCCGTTAGGAGAGGATAGCGAATGCTATCCTATCATAACGGCTTGTTTTGGAGCATACGGTGAAAAGCAAGCTCCCTCCGATGAAAAATGGCGCGTATTTCGCCGTTTGGATAGCCATTCTTATTTAATGGTACAGAGCATAATGGGAGAAGTCAAATTCGCTCCCTTGTTTATTCACAGTTTCCCGTTGCTTGCACCGCACCACTTGTTAGAATCCGAGAAATTCAATATCCGATTCTCTGACCCGTCAGAGATAACCGAGATTGCGGACAAGCTCCGTTATCACAGATACCGAAAGGCACTCTTGCAAAGAGAGGTTGCGGACTACATAGGCGTTGACCGCAGCACTTATATCCACTATGAGGAATACGGGCGCGACTACTACCCGTTAGATAACATGGAAAAACTTGCCGCCCTGTTCGGTGTCCCCGTAACGGAATTGCTTGATGATTTCAATATGTTCTTGTATAACGATCAAGGCAAGCAGATACGCGAAAAGCGGGTAGCATTGAATATGACACAGCGCGAATACGCTGATATGCTCGGTGTTCATGTCGGTAATCTGAAAAAATGGGAACAGAACAAAGTGCGTATTTTCAAAAGCACATGGGAACGTTTCTTCAAATAAGAGCGAAAAGGAGGATTTGATTATGAAAAAACTTGTTAGCTGTGCCTTTAACTTCGATACTGTCTGCGTGGAGCTGAAATTCTCAGACGGCAGTATGATAGCCATTGATACCATTGCCGTTGAAAATGAGGTTGCGCGGAATATGTATGAACGGTCAGAACTTGACTACCTTATCTACAATGCACCGCTTGAATATGCCGACCTTATTTTGAACGGTGACCCCGAAACATATCTGAAAACAGTAACAGAATATAAGCCATTGGACTAAAACAAAAAACAGGCAAGGCAGATCACCCACAAAAGGGCGTCTGCCTTGCCTGTTTCAATTTATTCAGCGTTTCTTTTTTTATCTTCCTCGCAACCGTCAAGCACGTTCTTTACGATTGCGTCAATCAATTCTAACTTTTGCTCCGTGGGGCAATTCAGCTTTCTTATGCGTTGAGAAACATATTGAGCATGGAATTTTGCCACGCGCTTATCAAGCATTGCCTGCTTTTCGGGTGTTTCGGGATAATGGATAATTATTTCGATAGCTGTTCCCCCTTTCGTGGGCTACAAGATATTTCAGTTTATGCGGATAGACTTGTCTGATATGAATATCAGAGGTTGAGGATTTGAGCCGCTTTTTTGAGATTTTCGGCTGCGTTGCCCTTGCGGAAGTTCTCACCGTCAAAGAGGACGGGAACACATACTTCCAAAATGCGGTCATAAATGCGCCGGTCATCAAGGTCGGTTGCTTTCTGCATAACAGACAGCGCAATATTGGTTGTGATGATCATGGGCTTTCGGGAGAGCAGGCGGCGGTTGATTATATCGAACACGCGCTCCTTGCCGTAGCTTGTATTTCGCTCGGCTCCCAGATCGTCAAGAATGAGTAAATCGGGGCGCGTGAGCCGTTTTAAGTAGCTGTCGCGGTCTGCTCCGAAGTTCCCCTGCATACGGTTGACTACATCGGTCATATCGACATAGAGAACGGAAATCATACGGTCAATCAGAGCGTTTGCTATACACCCTGCAGCGTAGGATTTTCCTGTGCCGACATTACCGAACAGCAGCAGTCCGATACCCTCACGGCTGAAATCGTCCCATTTCTCGGCGTATTCTTTGGCTTTGGTAAGCTGCTTTGTCATAACAGGCGCATTATCGAAACGCCACGCAGCGGCAGGAATATCGCTGAACGCTTCGGAGCGCAAGAGGTTGATGTGATTGATACGGTTAAACTCTCGCTGTTCTGCTTCGCGCCGTTCTCTTTCCTCGGCGGCACACTTGCAATCGGTTGGGTGGCGGTCAATCCCGTTAAAACGGTGCTTTTCTGCGAAGTACGCTTCCTTTGGCGTATGGCACTTGCCACAGTATTTCAGCCCATCATCGGGGTTGATGTAGTCATCGGGCGCGGTGGTCGCCGTGTCAGCGGTATCAATGACAGCAGACAAAATAGGGGCAATATTCATAGGCAATCTCCTTTATCTGTGTATTCGGAATCGTAGTTCCTGCCGGGCTTCGGTTTGTTATCCTCGTCAAGCCATTTTCGGATCGTGGCGTAATGGTTGGCGTAGTGTTTGCCGTTGACCTCCATATACGCGGATAGTTTTTCGATATAGGCTGTGTATTGGTCGGGATAATCAGCTTCAAGCGCGGCAAGTTGTTTTTCAGAGAGAAAAACATTTTGATACTGACCGTATCGGCGGCGTATCTCTCCTTTTTCTGTCTGACTTATATCTGTATAATTCTTATCAGTATTACTTGTGGGCAGATTTTGCCCCATACAAGGTGAAGTTTCCTGCACTTCCATAGGGCAAATATTTCCCTCCGGTGGTGAAGAAATCTGCACCCCATCGGGCAGATGCAGGAATATGCGGTTGGCTCTGTTCCAACCTTGCCGGACACGGGTAATCAGCCCTGCATTTTGAAGTTCATTCAGCGCAGTTTTCACTGTCCTCTCACTCCTGTTAAGGTCATCTGCCATCTGCTTTATCGTGTAAATGACATACACGTTTCCGTCCTCGGATACCCAACCCGATTTTTGAGAAAGCAAGGTGCGGTTAAGCAGCAGCCCATAGAGCAGCTTCGCATTGATCGAATGTTCGCTTGCGATCATAAACCGTGGCAAGGGTATGAACGGCGGGAGTGGAGTGTTTTTCTTAAAAAATATCATTCATCACTTCCTTTCAGCGCGGCGTGTGAGCTATGGCGGCTCGTCCGATGGTGAACGAGGAAGTGGTGCGCTGTGTACTTCTTTTGAGCGTTTGGAGCAGTAGTGCGGACACTCAATCACAAGGGTGCGGTGGCTCTGCTTGCAATCGTGGACGCAT
Organism: uncultured Clostridia bacterium; assembly: GCA_937884385.1. Taxonomy (GTDB): domain Bacteria; phylum Bacillota; class Clostridia; order Oscillospirales; family CAG-272; genus RGIG4608. Next base: position 3,457 of record CALGCW010000030.1, on the reverse strand, counting down.
TTGCGGCAAAGTTCGTTATAGGTGATACGGTTGCGGTCATTCAAGAAAAATGCCCATTCCTGTTTTCTCTTTTTACTCATTCGTGGCATTGGTTAGCTCCTTTCTGCGGGGCGGTTATATCGTGTGTTCGTGCTTCTTGGATTTGTCGGGTGTAGGCTCGCCGTGAAGTTCAGCCAAATTGTGCTGAATGGTGGCAAGTTCCTTATGACGGGCTTTCGCTTCGTTGTAGGCGTTATAGGCGGCGTTTTTTTCTGCTATGAGCCGTTCGATTTCGCTTTGTATTTCTTTGCGTGTGGGTAGTTTGGTGATGCCCTGCTGTTTGAAATAGCGGATAGCCGATTCATAAAGGGTAAAATCACCGTGATTTTTTTCTTTGTAGTCGGCGCGGTCTTTTTCCTTTTTGATGTTTTTTATTGCCTTGCATACGTCTTTGGTCTTGATGTATTTCGCCAACCAATCTTGGAGCGTTTTCTGTTCCTCGATTTTCGCGTCAAAAGCTTTCAGCGCGGCGCGGGTAGTCTGCAAATCCGTTTGGGCGGTGGCAAGTGCCGCGTCAAATTCCTCTTGTGAGCTAAAGCCCGTGTCCATAAGAAATTTGGCTTTTGCCATTTGTTTGAGGTTGTGGACGCTTGCCCATCGTCCAAGAGCTGCGCTTTCTGCGCGTTTGGCTTCAATATCCACGGTGCGCTGTATGCCGTTGTTTTGAACGATGGCTTGCTTTTCGTTGAGCCGTTCTATCACGCTACGCTTGGGTGCGTTTTTATCGCTTTTGAGTGCTGCGGCGCGTTCCTCGACAACCCTGTGCGCGTTCTGCTCCAAACGAGCAAGAACGGCAGCACGGTCAAAATCATCACCTAACTTTCGCGCTGTGATAGGCTTGGTGCGGTCGGGGGTGAGATAGGACAAACGCCCTCGGCTCTCTTTAACGGTTATTCCTTGCTGTAAAAGCAGTGTGGAAAATTGCTCAAAAGTGGTTGAATCATCAAGTGCCGCTCGTAGCTGTTGCCGTAGCTTTTCCTTGTCAGTTTCAAATTTTGTGGTGCGCGGTGTCAGTCCTGCGGCGGTGATTTCTGCGTTTCGCTCGTCAAGTTCGGCTTGTCCTTTTTTCTGCGCCCAATACTCGCGCTCGGTAACGCGGTTTGCGCTGCCGTGGAGCAGATCAATCTGATAGAGGTTTTCGCGGTGGCACATTTCCATCACTTCGGATTTGAAATATTCCATAGCCGCGTCCGTACACCGGTGCTTGCACCCCTGCCGTGTATCAGCGGGTCTGTCCATATACGGGAGCAAGGGAACTTCCTCTATTCGCAAAGAATTGATTACGATGTGAACGTGGATATTGCCGCTGTGGTTATGACCATCGGGGTGGGTGCAGACAAGTGCTTGGTGGCCGCGAAAATGGTTTTTACAAAATTCCTCGCCCAACTGCTGTGCGCGGTCAATGGTCAATCCGTTGTCTGTGCTGTCCCGCGGGTCAAAGGAAATGATGTAGTGGTGGCTTTTCACATCTTCGCGTTTTTGGTTTTTGCCGTAGCGGAGATTTGCCCGCATACAGGCAATAGCGAAATCTTCCTCGCCACAGCCAATCGTGGCAATTCTGAAATTCTCGCGTGGTATGAGCCGCCCGTTTTCATCAAGCGTGGGCTTCATGGAAAACTCATCGTGGGCAAAGGTCAGATATTTTTCGGCTGCGCCGTAATCAGCATTTTTAGAGCTGATATGTTTGAACGTAGCCATTCAGTTCACCTACCTTTTGCAAGACTTCATATTTCAGCGCGGCGAGATCTGAAGCGACAGCGGTTATCTCGTCGGCAAGCTGTGGGTATGGGTGTTGCCATTCGTTCAGCGTCCGCGCGATCTGATTGATGTTACTGCCGATCTTGCCATACTCGGCAACGAGCTTACCGAGCGTTTCAAGCACCTTGTCATTGACGGGGTTGACGCGGATGATCGGTTTGACAACCGCGCCGTCAATGGCTTGTCGGATAAATTCGGATTGGCTCATTTCGTAATTTTTCATTCGCTCCAAAAAGAAGCTGTGTTCTTCCTCGGTCAAGCGGGTCTTGACTACGAAAGTGCGTTTGGGTGTGTTGTACGTTTTTGGCATAGGCATAACTCCTTTCACTTACCATCTTTTTTGAGGCTGTTTTTTAGGGTGTTTTTGAAAATCAGAAAAAATATTTTTCGCTTATCATCTTTTCCGTGGCGGTTTTGCAAGGTGTCAGAAATAAATCCCTCTACTTACCATCATTTTTTGGGGTGTTTTAGCCCCCTGTTTTTTGAAAAAATTCAAAACAACAAATTTACGTGGACGGTTTTTACGAGAAAGCGTAAAAGTTTGGTTATTACGCTTTCACCTAACCCATCGTAGAGAGCGATTATTCAAGGTAGGTCGCAAAAATTTTTCAAATTTTCTCTTGCTCCCTACAACACCGCAGATGACAGAATTGCCAAACGGGACGAGAGGAAAATTTGCGGCGTTAGCCGATCAGCAGGGTTTGGGGAAGGCACTCCCCAACAAGATCACCTGGGGGGCGAAAATAAGCAGTAGGCGAAATTTGGCACCGTGGTAGAATCTTGCTCTGACAACTTCCGCTATCCCTCTGAACGGGGATTTTTGAAAAGTGCTTTCACTTATTCGGAATTTCAAGGGGCAAAAATCAACGGTCAACGAAAAAATATTTTTGAAATTCTCGTTTTCCCTCCAAGTGGTAGCCGATGATACGGCGCGATTTTTAAGGTTGCATAAAAAATGCGCCCTCGATTTTTAGAAAAACGAGAACGCAACACGTCTGCCGTATTCGGTTGGAGGGCGGTGGGCGGAGCTGCCGCCTATTCTATTTGGAAATATTTTCTGAACATTTTCTATACCTCTTGATTTTATTCGTATTTACGAGTATAATATACAGTGATATTTTATAAGCTGACGATGTGCGTAATCCCGTGTAATCGCAAATTGTTCCGCTGATACCATCATCAATATATCAATCAGCGGCTTACACGGAGGGGTCGGGAGGTTATACGATGAAGTATTTATCCGTTACACAGACCGCCGAGAAATGGGGTATCTCCCAACGGCGCATACAGACATTGTGCAACGAAGATCGCATACAGGGTGCTGTGAGGATTGGTCACTCATGGGCAATTCCCGAAGATGCAACAAAGCCTACGGACGCGAGAATAAAAAGCGGCAAATATATCAAAGCTGCTGAAAAAGAAAACGAGCCGCAGAAATAGTTTCGGCGACTCTAACTCGAAATGATGAAGCGCGTTCCACCTTGTGGGTGCGAATGGGCGCACTTATCAGTAACGATCACTCCAATAGCTGCCGCACCTAAAAGGATTAGGGAAAGAAGCAGAGCAACCCAATATGGAACAGCAACAAAAGCCGCAACAACACAAAGCTGTCAATTACCTAAGTTAAGGAGCATTCTATATGAAGCGAGGGATAAATTTA
>CALGCW010000029.1 GCA_937884385.1 uncultured Clostridia bacterium | reverse complement strand
TTATGTCGGGACTGATGCTTCTTCTCAACAGAAAAATGGGCATCGGCGACCGATTGCTCATTCAGGATGCCTTCAATCTAAACACAATGTCGGGACTTGCAAAGTTTGTAAAGAACGTACTGTTCGGCACGCTGATTATTGAAGGGATCGGTGCTATACTGTATATGTTCGTGTTCGTTCCCGAGTTCGGTGCGAAAGGCATTTGGATATCGGTGTTCAATTCTGTTTCTGCTTTCTGCAACGCAGGCATTGATATCATTGCTGAAAACAGTCTTTGCAATTACGCCACAAATCCCTTGATAAACATCGTCACCTCCGCACTCATCATTCTCGGTGGACTTGGATATATCGTATGGTGGGACGTGCTTCGTGTTATCAAGAGCCGTTCGCACAAGAACCGCAGGATATTCAGACATTTGACCTTGCATTCAAAGATTGCTATCACGGCTACGGCAGGGCTCATCCTTGTCGGTGCAATCCTCATATTTGCTTTTGAATATGCAAATCCCTTGACCATCGGAGAGATGTCCTTGTTTGATAAAATTCAAGTGTCCTTCTTCCAATCGGTCACCACGAGAACCGCAGGCTTTGCCACGGTTCCGCAGGAGAATTTAACAAACGCCTCTGCCGCCGTATCCATCATCTTAATGTTAGTTGGTGGCTCACCCGTGGGAACGGCAGGCGGTATGAAAACGGTTACGATTGCCGTTCTCGTTTGTTCGGCGTTTGCAACGATAAGAAACAAGAATGGGGCAACCCTTTTCGGTCGCCGCATTTCCGAAGAATCGATAAAGAAGGCGGTGGCTGTTGTTGTAATGTTCCTTACGATATGTGCCACCTCAACTGTACTTTTGATGGCAACGAGTAACGCTTCCGCTATTGATGCGGTCTATGAAACGGTTAGCGCAACGGCAACCGTCGGACTTTCAAGAAATCTGACGGCAACGCTTAACACCTTCGGAAGGTTAATTATTATAGTAACAATGTATTTCGGCAGAGTCGGCCCCATCTCACTTGCGGTGGCACTTGGCAGCAAGAGTGCGAGTCAGAACGTGATTTCCGAGCCGACGGAAGATATCAGTATAGGATAAGGAGAAGATTATGAAAACGAAGAAAACATACGCAGTCTTTGGACTTGGCAGATACGGCACAGCCGTGGCACGTGAGCTTGTAGAGAACGGTATGGAGGTCATTGCCGTCGATACCGAGGAAAGAATCGTCAATGATGCGGCGGCATATCTGCCCGTCTGCAAGTGCGCCGACGTGACCGATGCGGAGGTCATCTCCCGTCTTGGTATTGGCAATATTGATACCGTTATCGTCTGTATGGCGAGCAATCTTGAAGCGAGCGTCATGGCTGTCACGCTTTGCAAGGAGGCAGGCGTTAAAACCGTTATCGCAAAATGCGCCAACGAGATGCATCAAAAGATATTGCTTCGTGTAGGCGCGGATCAGGTGGTTTTCCCCGAAAACGAATCGGGCATCCGCCTCGCCAAGAACCTACTCAGCTCCGGCTTTATTGATATGATCTCTCTGTCAAAGGACGTATCAATGGTGGAGATTGACGTAAAGGACGAATGGTGTGGTAAGAACTTGATCGAATTGAATCTCCGCAAAAAATACGGCTTTAACATCGTTGCCATTAAGAAGGGCGAGAAGGTCAACGTGAATATCAATCCCGAGCAAGTGCTCGATTCCGAAACCACGCTGATCGTTATTGCAAATACGGCGAAGCTTGGTAAACTGAAATAGTTTGAAAAATTCCATTACAGTGGGAAGAATAATGCAGAGCGAGGGCTGACGAAATCAATCGTCAGCCCTCAAAAATTGCGTCGGAGGAAGCAAAGAAAAGCCAAATCGGTTGAAAAGTTCACAGAAATATGATATAATAAACTCATCGAAAATCATGAATTTGTAAGTGAGATAAATGGAGGCTCTTGTGGGGAAAATAAAAGGCTATCTC
>CALGCW010000028.1 GCA_937884385.1 uncultured Clostridia bacterium | reverse complement strand
TCCTTAAGCTGACTGAAAAGCTCTCCCGGATCACCGAAAAGCAGGTAAGCCTGCAGAACAAGGTTGACCCCTCTGTTCTGGGCGGTGTCCGCCTGGATTATGACGGCAAGCAGGTGGACGGCACCGTCCGCCGCCGTCTGGAGGACATCCGCGGACTTCTGAAAAACACCGTACTCTGATGAGAAAGCAGGGACACTATGGAATTAAGACCCGAAGAGATCACAAAAATCATTCGTAGTCAGATCAAGAACTACGAATCCAAGCTCCAGTCCAGCGAGACCGGCGTCGTCATCGTCGCCGGTGACGGCATCGCCACCGTTTCCGGCCTGACCAAGTGCATGGCCAACGAGCTGGTGGAGTTCCCCAACGGCGAATACGGCATGGCTCAGAACCTGGAAGAAGACACTGTCTCTCTGGTTATCCTGGGCTCCGACCAGGGCATCAAGGAAGGCGACATCGTCAAGCGTACCGGCCGTGTCGTTTCCGTCCCCGTGGGCGAGAAGCTCATCGGCCGTGTCGTCAACGCCCTGGGCCAGCCCATCGACGGCAAGGGAAACATCGATTCTTCCGAATTCCGTGCCATCGAACGCAATGCCCCCGGTATCATCCAGCGCAAGAGTGTTTCCGTGCCTCTGCAAACGGGCATCAAGGCCATTGACAGCATGATCCCCATCGGCCGCGGCCAGCGTGAGCTGATCATCGGCGACCGCCAGACCGGTAAGACCACCATCGCCACCGATACCATCCTGAACCAGAAGGGCAAGGATGTGATCTGCATCTACGTTGCCATCGGTCAGAAGCGTTCCACCGTTGCACAGCTGGTGGAAAATCTGACCCAGGCTGGCGCCATGGAGTACACCACCGTGGTTTCCGCAACCGCTTCCGAGCTGGCACCTATGCAGTTCCTGGCTCCCTACACCGGCTGCACCATGGGCGAGCATTTCATGCACCAGGGCAAAGACGTTCTGGTCATTTACGACGACCTGAGTAAGCATGCAGTTGCATACCGTGCAATTTCTCTGCTGATCCGCCGTCCCCCCGGACGTGAAGCTTACCCCGGCGACGTCTTCTATCTGCACTCTCGGTTGCTGGAGCGTTGTGCAAAACTCTCCGACGACATGGGTGCCGGTTCAATGACCGGTCTACCCATCGTCGAGACCAAAGCCAACGACGTCTCGGCCTACATTCCTACCAACGTCATTTCCATCACGGATGGGCAGATTTTTCTGGAAACGGAACTTTTCCATGCCGGTATCATGCCGGCCGTAAACCCCGGCATTTCCGTTTCCCGTGTAGGCGGTGCGGCACAGACTAAGGCTATGAAAAAGGCGGCAGGAAATCTCCGTATTGACCTTGCACAATTCAAGGAAATGGAGATATTCACACAGTTTTCATCGGAGCTTGACACAGCTACGGCGGAACTTCTTGCCCACGGACGTATGCTGACGGAAATGCTGAAACAGCCGCTTTACAATCCCCGTCCGCACTATGAGCAGGTTATGCTCCTTTATGCGGCACAGCACGGACTTTTCAAGCACGTTTCGCCAAAGGAACTTAAAGAATATTTAACCGAACTTATGAGTTATATCAACACATACGGTCAGGATATTATTGCGGAAATTGAGGAAAACCGTGTGCTTACAGATGAACTTGCAGAGCGTATTGAACGCATTATAACGGCATTTGAGGAATAAGGTGATTTTATGCCGAATATCAGAGAAATTCACGAGAGAATTGAAAGTATAAAGCAAATTCTGAAAATCACCAACGCTATGTATCTCATATCTTCCTCAAAGCTGAAAAAGGCACGTAAGGCACTTGATTCCACCGAACCTTATTTCTACAAATTGCAGGAAACTATCGAAAACGTGCTGGAGCATACGCCCCATATGAGGCAGATGTATTTCGACAGGCGTTCAGATATTCCCGAAGATAAGCGAAAAAGAGGATATATCGTAATTACGGGAGATAAGGGACTCTGCGGCAACTACAATCATAATATTCTGCGGGATACCGATGAAAAGCTTGACGCTGTCCCCGACCTCAACAATTGCTATCTCTTTGTAATGGGACAGGTGGGAAGGCTTTACTATCAGCGGAGAATTAAATCGGGGAAACAGGCTTACGTTGACGGAGAATTCCTCTATACAACGCAAAATCCCACTTTATACCGTGCCGCTGAAATTGCCGATATTGTCCTTGAAAAGTTTAAGAAAAAGGAACTTGACGAGGTGTGGGTTCTTTATACGGATATGGTAACTTCAAATGTGCAGGAAGCACGAACTGTTCAGCTTCTGCCCTTTGAACGCAGACATTTCGGAAAAGCCGAGGACGGCACTATGAAAAAGCTGCCTAAAGCTTCATTTATGCCCTCTCCCGAAAAGGTTATGGACTATCTCATTCCGCAATATGCAAAGGGCATAATCTACGGTGCTATGGTTGAGGCTTTCTGCTGTGAACAGCAGTCACGTATGACAGCTATGGATTCCGCAACTACAAGTGCCAAAGATATGATACACGACCTCTCACTGATGTACAACCGTGCAAGACAGGCTGCAATTACCCAGGAAATAACAGAGGTATGCGGCGGTGCAGCACAGGTAAAAGAAGATTAACGGAAAGGGGTAAGGCAATATCTAATGGAAAAAGGAAAAATAACACAGATAATAGGCCCTGTTATAGATGTGGAGTTTCCGTCGGGAAAGCTCCCTATGATAAAGGACGCTCTTTCCGTTACAGTTGACGGAAAACAGCGTATTATGGAGGTTGCACAGCATATGGGCAGCCGCACAGTCCGCTGCATTATGCTTGCCTCCAGCGAGGGATTGAGCAAAAATACCGAGGTTACTGCAACAGGAGCGTGTATAAAAGTTCCCGTAGGCGAAAAAACTCTGGGACGTATGTTCAACGTTCTTGGCGAGCCTATCGACAAAAAGGGCGATGTGGGAGCCGAGGAAATGTGGGAAATTCACCGCAAAGCTCCTACATTTCAGGAGCAAAGCCCT
>CALGCW010000027.1 GCA_937884385.1 uncultured Clostridia bacterium | reverse complement strand
ATAATCATTCCGGTCACTATTTGTCGGTATATACAATGGCAAATCTGTATGATATATGCTTTGATTCTGAAGGTGGTAGTGGTTATCAAGGTGAAGGTTTGGGAGCAGGTTTGGGATATGGATATGTTATTCCTTTTGGTAAGACCAAACGCTGGAAGGCTGAATTCTTTATAAAAGCCGGGTATTACGAGAGCTATTATGATCCATATGATGCAGGCGATCCATATTTGGGTAAATACTATTATCATTGGTTTGATGATCCTACAAAGTTTGTGGAAAGAAACTGGCGTTTGAGGTATTTTGGTCCTACGGGAATTGGCGCCACTATTAGTTATGATTTGATACGTATTAAAGAGAAAGTAAGAAGATAGTATTTGTTCTTTTGTCTATTTTGTTGGTTTTGATTTATGGTTCTGTTACGCTTGCGTAACAGAACTTTGTTTTATGCGGGGTTTAATTTTGTTCATGATGATTTTTTAATGTTTGATTGTGGTGTTGTTGTTTTTGTGTGTATTAAGAAAAGTTTCAAATAGATTAAGATTTGTGTAAACGACTTATAATAAGGTGAATAAGTGTTATTATTGTAAATTCGTATTCAAAGATTTGCTTTTATTTTTAAAAATTATCATTCTTTTTTTCTATTGTGTAATTTTGATTTTTTCTCTGAACAAATTTAAACATTTCTTTTTCCAAGTTGAAAAATCGTCACTCGTATATATAAGTACCTTTGCATCGTAATCGATTGCAAAAAACAAATGACACAAAGCAGAACAAACAAAAACTCAATGATGCAGATAGTAGCCTGTCTGCTTTTGCTTGTTGTGTCAACATTTACCAGCTGCACACGTAAAGATCTGTTCCTTAGAATTGACCAATCAGAAATCAGAATTAACATCAACGACATTCGTTTGGATATGCTTTGGGGTGAAGACTGGAGATCACAGTTGCTTTATCAGTGGAACGACGACGTTCATGGCCGTTTGGGTTATACTGAACCGGAATGGATACGTGCCACAATTTATGACTTGGATTCAAAAAGTTTTTCACGTACAGGTAGCTTTAACCGTAACTTTACAAGAGCCGGTGGAAGAGTCTCACTAACAGCAGGTCAGTGGTACGATATGTTGTTCTACAATGCCGACACAGAGTATATTATTTTCGGTCAGAAAGATTTGAACTCTGATTATATGGCAACAACACGTTCAACATCAATGAATGTATATACTCGTGCTACAGAAGATGATGCTGATCAGCCATCTCGTTATCATTCAGATTATAACCAGCCTGATGAGCTGTTCGGTAGTTTTATTGATGATATGCAGATTTCTGAAGATCCTGATGATTACGAACAAATGATAGATTCACTCGGCAGTATTGTTAATGTATATAACATTGAAACTGTTATGGGTGTTATAAAGGCTGCTGAGGAGGCTAAAGCCCCCGTTATTATTCAGGTTTATCCCAGACTTCTCAATCAGGAGGTGGGCTACTATCTTTGTCCCACCATAATCGCGGCGGCTAAAAAGGCAAGCGTTCCTGTATGCTTCCACCTTGACCACGGTCCCAGCGAATACGAAGCTACAAGAATGCTCCGTTGGGGTGCAACAGGCATTATGCTCGACGGCTCCGTTCACTCGCTCGACAAGAATATCGAAATGACAAAGCACATAGTTGAGGTCTGCTCGGCTATCGGCGTTGGCGTTGAGGGTGAGATCGGACACGTTGGAAACGCTGACGTTGAAGGCGACCAGGACAACAATTACACCACTCCCGAGGAAGCAAAGGCATTCGTTGAGGCTACAGGCGTTGACGCTCTCGCAGTTGCTATCGGTACCGCGCACGGCGCTTACAAGCATAAGCCCTGCCTCGACCTCAACAGACTTGCTGAGATCAGAAGCACCATTGACACTCCCCTCGTTCTCCACGGCGGTAGCGGACTTACCGACGACGATTTCCGCAACACCATTAAGAACGGTATCGCTAAGGTAAACATCTTCACCGACCTCTGCCTCGCAGGCGAGAGAGCTTGCAAGCGCGGTCTTGAAGAGAACGCAGGCTACCTCAATATGAGAAATATGAAGGTAGAGGAGATCAAGAAGGAAACCATGAAGAAGATGCTCGTCTTCGGCTGCAACGGCAGAGCTTGATTTTCTGAATATCAATAAAAAAGACTCGCTTGGCGTACCTGCGATAAAGCAGGTGCGCCAAGCTTTTTTACACCAAAAAAAGCTCTTAAAATGCATCTTACCCTCGTGTATTTGCAAGACAAGAAAAATCGCTTGACTTTTATTTTTAAGTCTTGTATAATAGAGCTACAACAAAGAAAGGGAGATGTTTTTTGAAGGTTACAATTGTTGAAGACCCCAATATAAAGGAAACTGAAATATCTATCGTTTGCGAAAAAATGACAAATGAGATTAATGATATTGTTTCAAAGATATCTGCCGTTGGATTGACTGTGGCAGGAAAAAAAGAAGAAGAAACGTTTTTGATACCGATAAAAGAAATTTTTTATTTTGAATCGGTTGATGGAAGTATATTTTTCTATACGGAAAACGAAACCTATGAATCAACAGCAAAGCTTTATAAAATCGAAGAAACCTTAAAAAATCTGCAATTTGCTCGGATATCCAAAACAGTGATTGCAAATTTAGACAAACTGTTGAGCATTAAAAAATCAGAAAACAGTCGCCTTGTGGCAACCCTTGTTAACAAAGAAAAACTTGTTGTTTCAAGGCAATACGTATCAGAAATCAAGAAAAAATTGGGGGTGTAAATATGTTTAGAAATTATTGGCGTTCTTTTATGTACAGTATGGGACTTGTAGCGATTATTTTTATTATATTCTCACTTATTTTCCCCGAAAGTATTAGAATTAAACATCTTTATCACATGGTATGCATTCTTATTCCCGTGAATTTGTTTTCATTTTTTACATTTGAGCTTAAGCTTTTCTCCAAACATATTTGGATAAGACGTATGGTAGTAATAGCCTTCAGCCTTTTAGTCCTGCTTGTAGGCGGATATATATTTGGAAGCACTCGCTTTGAGCTTAAGAGTTTGGTCGTTTATTGTATTGTAGCTTTGATTGTTACTATGGTTATTGTATTTGCATATTATGTTGCTGATAAGATCGAACAACGGAATCTAAATTTAATCAATCAAAAGCTTAGTGAGAAGAATAAAGGTAATATAGAATAAAAATCGCCCCGCCTCGCGCGGGGCTTCGCTTTTGTGTCCACAAAAGCAGTGCTTGTCAGGAAAATTGACAAGGCATAGAT
>CALGCW010000026.1 GCA_937884385.1 uncultured Clostridia bacterium | reverse complement strand
AAAAGGGTGTTGTGAATTATATCGTGAAGTGATTGCCACTATATATCAAAGCGTAAAAATGCCCACCGACGGTGGGCATTTTTGTTGTTTTGGTCCCTTTAGGGCGAAACACCCTCGGTTCTACCGGGGCAAAAATAGATACGGGGTTCCTCGAAGTGAGTATGTGAGCTTTGGGGGGTCGCGTAAGGGGGAGGTGTCACGCTCGTTGTGACGGAGGGATTGTAATCTTAATAAAACTAACAATCCCCCACCCGACACGGTCGGGAGCCCCCTTTACACAAAGGGGCCTTGTATAGTTACCCTTTCACGGGCTGCGGGCGTGTAATGCAATAATATAATTCAGTGGTGAAGCCTGCAATATCCGCTTTTAAGGATAGAGCAAACCACTGGTTGAACCGGTAGTTTTGATTATTTGAATTTTTGTTGAGAAAGATTAGAAACGAACAAATGCGTTCTTCTTTGAAAGACAAAGTAAGGCTGACCCAGAAACGCAGGTCAGCCCGATTTTTACTTATACGTCACCGTATCATTATTTTAATTCTGCTCATCGATGAACACATCCGGAAGAGCTTATGACTTTTCATCAGTAAACAACTCATATATATCTTCACGATTGGGGAAATCCACAACGCGATCAGGGAAATCTATACCGCGATTTGAAAGAACCTCAACAATAATTGTGCCGTTTTTGCGTATAATCCTTTTTATATCGTTCTTTGAGAACTCAATTTCCTTTTCGCTTTCTATACATTTCAATACATAGCGTGTATCGCGGATACAAAGCGTATAATGCAATAAACCATCATTGGCATAATTTTTATATGTGGATGATATTTGCTTGTAAAAAGTACGCGCAAGCATAAAAAACATAATTAATACTACATAACTACAAAAAAGCAGGACAGACCCATTTGAAACATATTTCATGTTTTCCAAATAGTAACCCGTGATATTAATATATGCTCCTACAGCGAAACAGATAATTCCTATTATTAAATTTTTCCCATATAAAAACGTGACGATATTCCATATTCTTCTATATGTAGATCGTTTATCATATAAAAAGCTGATCATTGATGTTTCTCCTTTACAATTTATTATGTTTCAGCTGGAATTCGTCCTTGGTTCATTACGTGCAAGCACAAATTAATCGAATATACATTGCTTGAATATGAAATCGATAAAATGTTTTTTCGTCATTTTTCTTGATTTTTAATTATCGGCTTATATTCCCCTGCGTAGTAAATCGCTTCGCAGGGGTTAGTATTTACACGAAATCCTTACATATTAGAATATACTTTTTGTATATCTGAAATGGAATATAACTTATCAAATTTTACCACTAAAATAGTTTGCATTTCTTTAAAATTATTGATGGGTGAGTCTTTTTGAACAATTTGAATTCGTTGTTTTAGCAACTCATAATGTTTCCTTTTTCCAATCGATTCTATAATAGTGAGCGCAATGCACGTTGTTGTTAATCCAAGTAATAATATTGTACAACACACATTAAAATCATCGATAAAGACCAATATTAATATAAGAGTCAAAATATTAATAGATAACATAGAGAACCTAAAAGCATTATAGATTTGAGGTGTTTCTCCGATATACTTATGTCCGGTTGGAATCAAACTTCCAAACAAAATAATTATTTGTATACCCAATATTAAGATGCCTTTCATAACAACCTCCTAAAGCGAGTATTATTGTGTTCCAATAGCGCTGTGTACACCGGTTTAGATACTATATTTTCACCTACATTATATACAAAAACCGTTGTCTTGTCAAGAAAAAGTAAGGCTGACCCGCAAACGCAGATCAGCCATTTGTTTTACTCAGCTTTTGAAGTATCCTCACTTAAAATGTATTCCCATTCAAATGATGAGGGCTCGAACATTTTTTCAAAACTGGATTGATACTTGTCTTGTACTTTGTATATATGTTCGTCATCCGTGTTGAAGCTAAAACGGAGGTAAAATTCTCCCCCATTCGTCCAAATCACATCGAAGGGTCCACAGAAAAAAGATTCATAACCTGCGGGGGTGAAAACTATTTCTCCAAACTTCATGTATCTACCGGTTAGCGTAAATGGTTCAGTAAAGTCGACAAGCTCACCTAATGTAACAGTATCATTTTCGCCATTCCACAAGCTTCTGTCATAAACTTTCGTCCATCCGGAAGATGCCATTTCGTTAACATTCGACCACTCTGTGTATACAACATCTTGGATTCTCCCCATATTCTCAACATGGACAATATCATCTATAGCAACGGTCTCTAAACTAGGAACTTCTGCGTCTTCACTTAAAATATACCTTGGAAAATCATATGGATTACCCATTAAACGCAAAAGAACATCTTCTGGAGTAAAAGCTATTCCAAAATCAGGATTATTAACTACATACAATCCGTAAAGCCCCAATCTGCCCCATAAATATGTTACCAGTTGATCTGTAGCTCGGTAAAAATAGAATCCTTTGAGATCGCCTGTAAACACATTATATTTCACGTCATTGAACATAATGTTCATTCCGCAATCTGTTTCTTCGAAATACAGATCTCCGGTGACATCGCCAACAGTAATATTCTTTTGTTGACAAGAGCATAAAGGACAGATTAACATAGAAATCAAAATCAACAGAATAACTATTTTTTTCATTTGCACCTCCAAAATATATCGTGAAAATACCGAGCATATAAAAAATGATGCATACATAGTTTTAGACACTATATTTTCACCTACATTGTACACGAAAAAGGAGGTTTTGTCAAGATAATAAACCCTGCAGGGTGAGTAAATGCAAAATGCAAAGTGCAAAATTAGGAATTTATTTGTAGGTGCGGACGCACGCGGTGCGCCCCTACGGGGGTGTATTTTGTTTGTTGCATAATAGCCGTTAGATATGGTTTCGGCTATATATGGGAGTAGCAAATTACAGATTTTCGACAAGGGAGAAAATCGTTATGTGTTGTGGCTTGTCACAACACAATTTGCGCGGGAGTTATTTGCGAAGCTCTACAAAAAGTTTTTTGGTTCTTTTTCTCGAAAAAGAACATATTCTTTTCTTTGTAACTTCTTCTGCAAATCAAAATTTGAAGTGGTGGAGAAAATCTGAATTTTTAAATCTATCCATTGCTTCGATGATATCCTCGCGGGGGGCGAAGGCGGAGAGGCGAAGAAAGCCTTCGCCGTTTTTGCCAAAGCCTACACCCGGGGTGGTGACTACTCCTACAGAGTATAGGATGCTTTCAAATGCGGCCCAAGAGTGCATATTATCAGGACATTTTATCCAAACGTACGGTGCGTGCTCTCCGCCGTAATACCGGAGACCTATCGACTCTGCAAAGCCTGTGATAAGCTTTGCGTTATTTATATAATAATCTATATTTCTTTCACATTCGCGTCCGCCCTCAACGGAAAGTGCTGCAAGAGCACCGCGTTGAGATATATAGGATGCGCCGTTGAATTTCGTAGTTTGCCGTCTGCGCCAAAGGCTGTGCAGCGGATTCTCACGTGCTATGGCGCACCAGCCGCATCTCACACCAGTAAAGCCTGCCATTTTTGAAAATGAGCATATCTCGATAGAACACTCTCTCGCCCCATCGATTTCAAATATAGAGTGCGGGAGTGCAGGATCGCGTATATATGCTTCATACGCGGCATCAAATACTATGACAGACCCTGTATTCCTTGCGTATTCGACCCAACGCGAAAGTAGGCGGTCATCGAAAACGCTTCCTGTGGGATTATTTGGCGAGCATAGGTATAGGAGGCTTGCCGTGCTATCCTTTGGCGGCAAAGGAAGAAATCCCGTGCTTGGCTCTGCTTCAAGGAGTCTTATTTTTTTGCCTGCAATAATATTTGAGTCTACGTAAACGGGATATACGGGTGAGGGTATAAGGGAAGGGATATCACCAAACAGGTCGGGGACGGCGCAGAGATCGCTTTTTGCACCGTCGCTTATGAATATTTCATCCTCTTCAAGGTGTACGTTGCGCTCTATGTATCTTTTTGAGATAGCTCTGCGAAGCTCAGGCAAGCCGAGAGTATCGCCGTAGCCTCGAAAGCCTTCTTTGGTTCCAAGCTCCTTTGCGGCTTGTGACATCTCTTTTGCAACGGTGGCAGGTAGGGGAAGGGTGACGTCTCCGATGCCGAGTGAGATCACGTGCGCGCTTGGCGCGCTCTTTTTATATGCCGCCACGCGTGTGGATATCTCGTCAAAGAGATATTTTTTTGAAAGAAGGTCAAAATTGTTGTTTAGCTTAACGTTCATAGTTTTCTCCTATCTGCTTATCAAAATCCCTCGCTGTGCCCCGAGAAGCGCCAGACGATCTTTCTTAAAAGCTCGAAGGGCAGGGCAAGGGAAGCACAGGCGAGTGTAAAAAGGATCTCGCCCGGAAGAAGCGGATACGCGCGCAGGACGTCGCCGCCCAAATATACGAACGATATCTGAATTGCTGAAATGACGCACATTATCAGTACGAATGCCTTGTTTTTGGTAATACCCACGAAGGGATTGAGGCGATCCGTTCTTGAATTTATGCATTGCATTACTCCAAGGAAGATAAATAGGGCGAAAAAGGCGGAGAGGAGGACTCTGTTCTCCCCGTGAGCTCGGAAATGCGAGGTGAATACTGGGAGCGACCAGAAGAGCATTGATATCAGCACCGAAAAAGAACCGCTGATGAGGATCTGATGTATCATATACTTGTTAAGGATTGGCGTGTCGCGTTTTTTAGGCTTCTCGCGCAGTATCCGTCTTGCGGGTGCTTCGCCCGCGAAGGCAAGACCGCCGAGAGTATCCATTATCATATTCACCCAGAGCATTTGTGAGACGGTTATGGGAGTATCGAAGCCCAAAAGAGGACCTATCATACACACGAGCGCAGAGGAAAAGTTCATAGTGAGTTGAAAGACGAGGAATTTTCTGATGCTCTTGAATATGTTCCTGCCGTAAAGAACCGCACGGACGATCGATGCAAGATCGTTGTCAAGTATTACTACATCGCCCGCTTCCTTTGCTACCTCGCTCCCCGAGCCCATAGCAAATCCAACGTCGGACGCGCGAAGCGCAGGTGCGTCGTTTATGCCGTCTCCCGTCATACCCACGACGAGCTCATCCTCCTGCGAAAGCCTTACAAGGCGGCTTTTATCGCTTGGAAGCGCTCTTGCAAGGACCGCAAGGCGGGGAAGGGTTTCTCTCAGCTCTCCGTCGGTCATTTTTTCGATGTCCGAGTGAGTCAGGCAAAGATCCCGCCTTTGCGTTATCATACCTGCGTCATTTGCTATTGCTTTTGCCGTCAGGGGGCTGTCACCCGTTATCATAACGACGTCTATTCCCGCACCCCGTAAGGCTTCGACCGATCCTCTGGCGCTCCTTCGCAGCTTGTCGGACAATATAACGGCGCATACGAAGTGAGATGAACGGTATGCGCTTGAAGGGTCGAGGGCTTTGCCGTCGTCCTTGCACTCGCACATTGCAATTACCCTGCCTCCCGTTTCTTGCGCGCGAGATATTTCATATTCTACCGCCGCTTTATTAAAATCGGGAAGGGCAGAGCAGAGGAGCAGCTCGGGCGCACCCTTTAAAAAGAGTTTTCCGCCTGCGCGAGAGGCTGAATATTTATATTTGCTGTCAAAGGGGAGCTTTTCCTCAACACTGTCCTTTTGAACGTAGCCTGCATATCTTTTTGTGGCATTTATGAGCGCGATCTCGGTGCTGTTATTACCGATCACGCGATTGCCCGAGAGGTGTGCGCTCGTGTTGGAAAGCGAATTGTGACAGAACGATTCGAAGACGTCTGCGTGGGACTTCTTAAGCTCGGCTACGGAGGAAACGCGGCTTCCGTCGGGCAGGATAAAGCCCGAGACGCTCATTTTGCCCTCGGTAAGCGTGCCCGTTTTATCGGTAAAGAGAATATTCATACTTCCTGCCGCCTCGATCCCCGTTGGCTTTCGCACAAGGACCATATCACGAAGCATCCTGCTCACGTTTGAGGAGAGGACGACGGCTATCATCATAGGCAGTCCCTCCGGCACTGCCATAATCACAACGGTAATGCCGAGGGTTATTGAATGAAGGAGCTCGCCTATGACCGTGTTTGGGTCACTCAGCTTTTGCATTATGAGCTCGCGCGAGAAGTCACATTCTATAAAAAAGGCAGAGAAAAGGCTGAGAAGCGCGATCAGCACTGCCGCGCCGTAGCCAAAAAAGCTGATCTGCCGCGCAAGCTTCGATAGCCTTATTTTTAGGGGGCTCTCTCTCGTTTGAGTCTGAAGCTCGCGAACTATACCGCCAAGGTGGGTCGCGTTGCCGACTCGCATCACCACCATCTTACCCTCGCCTCGAGATACAAGGCAGGCGCGCGGGCAGGAGCAAGCCGAATCGGGTGATAGAATGCCGTCGCATTTGTCGGGGTCGGGCAGTGGCTTTGCAAAGGGCGTTTTTGCGACCTCGCGGCTCTCACCCGTCATTGCGGATTGGTCAAGACCTATCTCACCGGAGATGAGGATTCCGTCGGCACATATCTTTTCACCTGCGCAGAGGATCACAACGTCTCCGACAACGACCTCGTCGGTGGGAATGCTTACTATTTTTCCTTCGCGCAAGACGTTTGCGTGTATCTGCACGCTTTCGCATATGCGTTTGAATGCTTCTCCCGACGAGTATTCGGAAAAGGTTGAGATCGTGGTGGCGAGAAGGATGGCGATGGCTATTCCGCCCGTTTCGAACCAATCTATATTTTTGAACGTAAATATGATATTGACTATAAGTGAGATGATGAGCACTCTTATGACGGGGTCGCCTAGGTTTTCCAAGAATGATGAAAAAAAGCTTTTGCCCTTCGTTTTCGTTATCTTGTTAGTGCCGTACCGCAGACGGGATTCTTCGACCTCGCGCAGAGTAAGACCTGCGTGCCGTTTGTTGTCCATTTTTTTGCCCTCCGAATCTTTTTTCTAAATTATATGACGGACATTTTTAAAATATAAGTTGACGAAGGACGAGATTTGTGGTAAAATTACACTGTAATAAAATCAGTTTTGGAGAACTTTATGCTTAAGATTGGAGATGCCACACTCAAGCACGGAATAATGCTCGCACCGATGGCAGGCGCGACAGACTCCTCCTTCAGAAGGGTGTGCCGCGAGCACGGTGCGGAGTATCTCGTTTCCGAGATGGTGTGCGCAAAGGCACTTTGCTATGAACAACTGAATAAAAAGAGCCTTACCTCATCGCCTTCAAGGACTGCGCCTCTTGCAGCCATAGGCAGGGATGAGCTTCCAATGGCGGTACAAATCTTCGGCAGTGAGCCGTCCTTTATGGCACAGGCGGCAAAAATGATCGCTGAGAACTCATATCGCGGCTCGACTTCTATTCATAAGCCCACCGCTATTGACATAAATATGGGTTGCCCCGTTCAAAAGGTGGTCTCAAACGGAGAGGGCTCGGCACTGCTCAAAAACCCTGCGCTCGCAGAGGAGATCGTGCGTGCAGTGGTGCGTGCGGTCGATATTCCTGTGACGGTCAAGATACGCATCGGCTGGGATAAGAGCACTATCAACGCCGTTGAGATGGCAAAGAGGATCGAAGAGGCAGGTGCTGCGCTTATCTGCGTTCACGGCAGAACGCGTGAGCAGCAATATGCACCGAGTGCCGATTGGGAGCAGATCGCAAGAGTGAAGGAAGCGGTTAGTATCCCCGTTATAGGCAACGGTGATATCTTTGAAGCTGCTGACGCGAAAAGAATGATGTGTCAAACGGGCTGTGACGGTGTGATGATAGGTAGAGGCGCGCTTGGAAACCCGTGGATATTTGAAAATACCACTCGACTCTTTGAGGGGAAGGAAGCAAGAAAAATACCGCAGAATGAGGTTATTGACGTGGCTCTTGCTCATCTTTCTCTTATGATCGAAGCAAAGGGAGAAAGAGCCGGCATCGCTGAAAGCAGAAAGCACCTAGGCTGGTATATGAAGGGCCTGCGCGGCGCGGCAGAGCTTCGCAACAGGATAAATTGCGCTGAAAACTATGATGAGATAGTATGCTTGCTTGAAAGCATCAGAAATATATGACAGAGCATAGAGAGGGGAGAATTATGAGAAGAATTTTATCGTTTACACTCGTTTTATTGCTTGCTCTGACCGTGCTTACGGGTTGCGGTCTTTTGAGTGGCAGCGGTATTGTCTGCAACGTGAATTTCTACGTTGACGGTCAGATCTATATGAAAAAGCAGGTGGAAATGGGCAGTGCGGTGCCGATGCCGAACGCACCCGAGAAGGCAGGGGAGCTGTTCCTTGGCTGGTATACGGACGGCTTTTTTACCGCGAAATATGATTTTTCACGTCCCGTGCTTTACGATATCGACCTTTATGCTTTTTATACTATAGATGCGGTGGCGCTTACAAACAAGGTCACAAATGAGGCGGTAAAGAGCCTTGTGACGATCAAGACCAAATGCTTCAATACGGGTCCCTTCGGTGTGGAGACCACAAGCTTTTCCGCACAGGGCTCGGGCGTGATCATCGATATCTCGGGCGGTTGGGCATATGCCCTTACGAACTGTCACGTTATCGCGCAGGAGGACGGCTATAAATACAGGGAGATCACTGTTGAAGATGCTTACGGAAATACGTTTCCTGCCGATATTTACAAAAATAAGCAGCTTACCTTTGAGGCAGTTAGCGAGGATTACGATCTTGCGCTCGTTTGCTTTAAATATACCGAGGGTATGCTTGCAGAGATAGGTATAGGAAATGACCCGATGCCCGGTGACAACGTCGTTTCGCTCGGTGCGCCCGAGGGGCAGAGAAATTCCATTACCTACGGACAGGTGCAGGGCTACAACAAGATCAATGCCGAGGACGGCGACGATATATCAAAGGTTGCCTTTGAGATCATCATTCACAACGCGCCCATCGATCACGGCTCAAGCGGCGGCCCGCTTCTTGATACGGAGTGCAAGCTCATAGGTCTCAATTTTGCGGGATACAACAACGGTCAATACGGTTGTGCGATACCGATGTCAAAAATCAATGAGTTTTTGAGCAAGTTCGTTTATAATAACTGACAAAATAATAACACCCACGGCATTGCCGTGGGTGTTTGCTTTTTAATTTATTTTGCTTCGAAGCTGTAGAGTCTGCCGTCGACGAGCTTGAGCGTACCGTGCATTCCGACCTCGAGGGCATCGTACATTTCGTGATCTACCGCTATCTCTCTGATCTTGCCGAGCTCGTTTCTGAAGGTAGCAACGTAGCATTCTACCGTTCTGGCGGATTTGGTGCCCACCATCTTTGTTCCGCAAGCCAAATTAATAACCTCAGCATATTCTTCGATTATCTCACCGTCGTTTTGAAAGTATTCCTCAATGTAAGCGTCGTTTTCTTCTTTGGTTGAAGAGTGTCTTTTAATCACAATAAAAAACACAACTACACACAAAACGAAATATATAGAAAAAACCAGGATTAAAGTTTGATCGTATGGCATAACGCTGTCCTCCGTATTTTAAAGTGAGCAGATAAGCTTTTCAAGGTGAAGATAGCCTGCGTCGAACTGAAATTTCATCGCAAGGTCGGCGTCAGTTGCCATTGAAACGATGCGGCGGAGCTTATCGAGCTCGGTATTTCTGCAGGCGTTGACGTAGAGCTTGACCTTATAGGCATTCATTCCCGTTTCCTTTTCTATCTGGACAGGGGATTTGCCTGCCTGGGTCAATATTTTTATTTTGAGCAGATCCGTGCAGATGGACGAGAGCTCGCCCATAATGGCGAGGGGTTCGACCTGCTTGAATTTCATAACGGATAGGATCGAGAGAGCCTCGCTCTTCTTGCCCGAAAGGATGGCGTTTGAAAAGGCAAAAGCGCCGTATTCCATTTCCGCACAGCACACGAGCTCTATATCCTCGCGGGAGATCGATCTTCTGTTGTGACTCTTAGCATAAAGGGAGAGTTTTTCTATCTCTGATACGAGTGTGAACATATCCTTGCCGCAATATTCCACAAGATAGGCGCATTCCGCCGCGGTGGCGGATATGCCGTGATGCTCGAAATGCCTTGCCGCCCATAGCGCGAGCTTTTGCGGAGTTGAAGCCTCGAATTTAACGGGGATGAGCTTTTCTGAAAGGGAAGCGAGCGCGGCAGGGAGCTTCTTTTTGGGGGCATCCTCGTCGATATTGCCCGAGGGAACGATGATAACGAGCGTGTTATAGTCAAATTCATCGAGGTGAGCAAGCGCGTCAAGCAGATGTGCAAGCTCGCCCGAGGTGTTCATCTTTTTGATATTGAGACCGCTGACGGCGACAAGCTTCTTTTCTGCCATCATCGGTGGCATTGAAAGCATATCGATGAGCTTTTCAGCATCATAGTCGAGCACGTCGAGCTTTACGTAGTTAAATATCTCAAGGGACTCGTCGATGCCCATCGCGTCCTTAAGCGCCTTGAGTGCGTGGGACTTGAGATAGTCCTCCTCACCGTAAAAGAGAAAATGCCCCTCTGTATCGGTCTTTATTCTCTTTAAAAAATCAGTATTTGTGATAATTTCCATCGTCCCACCTGCCTTTACAAGTCATTATAACATAATTTGCCCATATTTGCAAGAAAAATATATTTTTCATTTTGCTAAAAATTTCACAAAATCTATTGATAATTTGACAAAACTGTGATATATTAGTAAGTGGTAAAGATTGGGCAGATGCCCGAATACGTTATGAAAGGAATTTATCAAAATGACTTACAACAAGAAATGTATCGAGGATATTGAGATCGTTGAGGGCGCGAGAGTCCTTGTAAGATGCGATTTTAACGTTCCCCTTAAAGACGGCGAGATCACCAGCGACAAGAGAATCGTTGAGGCTCTCCCCACTATCAAATACTTGCTCGCTAAGGGCGCGCGCGTTGTTCTTTGCTCTCATATGGGCAAGCCTCACAACATCCTTACAGAAGGCTTCGGTCTTACAAAGAAGGAAAAGAAGAAGGTTGAGGCTCTTCCTGAGGAAGAAAGAGATGCAGTTAAGGCTGAGCTTCTTGCAAAGGCACTCAAAAACGACAAGAAAAATCTTACTCTTGCACCTGTTGCAAAGAGACTTAACGAGTACCTTGGTGACAAGGTGACGTTCGCAGAGGACATTATCGGTCCCGATGCACAATCCAAGGTTGCTGCTCTCAAGAACGGTGAGGCAGTTCTTCTTGAAAACGTTCGTTTTGACGCAAGAGAAGAGAAGAACGGCGAGGATTTCGCAAAAGAGCTTGCTAAATACTGTGATATTTATGTAAACGATGCTTTTGGTACAGCTCACAGAGCTCACGCAACAACTGCCGGTGTTGCTATGTACGGTGGCGTTCCCGCAGTTTGCGGTTATCTCATTCAGAAGGAGATCGGCGTTATGGGTAAGGCACTCACAACTCCCGAGCGTCCCTTCGTTGCTATTCTTGGCGGTGCTAAGGTTGCAGACAAGCTCAACGTTATCAACAATCTTCTTACAAAGGTAGATACACTTATTATCGGCGGTGGTATGGCTTATACCTTCCTTGCTGCTAAGGGCTACGGCGTTGGAAACTCTCTTCTTGATGACACTAAGATTGACTATTGCAGAGATATGATGGCAAAGGCTGAGGCAAACGGTGTTAAGCTTCTTCTTCCCGTTGATACAGTAGTTATTTCCGAGTTCCCCAATCCCATCGATGCTCCCGTTGAAACACTTACCGTTGATGCGGACAAGATACCCGCAGACCGCGAGGGCTGTGACATCGGTGCAAAGACACAGGCACTCTACGCACAGGCAGTTCTTGACGCAAAGACAGTTGTTTGGAACGGTCCTATGGGTGTATTTGAGAACCCCACTCTTGCAAAGGGTACTATCGCAGTAGCAGAGGCTCTTGCAGCTTCCGATGCAATCACCATCGTAGGCGGCGGTGACTACGCAGCAGCATGCGAGCAGCTCGGCTTCGCTTCCAAGATCACGCACATCTCCACAGGCGGCGGCGCATCTCTTGAATTCCTTGAGGGTCTTGAGCTTCCCGGTATCGCTTGTCTTGAGGATAAATAATTAAAATCAAACTGCTGTGCTGCGAAAGCGGCACAGCATACTTACGATAGGAGAAATAAAATGAGAAGATACGTTATCGCAGGCAACTGGAAGATGAATTTTACTCCTTCCGAGGCAACTGCTTTTATCAATGAGATCAAGCCCCTTGTTGAGGGCAAGAATAATTGCGACATAATCTTTTGCGCTCCGTTTGTGACCATCGGCGCCGCTATGGAAGCTGCAAAGGGTTCTAATATCAAGATCGGTGCGCAAAACGTTCACTTTGAAGAAAAGGGCGCGTTTACCGGCGAGATCAGTGCAAAGATGCTTAAGGAGATCGGTGTTGAATACGTTATCATCGGTCACTCCGAGCGCCGTCAGTATTTCGGTGAGACGGATCACACGGTAAATCTTCGTACAAAGGCTGCTCTTGCGGCAGGACTTAAGGTACTTCTTTGCCTTGGTGAGGTTAAGGAGGAGCGTCTTGCGGGTATTACCAACGAGGTCGTCGGTATGCAGACGAAGCTCGACCTTGCGGGAATTTCCGCAGAGGAGCTTAAGAACGTTATTATCGCTTACGAGCCCGTTTGGGCTATCGGCACGGGTCTTACCGCAACTCCCGAGCAGGCTGACGAGACCTGCGGAGCTATCCGTGACGTTGTTGCACAGCTTTACGGCAGAGAAGCAGCTGAAGAGCTTATCATTCAGTATGGCGGCTCTATGAACGACAAGAATGCGGCAGAGCTTCTTGCCAAGACGAACGTTGACGGCGGTCTTATCGGCGGCGCGTCCCTCGTTGCAGAAAAGTTCAACGCTATCGTTGATGCGGCGCAGTAATTTTTTAAGACCATTATTAAGCACTCACTTCCAAAGTGGGTGCTTTTTCGTTTTTTGGTGTTCTGCTGAATTGAGATTTGTCGGGGAGAAGTTACAAAGGAAAGGATTTTCGCTTTTTTGAAAAAAAGCTCGCAAAAAACTTTTGTCGCTTGGGTT
>CALGCW010000025.1 GCA_937884385.1 uncultured Clostridia bacterium | reverse complement strand
CCAAACTTTTCTGCGGTCATTGCAAGGAAATGATGGTCGGCTACGGCGGCACGGGAAAGTCGGGTAAGCAGTACCATTATTATAACTGCAAGAATGCTCGCAAAAACAAATGTGACAAGAAGGTTGTCGGCAAAGAGTATATTGAAAAACGCGTTATCGAGGTATGCCTGCAAATGCTCACCGAGGATAAGATACGCTATATTGCCAAGCGGGTTGCGGAGGAATGTAACAAGAGCCCCGATAACCTTTCAATAAAGGAAATCAAGAAAGCGATCAAAGAAGTTGATGCCGCTATTGAGAACCTTTGGAAAGGTATCGAACAAGGACAAGCGGTGGATATGCTGACCGAGCGACTGAACCGCCGCCAAGCCGAGAAAACCGAATTGGAAACACAGCTTGCTATTGAGAGCAACAAGAAAATCTGTTTGACCGAGGCACAGATATATGCCTTTCTTGATTTCGTTTGCGAAATGCCGATGGACGATTTCAATAAGCGCAGAGCGCTCATCAACATTTTCGTACACTCGGTCTATCTGTACGATGACCATTTCACGTTGATCATCAATGCGAGCAAGAAACCTTTGAGCATCGACAATATCCCGCTTGACGAGATTGAAGAAGCATTTGAAGGCGAAACCGAAGGAAAGGAGGGGTGTTCGTCTATGACGACACCTGCTCCACCAAAAGAATAAGGGACGGCAACGCCGTCCCTTATTCTTTTGGTGAACCCTTTAATGAGGGGAGTCGAACGCAGTGAGCAAAACAACCCGGCGAGTTGTTTTGCGAACGATGACCGAAGATTTTTGCGAGATGTTACCTTAGATAAAATCCAAAACATCGAGCAAAAATCAAGAACGATTCCCCGAGGGTCCACCCCCGAGATCCGCACTCGCCGTCCCTTATTCTTTTGGTGGACCCTTTTAAAAAGGGGAATTGAACGCAGTGAGCAAAACAACCCAGCGAGTTGTTTTGCGAACGATGACCGAAGATTTTTGCGAGATGTACCTTAGGTAAAATCCAAAACGTCGAGCAAAAATCAAGAACGATTCCCCGAGGGTCCACCCCTGAGAGCTGCACGCGCCGTCCCTTATTCTTTTGGTGGGCTCGCCGCAGGCGAGCGCCCTCGTGGAGCCTGCGACACGAATAGGGGTTCGCATTTTGCGAGCAAGGCGATGGGAGCTCGCTCACGTGAGCCGCGAGCAAAAATATTCGCCAAAGGCGAAACTCCCCTTGCCATAACAAACTATTTTGCCAAAGATTTTTGCGAGACGTTACCTCAGATAAAATCCAAAACGTCGAGCAAAAATCAAGAACGATTCCCCGAGGGTCCACCCCTCGCCGCGCGCAAACTATAAGATATGATCAATGACGTAATTTTTTCTCAAAGGGCTTGACTAAACGAAAAAAACATGTTAATATTATTATAGCAGAATAAAAAACAATAAGGAACCAGCTGACTGAAGAGGACGTTGGTTTCTTTGTGCTTTTCAGAGGAGATCTTTATGGTCAGAAAAAAGAAGTTCGCGCTCTCAACCACACAGATCATTTTGCTCAGCTTTATCGCTACGATTTTTGTCGGAAGTGTGCTTTTGGCGTTACCGATAAGCTCATCCAACGGCGAACCCGTGCCGTATCTTGACGCGCTATTTACGGCAACCACCGCCACCTGTGTTACAGGTCTTGTTACACTTCCCACCGTGTCGACATGGAGCGTATTCGGTCAAATCGTCATATTGCTCCTGATACAGATCGGGGGACTCGGTATCATCACGATCATGTCGGGACTAATGCTGATACTGAACAAAAAAATGGGGATCGGAGATCGCCTGCTCATTCAGGACGCTTTCAACCTCAATACCATGTCCGGACTTGCCAAATTCGTCAAGAACGTACTTCTTGGTACGCTTATCATAGAAAGCATAGGTGCGCTTCTGTATATGCTTGTATTTGTTCCTGAATTTGGCGCAAAAGGTATTTGGATCTCTGTTTTCAACTCTGTTTCCGCTTTCTGTAATGCCGGAATTGATATTATCGCAGAAAACAGCCTGGGCAATTATGCAACCAATCCCTTGATCAACGCCGTTACCTCTGCTCTTATCATTCTCGGCGGTCTCGGATACATCGTTTGGTGGGATGTGATCGGAGTTATCAAGAGCCGTTCACCAAAAAACAAGAGGATATTTAAGCACTTGACCTTGCATTCAAAGATCGCTATTACGGTAACCGCAGGGCTTATTCTTGTCGGTGCCGCCTTGATATTTATTTTTGAGTATAACAACCCATCGACCATCGGAGAGATGTCCTTGTTTGATAAAATTCAAGTGTCTTTTTTCCAATCTGTTACCACGAGAACGGCAGGCTTTGCCTCTGTTCCTCAGGAAGATCTGACCAACGCCTCTACCGCCGTATCTCTTATTTTGATGCTGATAGGCGGCTCACCCGTAGGAACGGCGGGCGGTATGAAAACCGTAACGGTAGCAGTCCTTGTTTGCTCAGCTCTTGCTACGATAAGAAACAAAAACAGCTCCACTTTATTTGGAAGGCGCATTGCGGAGAGCTCAATAAAAAAGGCTGTAGCGGTAGCAATAGCGTTTTTCACGATTTGCGCGACCTCGACAGTGCTCCTGACGGCAACGAACGACACGTATTTTATTGACGCACTCTACGAAACCGTCAGCGCAACCGCAACTGTCGGTCTATCAAGAAATCTTACATCAACACTCAATACAGTTGGAAAGATCATCATTATTGTAACTATGTATTTCGGCAGAGTAGGTCCCATATCACTCGCGGTGGCTCTTGGCAGCAAGAACGAAAGTCAGAACGTGATCTCCGAGCCGACGGAAGATATCAGTATAGGATAAAGGAGAATATTACGAAAGCAAACAAAACATATGCGGTTTTTGGACTTGGAAGATACGGCACGGCAGTTGCAAAGGAGCTTGTGGAAAACGGAATGGAGCTCATTGCCGTTGATGCTGATCAAAGGATCGTAAACGATGCGGCAGCATATCTCCCCGTATGTAAGTGCGCGGACGTAACCGACGCTGAGGTCATCTCTCGCCTTGGTATCGGAAACATTGATACCGTTATCGTTTGTATGGCAGGAAATCTTGAGGCGAGTGTGATGGCGGTTACGCTTTGCAAGGAAGCAGGCGTTAAGAACGTTATTGCAAAAT
>CALGCW010000024.1 GCA_937884385.1 uncultured Clostridia bacterium | reverse complement strand
TTTTCTAATTTTGATTTAACGGTTAGTGACTTTACTTGGGGGTGTTACTTTTTTCGGGAAAAAAGTAACCAAAAAAGCTTTTAATCAGCTTCGCGGCAAGATTTCGCGTAAATTTTCGATAAAATGCGAGCATTTTATCGGTTTTGAAATCTCGATATCATCCTTACACGCAAGCGTGACGTCTGATATCGTGCTTCCAAAACTGCGAAAACCAATCACAAGTGATTGACTTTCTAAAATTTACTACTGCTGTACAAAAACCGTTTATTTAGCTTTCGGTTACATATGAGAGTAGCAAATTACAGATTTTCGACAAGGGAGAAAATCGTTATGTGTAGTGATGTGTCACAACACAATTTGCGCGAAATCCTGCCGCGAAGCTGATCAAAAGTTTTTTGCGAGCTTTTTTTCAAAAAAGCGAAAAATCTTTTCTTAGTAACTTCTCCCCGATAAATCCCAATTTATAAATTTTTTTAAAAAATATTGAACAAATGTTTGCATTTTTGGAAAAAGTGTGATATACTATAGTCAGTATATGAAAAAAGGAGAATATTATGAAGAATAATGACCTCACAAACAAAGAAAAAATGGTATTTGATTATCTTGTACAATCGATAAATGAAAACGGATATGCGCCTTCGGTTCGCGATATAGTGGCGTCACTCGGAATTAAGAGTACCTCAAGTGTGCATCTTTATCTTCACAATCTTGAAGCGAAGGGATACATAGAGCAGGATGCGGGCAAGAAGAGAACGCTTCGCATATGCGCTCCTTACGCGCGTGTTGCAGGCAAGGTGCCGCTTTTAGGCGCTATTACGGCAGGTGCTCCCATACTTGCGGTTGAGAATTTTGAAGGCTACGTTGACCTTCCTTGGAACAATGCAAGGTATTCATCCGACGAGCTTTTTGCGCTCAAGGTCAAGGGCGAGAGTATGATAGAGGCAGGTATTCTCGACGGCGACGTGGTTATAGTGAGAAAGGGAAGCTATGCCGATAACGGACAGATAGTAGTTGCCCTCATCGAGGACGAGGCGACCGTCAAGACCTTTTTCCGCGAAAACGGACATTACCGTCTGCAGCCGGAGAACAGAACTATGGAGCCGATAATCGTCAACGAGGTGGCTCTTCTCGGCATTGTAATCGCAAGCTTCAGACAGTATGAATAACAGGAGAAATATTATGAGAAGGTTTTTATTGGTCGCAATTTCGGTAGTTTTGTTGATTTCCATTACGTCGTGTGCCGCATATGATGTGATAGAATTTACAGGGGAAAACGGGGAAACGTATTTTTATGAGTATTCCGAAGGTATCAAGACAATAACAAACTACCACCCCTACAAGCTTTGGGAAATGCCGAGCTATCAGGAAATGATACAGTATGGTGACGGTGCGGGACTTGAAAACGAGGGCGCAGTGTATTTTATCTACGTTGTTGATACTTCGATAGATGCAGAGGATTCGAAAGCATATTACTGTGCAGAGCTTGACGGAAGCACCAAGACACTTCTTTGTGAGGACGGAGAATACTTTGCAAGCGAGGCAGAGAAAAGCGCGACAGTTGAACGGCTCCTTAATGAAATGGATACGGCATATTTTAAATAAATTGAGGGGCGTTTGCGCCCCTTAAAAAATTTTAAATTTTTTTCTGAAAAGGTATTGACATTTTTGAAAAATGGTGTATAATATCAGTGTTGTGTTAATAAACACGGCATGCGAGAGTGGCGGAACAGGCAGACGCGCACGTTTGAGGGGCGTGTGGGAGACCGTACGGGTTCGATTCCCGTCTCTCGCACCAAAACAAAAGCGAGAGGATTTATCCTCTCGCTTTTGTTTTGGCCCAAAGATGAGGGATCTAATCAGTCACTCGAACGCCCCGCGTTCGAGGATCGGGTGCGCAAATTCGGCGAAAGGACGTTCCGTGCTCGCACGGGAACTCCTCG
>CALGCW010000023.1 GCA_937884385.1 uncultured Clostridia bacterium | reverse complement strand
ACAGATTCAGCATCTATATACAGAATATTAGATGATAATTACCACGGCGAAGCACTGACCACCACAAGAGACGCGTGGAAAGCGGAGATCGACATTATGAAGAACGTGGTTTCTTCACTTAACAATGTTGATGGCCAAATTATATTTGAATACGATATTCCTCGTCTTGGCAAAAGAATCGACGTTGTCCTCCTTTATCGCGGTGTTGTATTCTGCCTTGAATTTAAGGTTGGTGAGTCAAAAATTCTCGAAACGAATATTGACCAGGTCTTGGACTACGCTTTGGATCTGAAAAACTTCCATAAATTCAGTGAGGACAAGGTTATCGCCCCTATTTTAGTAGCTACGAATTATTCTAATCGCAGTACATCCATACAGATGTCGGTGTACGATGACAGAGTAATAAACCCATTGGTAACCGGAAAAGCAGGAATATCTGCTTTGATTGACAACGTGTTGGAAAAATTCCCGAGCGAAGCTCCGGTTCATAACGATTGGGTGATCAGTCCTTATGCACCTACGCCGACCATTGTTGAGGCTGCCAAAACACTTTACGAAAGTCATTCGGTTGAAAATATCACAAGGCATGAAGCGGATAAGGTATCTACCGATGCAACGATAAAATATATCCTTGATGTAATACAGAATAGCAAAACGAACGGCGAGAAAAGCATCTGCTTTGTGACAGGTGTGCCCGGCGCAGGCAAAACACTCGTCGGTCTCGATGTGGCTGTTAAACAGACCTATCAGGGAAATGACGCGCCTGTTGAAGATGAAGGCGCAGTATATCTTTCCGGAAACGGCCCTTTGGTTGCCGTACTTACCGAAGCTCTCGCAAAAGATAATCATCAAAAATGCCGTGATAGAAACGAAAAGAAAAACCTTACAGATTCACGCAGAGAAGTAGGCAAGTTTATTCAAATCATCCACCGTTACCGTGATAATATGCTCGCCAAAATCAAGAACCCCGTTGAAAACGGAGTTTTGGAAATCGATCCCGAAAAAGCGGTGAAGCTTGCAGAATCCGGTTATGGAGAAGTGGAGCACGTCGCCATTTTCGACGAGGCACAGCGTTCGTGGACTCATAAAAGGCTTGCCGACTATCTTAAACGAGGTGGAACATACGGTAATAAACTGAAAGTTCCTAACTTCCCATTATCTGAGGCGGCTTTCTTGATATGGTCTCTCGATCAGAGAGAGGACTGGGCAACGATTGTTTGCCTTGTTGGTGGTGGACAGGAGATCAATACCGGCGAAGCTGGAATTTCAGAGTGGATACATGCGCTGAATGACAAGTTCCCACATTGGAAAGTATATATTTCTCCGAAGCTTACAGAGCCGGAATATGCCGAAGGTAAGGTTAACGAGCTGTTGGCGAAAAACGAAAACGTTACGTATTCAGAAAACCTACATCTTGGCGTTTCTCTGCGTTCTTTTAGAGCAGAAAAGCTCTCTGCATTTGTTCATTCGATGCTCACCTTCAATCCCGATGCAGCTGAATTGTACAATGAAATAAAAGACAGATATCCCATTGTCTTAACACGAGATATGGAAACTGCCAAGAGATGGCTTCATAGTAAAGTCAGAGGAACAGAGCGCACAGGAGTGCTTGTGACAAAAGAAGCGGCGCGTTTCAAACCGCTTGGCATTCATATTCTGCCTTCAGGAGATGAAAACGCAGTTCACTGGTTCCTTGAAGATAAAGTTGATACAAGAGCTTCCAACTATCTTGAAGATGCAGCTACCGAAATTCAAGTGCAGGGATTGGAGCTTGACTATACATGTGTGCTGTGGGATGCTGATATGAGATGCGATAATGGCAAATGGCGTTATTACACGTTTAATGGCAAAACGGCGTGGAACGAAAAAATACCCGATACCGAGAACAAGCAAGAGCAGATCAAATATATGCTCAATGCTTATCGAGTGCTTCTCACAAGAGCAAGAGCGGGTATGGTGATTTGTGTTCCAACTGGTAATCCCAATAAGAATCCAAGTGGATTTTGGGAGGATAGCACTCGCTTGCCTAAGTTCTACGACGGAACTTATCAATACTTAAAGAGTTTAGGAATTGAAGAAATATGAAAATAACCGAAGTAGTGGCAGCCCTTATCCGGAAGGGCAATAAATTTATGATCTGCCAACGCCCGGCGCACAAGGCGAGAGGACTCCTTTGGGAGTTTGTTGGCGGTAAGGTCGAGTCAGGTGAAAC
>CALGCW010000022.1 GCA_937884385.1 uncultured Clostridia bacterium | reverse complement strand
TGCCACGCCTTTGCTGCGGGCTATGACCTACGTACCAAGGAGGCGTGCGATGCCACCTTTGCGGAGTTCGACGAGGTGGTAGGCTTCAAATATCTGCGAGGCATGCACCTTAACGATGCCATGCGTCCCTTGGGTAGCCGTATCGACCGTCATGCGCCACTGGGTGATGGCGAGATAGGGTGGGAGTGCTTCCGCTATATCGCCTCGGACTCGCGCTTCGATAACATCCCACTTATTCTGGAGACTCCCGATGTGGCTCGCTGGCCAGAGGAGATTGCCACACTAAAAAAGTTTGCTAATCAGTAATTTATACAGCTATGAAACGAATCTATTTGTTGCTAACCCTTGCATTACTTACCATATCGGGTGCAACGGCACAGGTATCTATCGAAAAGCCTTACGCTGTGGGTGCAGACATCTCATGGCTACAGTCACAGGAGGATCGTGGTACGACCTTCAGCGATGGTGGTGTCGCGGGTGATGCCATAGAGATTATGCGCGACAACGGATTTAACTACATTCGCCTACGTATCTTCGTTAATCCACGCTCGGAGCTTGGTTACTCGCAGCGCGATGGCTATTGCGACTTAGAGCATACGCTCGCTATGGCGAAGCGCATCAAGGATGCAGGCATCTATTTCCTCTTGGACTTCCACTACTCGGACAACTGGGCAGACCCTGCTAAGCAGATTATGCCTCAGGCATGGCAGACCTACTCATACGACGAGGTGTGCGCAGCGGTTTATGCTCACACCAAGGAGGTGCTTGAGGCTCTCAAGGCACAGGGCACACTCCCCGATATGGTGCAGGTGGGTAACGAGGTGAGCAACGGCATGCTTTGGCCCTATGGCTCTGTACGTCACTCATTTGAGGGCTTGTGTGGGCTGCTAAAAGAGGGTGTGCGCGCCGTAAGGGAGTATGCCCCCGATGCTGAGGTCATGATTCACGTGGCGCTGGGAGGTCAGGCCGAGGAGTCGGAGCGTTTCTTCGACGCCATGGCTAAGTATGGTGTTGATTATGACCTTATTGGTCAGTCGTACTATCCCGAGTGGCATGGTACCCTCGAGGAGCTTGAGGCAAACGCTAATGCCCTTGTAGCGAAGTACAGGAAGCCGCTTATCGTGGTGGAGTATCGCGACCACTACCTCGCCATCGACCGCATCGTGCGCTCGTTGCCCGATGGTCTTGGCCGTGGCACCTTTATCTGGGAGGCAACCTCTCCGCAGTGGGGTAAGCTCTTCGACGAGTCGGGTGCTGCGACACCCGCCCTTGACGACTATAATAAGTAGCAGAATAATGGGGGTAGTTGAGATTTTACTTATCGCCATAGGCTTAGCAATGGATGCCTTTGCGGTCTCTGTGGGCATCACGCTTAAGTGCGTGCGCCCGCGACACGCTCTTATGGTTGGTGTGTGGTTCGGTGGTTTCCAGGCACTTATGCCCGTAATAGGCTACTTGCTTGCAAGCAGCTTCGCAGAGTATGTCGTAAGCGTCGACCACTGGATAGCCTTTGGTCTATTGTTGATTATCGGCCTAAATATGATTCGTGAGACGGTGTGGGGCGACGAGGAGAAGCAGAACGACGACTTCGGCTTTAATACCATGCTACTGATGGCCATCGCCACGAGTATCGACGCCATGGCCGTAGGTATATCTATGGCATTTCTTAATGTCAACATCTGGACGTCGGTGGCGGTTATCGGCATCGTTACCATGCTACTCTCGGCCATAGGTATCTATCTGGGCTGTGCCTTTGGCTCGCGCCTCGGCTCCAAGGCAGGCATCGTGGGAGGCATCATACTTATCTCCATTGGTATTAAGATACTTGTAGAACATCTTGAATTGATATAACTATGGCAGACAACTACTTAGAGAAACGCATGGAGGATTATCG
Source organism: uncultured Clostridia bacterium (assembly GCA_937884385.1). Taxonomy (GTDB): domain Bacteria; phylum Bacillota; class Clostridia; order Oscillospirales; family CAG-272; genus RGIG4608. The sequence goes on along the minus strand of CALGCW010000022.1, from coordinate 9,359 downwards.
CAACCAGCAACCCTCAAAAAAACGCGTAGCAACACTCGCCCGACTCCTTAGGGCCAATCGTAGCTATCGTGGCTACGACTCCAAGTTTGAGGTGCGCCCCGACCAGTTGCAACGCATCATGGAGGTGGCGACGCTCTGCCCCTCGGCACGCAATCAGCAGGTATTGCGCTTCCGACCAGTATTAAAGGAGGAGGCGGCAAAGGTGCTGCAACATATACGCCTCGGCGGTGCTCTGCCAGAGCTCAATCTACCCTTCGAGGGCACAGAGCCTAACGCCTTTATCGTCATCTGCTCAACAGTTCCCGATAGCCACTATGTGAGCGTCGACCTTGGCATTGTGGCGCAGTCTATGTTGCTGCAAGCCACAGAGATAGGACTGGGAGGTATCTGCATCGGTGCGTTTGACCATGCAGCGATTAAGGAGGCGCTTAATTTGCCGTACGAGCCATTGTTGGTGCTTGCCATAGGTCGCCCCAACGAGCGCATCGCTATAGTAGAGTGTCGCGAGGGCGACTCACTCACCTATTACCGTGAGGGTGGGGTACACTATGTCCCAAAGATTAATATCAACGACCTAATACTTAAGTAGCTATGAGAAGATTGTTTGCCACTATTATGGCGCTCGTTGTTGCTGCGACAGCCATCGCGCAGGACCCATATTGGGAGAATCCCGAGGTCTTTGCCGAGAATAAGCTCCCCTCGCGTGCTACTCTTGTCCCCTATGCCTCGTTCGATGAGGCGCTTAAGCGTGGCGAGTCGGGCTATGTGCTCGACATCAGTGGCGAGTGGCGTTTCCACTGGACTAAGACCTCCGCGGAGCGTCCCGAGGGCTTCTGGGCTAAGGAGTATAACGATAAGATGTGGGACCTTATAGCAGTGCCTGGCAACTGGGAGGTGTTGGGTTATGGCTACCCAATCTATACGAATGTGAACTACCCTTTCCCACTAAATCCTCCTTATATCCCGCACGATGATAACCCCACGGGATGCTATCGTCATACGTTCGAGATCCCCGAGGCGTGGGATGGTCGTCGCATAATCCTACACTTCGAGTCGGGCCTGGCGGCTATGCATGTGTGGCTAAATGGCGAGAAGGTGGGCTACTCCGAAGGTACAAAGACCGCCGTGGAGTTCGATATCACAGCGATGGCAACAACCGGCTGGAATACCCTCGCCATTGAGGGCTACCGCTGGTGTGACGGCTCATATCTTGAGGATCAAGACTTCTGGCGCCTTTCGGGCTTCGACCGTGGCGTTAAGGTATACTCTGTGGACGAGGTGTGCATTGCCGATATATTCGCGATAGGCGACCTTGATAAGACATATAAGACGGGTCTCTACGAGGCTACAGTTAAGGTTGATAACGTTGGAGATGACCCATTTAAGGGTGTGGTAGAGTTGTCGCTATTGGCTGCGGATGGCAGCGTTGTTAAGCGCCTTGCTCAGAGTGTCGAGGTGGATGATAGCCGCGAGCTAACGTTTAGCTTTAAGGTGCCAAAGGTTAAGACCTGGAGCCACGAGCATCCCAACCTCTACACCTCGGTGGTTACGCTTAAGGATGCTAAGGGTGCAGTCGTAGAGGCTACCTCGTGCCGCACAGGCTTCCGCAAGGTGGAGATTAAGGATGGCGTGCTACTGCTCAATGGTCGTCGCCTAATGATTAACGGCGTCAACCTGCACGAGCATAACCCCGCAACCGGACATGTCGTAAACCGCGAACTAATGCTCAAGGATATTGAGCTTATGAAGCGCCACAATATCAACGCTGTCCGCACCAGCCATTATCCCAACAACAGCTATTGGTACGAACTTTGCGATGAATACGGAATTAAGGTTGACGTCAAGAATCCCGATGTCACCGTCACCGTCGAGGTGCGCGACGACCACGCATATATAAGAGCAGGGCAGGAGCCGGGTGCAGGCGGTCTTCCTCTCCGCAGTGCCGGCAGAGGCCTGCTTCTCCTTTCGGGTGGTATAGACTCTCCCGTCACAGGTCTTATGATGGCAAAAAGAGGGATGGAGATTGAGGGTCTGCACTTCGAGTCCTTCCCCTATACCTCCGAGCGCGCACGTGAAAAGGTGCTTGAGCTTGCCTCGATACTTGGCGAATACGCGGGCGAAATAAAGGTCCACATCATCTCTTTGACTCACGTTCAAGAGGAGCTTGTTAAGGCTTGTCAGGAGGACTACTTTACGTTGCTTCTCCGCAGATATATGATGGCGCTTTCAAACAAGGTCGCAGAAAAGTACGGCTGCGGCGCACTTATTACCGGTGAGAGCGTAGGTCAGGTGGCAAGCCAGACTATGCAGGCTATCGGCGTGACGGATGCGGTTGCTGATATCCCCGTTTTCCGCCCCTGTATTGGTATGGACAAGGAAGAGATCGTTCAGCTATCGCGCAAGATCGGCGCTTTTGAGACGTCGATTCTCCCCTATGAGGATTGCTGTACGGTATTTACCCCCAAGCACCCCAAGACAAAGCCCGAGCTTGAAAAGGTATTGAGAGAGGAAAACAAGCTTCCCTTCTCCGACCTCGTTGAAGAGGCATTTGGTACTATGAAGACCGTTAAGGTTCACATTGACGATTAATTGGTGCCCGATATGGAACTTCCAAAAACACTTTCCATAAACGGCGCGGAATACAGCATTGTTAAGCTTCTCGGCAAGGGCAAAGGCGGATACTCCTACCTTGCAGAGCGCGAGGGAAAGCACTTTACTCTCAAGCAAATACACCACGAGCCCTGCGACTACTATACCTTTGGCGACAAGCTGCAGTCCGAGCTTCGGGATTATAACACTCTCCGCTCGCTCGGCATAAAGCTCCCGGAGCTTTACGAGGTAGATGTTATGAATGAGAGAATTCTCAAGGAGTATATCGACGGTGACACTGTCGCTCAAATTGTCGAGCGAGACGGACGCGCCCCCGAAGATGCGTTCGTACAAGTGAAGGAAATGTGCTCCCTCCTTCATGCAAGTGGTCTGAATATCGACTATTACCCGACGAATTTCATTATGAGCGACAGTAAGCTCTACTACATTGACTATGAATGTAATTGCTATAGCGATGAATGGAATTTCGAAAATTGGGGAATCAAGTATTGGTCAAAACTATAGAAATGGTAAATAATTACAATGAATAAAGAAACGTTTGTACAGAAATTAAACATTGCGGTAAAGGAAAACCTTGACATTTTACTTACGGAAAAGCAGCAAGAACAAATGTTCTTATTGGCGGAGAGACTTGTTGAAGTCAACAAGGTGATGAATTTGACGGCTATTACAGATGAAGACGGGATAATTTTGCGTCATTTGGTGGATTCTCTGTTGATTTCTGAATATATTCCCCAAAATGCGACGCTGATTGACGTAGGATGTGGCGCGGGCTTCCCTACCCTGCCGCTTGCGATTGTTCGTGAGGATATAAGAATTACCGCGCTTGATTCAACGGAAAAGAGAATAAGATACGTTGCTGAAACTGCAAAGCTGCTCGGACTCGAAAATGTTGAAGCGGTTGCGGCTAGAGCGGAAGAATTTGCAAAGCTGCCTGAGCACAGAGAAAAGTATGACTGTGCAACAGCGCGTGCGGTTGCGGCACTCCCCATTCTATGTGAATTGACTGTTCCCTTTGTTAAGGTCGGGGGCCGCCTCGTTGCAATGAAAGCAAAGGGAGCTGCAGATGAGCTTGAGGAATCAAGAAGTGCGATTCGTCAGCTTGCGGGTGCAAGATCACTTGATAACACCGTTCTGATAGAAAAATCGCTTGTTGGTAGAATTAGTGAAACTGAGGTAGAAGAAAAGAGAGCGATCGTGCTTATGAACAAGCTTTTGTCAACACCCAAGACTTTTCCGCGTAAATTTGCGCAGATCAAAAAATCACCATTATAAGGCAAATTATTAAATATTAAAAAAGCAACCGCGCTTTGCGGTTGCTTTTTCTTTTGCATTTATATTGTTTCACGTGGAACAAATTTGTTTGGACAGATGACGCGTGGATTTGTGTGTATAATAATGTTTCACGTGAAACAATCGACGAAAAACAACAAAATGTTTCACGTGAAACAAAATATGTGAAAAATAATTCAGAAAAAGCGTAAAATCTATTGCAAACGCAATGTATTTGTGGTATAATGCTAAATGTAAAATATTATCTCTAAAAATGGCTAAATTTTTGCTAATTTTGGGGATTTTACTATAAAAGGAGGAAAAAATGGCAAAAATTTTAGCTTTCGCCAACCAAAAAGGCGGAGTCGGCAAGACAACTTCTGCAGTAAACGTAGCCGCTTCGCTTGGAATTCTTGGCAAAAAAACGCTTCTTATTGACCTTGACCCTCAGGGTAATGCAACAAGTGGTGTCGGAATTCCGAAAAGATCACTTAAAGGAACGGTAAAAGACGTTCTTTCGGGTGAAATGAACGCAAAAGACGTGATTTTGCAGACAAATTACAAGAATTTGTCTATAATTCCAACTAACGTTGCTCTTTCCGGAGCAGAATTTGATCTTTACAATGATGAAGGCAGTGAATACAATCTGAAGGATGCGCTGAAGTCCATATCCGATGATTACGATTACATACTTATCGACTGTCCGCCTTCTCTCGGTATGCTTACGATCAATGCATTTGTTGCTTCGGACGGTATTGTGGTGCCAATGCAGGCAGAATTCTATGCAGTTGAGGGCCTTTCTCAGCTTATTACCACCACAAAACGCATCAAAAAGCACTATAATGAGGATCTGAACATCACGGGAATCCTTATTACAATGTATAACAAGCGACTTCTTCTCTCTATGCAGGTCATGGACGAGCTTCGCAAGTATTATCCGGACAAGCTCTTTGGCACCTGCATTTCAAGAAACGTAAAGCTTACCGAGGCTCCCGGCTTTGGAAAGCCTGCTTATTATCACGACAAGAGCTCAAAGGGCGCGCAGGAATATCTTGAGATCGCTAAAGAGCTTATGACCAGAATTTGAGCCAAAAACGGCTGAAAACAGCTTGAAAAAGCAATAAAATCGTTAAAAATCGCTCATTTTGAGCGTGAAAGGATGAAAAATGGCAAAAGCAAGAGGACTTGGAAAGAGTATCTTTGATACCTTTGACGATAATCTTATTGAAAGCAAAAAAGGCGCCGGCGAGATGATCAGGATCTCCTCGATAGAGCCGAGACGCGATCAGCCGAGAAAGACGTTTGAGAGAGAATCTCTTGAGCAGTTGGCTGAAAGCATACAAAAATATGGGGTCTTGCAGCCTATAATCGTGAGACCTAACCAAATAATCGACGATACCTACGAAATTATTGCGGGTGAGCGCCGTTGGAGAGCCGCAAAGCTTGCGGGTCTTGACGAGATCCCTGCAGTCATTCTTGACGGTGACGATCTTAAGATCGCTCAGGTGTCCATTATTGAAAACATTCAACGCGAGGACCTTAACGCTGTTGAAGAAGCACTTGCATATCAAGCACTTATTGACCGTTTTGGCCTTACTCAGGACCAGGTTTCAAAGCAGGTCGGCAAGAGCCGTTCTGCAATAGCGAACCTTCTTCGCTTGCTTGACCTTCCCGAAAACGTGCTTGAGATGCTCAAGAATGACGAGATAAGTGCGGGTCACGCGCGTGCTCTTCTCGGTCTTAACGACGAGGCGCATATGGAAGCGCTTGCACAGAAGATCGTTGAGAGAGAGCTATCTGTTCGTGAGGTCGAAAACGCGGTTAAGAAGCTCAATGCGATACCCGAGCAGAAGGAGATCGAGGATGCGGATGAGGTGAATGCTACCGTTATGACGCGCATCCATCTTCGTGAGCTTGAAAAGAGAAGCCGCGAGACTCTCGGCAGGAAGGTAAAGATCGTAAATACTCCCAAAAAGAGAGTCGTTGAGATCACCTTTGACTCCGACGAGGACCTTGAAACACTTCTTTCAAGCGTATGCGGAGCAGATATATTCGATAATATGTGAGAAAAGAACAAATGTTCGTTATTGATTGGAGGTAAAATATGGATATCAAGGGTAGAAATATGGGTACTTGGGATAATATGCACACCTGCAACGACGTTAGGGGTGAGCTTGCAAGAAGCAAGAAGAACGATGACGAAAGCGAGCTTACCACGAATCATTTTAACCGCATTTTTCACGCTATCACCACTAAAATCAAGAAACTTTTTAAGAAAAACTAAAAGGAGAACAATAAAATGCTTGACATTAAATATATCAAGGAATGTCCCGATGAGGTAGTTGCCCGTCTTGCAATGAAGGGAAAGGATGCCAAGGAGGATATTGAACAGATACTTGCGCTTGACGCAAAAAGACGCGCTCTTATTTCTGAGACGGAGTCTCTTAAGGCAGAGCAGAACAGAGTAAACAAGCTTATTCCCCAATACAAGAAGGAGGGAAAGGACGTTAATGCCATCTTTGCGGAGATGAAGAAGCTTGGTGCGCGCACCAAGGAGATCGATGCAGAGCTTAAAGAGGTAGACGTACAGCTTCAGGGTGTGCTTCTCGGTCTTCCCAACCTTCCCGACCGTGACCTCAAGCCCGGCGGAAAAGAGAACAATGAGCCCATCCGTTACTTCGGCGAGCCCCACAAGTTCGATTTCGAGCCCAAAAATCACGTTGATCTTTGCACCGATCTCGGTCTTATCGACTATGAGAGAGGCACAAAGCTCTCCGGCAGCGGCTTCTGGATCTATCGCGGTATGGGTGCGCGCCTTGAGTGGGCACTCCTCAACTACTTCATCGATACACACTGGGCAGACGGCTACGAGCTTATCTTGCCCCCTCATATGCTTGAATACGAGTGCGGCGTGACTGCAGGTCAGTTCCCCAAATTTGCCGACGAGGTATTTAAGATCGAAAATCCCGTTGACAACCGTTCAAGATATATGCTTCCCACGGCAGAGGCGGCACTTGCGTCTCTTTACAGAAACGAGATCCTCACAGAAGCGGATCTTCCCAAGAAGCTCTTCTCATATACGCCTTGCTTCAGAAGAGAAGCAGGCTCCTACCGTTCCGACGAGAGAGGTATGGTTCGCGGACATCAGTTCAACAAGGTTGAAATGTTCCAGTTCACACTCCCCGAAAAGAGTGACGAGGCGTTTGACGAGCTCGTTGGCAAGGCAGAGGCTCTCGTTGCGGGACTTGGCTTCCACTTCAGAACGGTCAAGCTTGCGGCAGAGGACTGCTCCGCATCCATGGCAAGAACCTACGATATCGAGATTAACATCCCCTCAATGAACGGATACAAAGAGGTTTCTTCCGTTTCCAACGCGCGTGATTACCAGGCGCGCCGCGGTATGATGCGTGTTCGCCGTGCGGACGGCAGAGTTGAGTTTATGCATACTCTTAACGGTTCGGGTCTTGCGACCAGCCGTGTTCTTCCTGCGCTCGTTGAGCAGAATCAGCTCGCAGACGGAAGCGTTGTAGTACCCGAGGTTCTTCGTAAGTACGTTGGTACTGATATTATTAAAAAATAATCGGCTTCACACTATGTTCGCACTTGCATCGCGCGATTGTTTCGTCCACCTTTTTAAAGGTGGCGCGCGCCGCGTAGGCGAAAAAACGGCATTTCTTTTTGTTAACTTTTTCTTTGGGCCTATTGACTCAAAGAAAAAGTGGCTAAAGAGCTTTGCTGTCAAAACGGCGGCAAAGGCACCGACCTACAATATAGCTGAATTGCTTGTGGCTTGGATGTCGTCTGCGTGAATGGTCGATGCGTTATCAATAATCTTGTAGTATTCAAAGGAGTTTCTTATGAAAAAGATAATTGCATATATACTGATTGTTGCAATGTGCTTAGTATCATTGACGTCCTGTGACATTCTTGCTGCCGCGTTTCTTGTTTGGGCGGGAACGCAAGAGTCGGGAATGGATGCGAAAAATGAGTTTTTTGCTCCCGAATATCTGATCGAATGCAAGCTTGAGGATATGCCTGTGCCGAATGTTGACGGGTCCTTCCGAACGGAGACGAAATTGTATCTTAATATGACCGAAGAGGAGTTCGACGCTTACTCAAAGCAGGTTTTTGACTATCTTCTTGCAAAAGAGGACGCGTATTTCAAGGGCTACGAGGTGGATAGCGGCCTTGCGGGCGGAATTTTATTTGCTCCCGAGGACAGATACGCGCCTTTGAGAGAGGATTATGACCTTGAGAATGATGCGCACAGATTTATTTTCTCGACCACCGAGAAGTTAAACGAGGGTGATGAATACAACATTCATTATTGGAACCCGGTCGTTATCAGGATCGTGCGCTCATCGGGAACGCTTGAAAAAGAAAATTTCAATTATAACACGACAATTCAAATCACAAACAAAGATAACAATCTGCGCTCAAGCGTGTATTACGAAGATTATTATAATTAAAATATTAACGAGAGGTTCGATGACTTTTACAGATTTCGAGCCCCTCATCCACCGCTAAAGCGGTCCCCCTTCCCCTTATGGGAAGGCAGTTTAGGAGTAAACAATGAACAACAAAGGAAAATTTATCGTATTCGAGGGCATTGACGGGTCGGGAAAGACGACTCAGATAAACAAGCTCTGCGAATACTTGGAAAGTAAAGGAAGAAAGGTCTATGTGACGAGCGAGCCTACTATATCCCTTACGGGCGGTATGCTTCGCGACGCGCTTTCGGGTGTAAGCAAGAGAACGTCCTGTGAGATGGCTGCGATGTTCGTTCTCGACCGCATCTTCCACAACGTTAACAACAAATGGGGCATCAACAAGATGCTTGAGGAGGGCTATGTGATCCTCTGTGACAGATATTACTATTCCTCGCTTGCTTATCAGGGAAGCGAGACCGATTTCGAGTGGGTGAAGAGAATGAACCTCGATTGTCCCGAAATTCGCACGCCCGATGCGTGCATCTTCCTTGACCTCACGCCCGACGAGAGCCTTGAGCGTATCTCGAAGGGAAGGGCAACCACCGAAATTTATGAAACCAAGGAGAAGCTCACGGCGGTCAGAAACAAGTTTTTGTCCGTTTTCGACGAGCTGAAGGACAGGGAAGGCGAGCACATCTGCATTATTTCCGCCTTCGGTGACGTGGAGACGGTCGCTTCGAGAATTCAAGGCGCTGTCGATGAGATAATCGCTAAATAAATCGGGGAGAAGTTACAACGGAAGGATTTTCGCTTTTTTTGAAAAAAAGCTCGCAAAAAAACTTTTGTCGCTTGGGTTTGCGGGGATTTTGCGTAAATTTTCGATAAAATGTGGGCATTTTATCGGTTTTGAAGCTTCAATCCTGCCCTTATGTGCAAGCACATCGGTCAGTATTGTATCTTCAAAACTACGAAAGCCAATCACAAGTGATTGGTTTTCTAAAATTTACTACTGTTGTACAAAAGGTGCGGACGCACGCGGTGCGCCCC
>CALGCW010000021.1 GCA_937884385.1 uncultured Clostridia bacterium | reverse complement strand
TCATCATCGAACAAGATAGTATGAATCCCCATTTCATTAGGCACAATTAAATTTTTTCGGAGTTATCAACAAACACGCATGCTCCGGGCTCGACAGCCAGCGCCCGAAGCGTTAAATCGAAGATCCTTCTGTCGTCCTTTGAGAGCTTTCCGAGGCAGCGGTTCATTATCTCGCCCGCGCGGCGAGCCTCGAACTGCGACGCGAGATCGGTCTCATCGGGGATCATCGAAAGAAATTCATCGCTGACGATATGCACGTGCCCGCCGCGCTTCCAGGCGTTACCGGCGCGGCTTTTGCTTATCGCGATGCGCCGCACGGTCGTTGACAGAAACGCCGAAAGGCTCTTCGGCTTCGCGGGCGGGATCGAGTTCCAGAGCACAAGCATGGCGTCGTTGATGCACTCTTCCCTATCCTCGCGCACCGAAAGATAATTCTTTGCGACGTAGTGGCAGAGCGTGGTGTACTTTTCCTCTGTTTCCTTGATCGCGTTTTCATCGCGGGCAAAAAAGAGTTCTATAATTTTTTCGTCGTTCATACAGAAACCTCCTTTCAAAGTCCTTCACCTTGTAAGTCGCAAAATGCGCCGAAAATGTCACATCATTTCCGAAAAAACGTGGAATTGCACAATTCGGGAGGGGTGATTTTGTGCATTTTAACAGGCATTATTCATTTTTCATTCTTCATCATTCATTATTCATTTTACCGGCATTGATAATTGATGAATAATGAATAATGAATGATGAAGAATGAATGATGGAAAAAGAGCGGAATTTTAAGCTTTCGCATATCTTCGGTCATTCAAAAAAGAGGAAACAAATCGGTTTCATAGCCGTGAACTGCTCCAAAATGTACAGACAGCACAAAAAAAGAGACTCTTGGTAGAAAATATTAAATTTTAAGAGACGAACTGACATCGCTTTTCGAGTGGTGTCAGTTTTGTTTTGAGTTGAATTCGTTCGTTGTTGTAGAATTGTATGTATGCACTTATGAGGAGGCGCGCCTCCTCATAAGTGCGGAGCTTTGCTCGGTAAATACATTCAGTTTTTAGGATAGAGAAGAAATTTTCTGCTAAAGAATTGTCGTATGGATTTCCGAGTCTTGACATTGAGGGCGTAATATGATAAGATTTTGTTAGCTTAAAATATGCTTGGGACGTATATTGTAAGCCTTGGTCACTGTGGAGCTGTAACTCTGCGGTGACCTTTTCCTTTTTCTTAGCTGCTCTGATTGTAGAGAGAACGAGGTTAACGTTCTGTTCAGTTCCGGTTTTGTACGCAACAATACTGTTGTCGTAAAGATCACGAATAACCGAAAGAAACAGTACGCCTTCTTCCGTCTTGATGTATGAAATATCCGTTACCCATTTTTGATTGGGACGCTCAGCACTAAAGTCTCTATTTAATAGGTTAGGATATTTGTGCAAACGCTCGCCATAATTGCGGTACTTCTTTCGCCGAACCACTGAAAGCAGATTGTATTTTTGCATTAAACGCAACACGGTCTTGGGATCTTTATGTATTCCTTGCCTTTCAAGCCATATTTGCACCCTTCGATATCCGTAAGTTTTATGGCTGCGTTCTTGACATTCACAGATTTTCTCAACCAAGTAGTTTTCGGATGAAGGTCTATCCATTCTCTTAACATAGTCATAGTATCCGCTTCTGGATACCTTAAAGAACCGACACATTTCGCTAACGGAATATTTATCTTTGTGGCGATAAATTACCATGTATTTTACACTGGTTCTCACTTCCTTTCTGTGAGCGAGAGAAAATCCCGCAACAATTCATTTTCCATTTTTAGTCGTTGGTTCTCGTATTTGTATTCTTGTAATGTTTTCGCAGGTTTGCGACCTCGAAACCTGGGAACTCCATGTATTTCCTTTTGCTTTTCACGGTACAGAAGATTCCATACAACTTTTGCACTTGACAGTCCAAATTGTTTTGCTATTTGTTCTTGGGTTTTGCCTTGTGCGCTTAGTTCTTTGATTACGGAAAGTAATTCGCTTACTTTTTGATATTTTCTTGCCATAACAAAAACCTCCTATGGTAGCAATTTAATTCTACCATAGGAGGCTCTTTTTTTCAATTGTCCGTTTTTTACGGACTTGTGCACCGATTTGTTATCTCTTTTTTATACAGTATTTGTGCATCAGGGCTCTATATTTTTAATGCATAGCATAAATTATTTATCGATAAACATTAAATCTCTATTGACAAACGTAAAACAACGTGTTATACTGTAATTGCAAAGGAAAACAAAGGAGAAAAAGCAATGAATAAAAACATATGAATACTAGGAAGAGGAAGCTGGGGAACAGCATTAGCTATACATCTTGCTAAAAATGGACATAATGTAAAAGTATGGTCATTTTCTCAAGAAGAATGTGATATGATAAATAATGAAAAAAGATTTATCTGTTAAATACGGTATTCTTTTGTCCGCAATCGGTTTAGTTGTTATGATTGCAGGAGCGTTAAACGGTGAAGCTGCCGATGTTTTTGAAAAGGCAGTAAGAATCTGTCTGGAGTGTATCGGAATTGGATAAGAAAAAAACAGTATTTTCTGAGCCACAATTAGATATTGTTACAAACACATTGCCAGCTGAAAAAAATATTTTTGCAGTAGAATTTTTACCAGGTCAATTTGACCAAAGAGCTAATTCAGCAGCAGAATGTATACAAATAATTTCAAAAAAAGAAAAACCAATAGTAAAAACTGCTAAAGTATATATTTTAAATGGACAACTAGAAAGTGATGAAATAGATAAAATAAAGAAATACATAATAAATCCAATTGAATCTCAAGAAGCAATTTTAGAAGAATATGAAACACTTAATACAGTATATGAAGTGCCAAAAGATATTGTAACATTAGA
>CALGCW010000020.1 GCA_937884385.1 uncultured Clostridia bacterium | reverse complement strand
TTCATCGTTTTTCCTTTCCGAGCGTTGGCTCTGTTTTGTTAAATCTCAATGTGAAGAAAAAGAGAGAAGATGCCGTTCTTTGCACATCGATTCATGCGCGCACGATCTGTACTTACATTCGGCTAAGCCTCGCAACATGGACCGCTTGCAAAGAACGTCCACCCATCCTCCTTCACTTCACTCTTCTGTTGGTTTTGTTCTTTTTAATTTAATTCTGCATCCATTCACCTATATGGTTTGTAGTCATTATGATAGATTGTGAAAGGAGATATCAGAAGAGAAAACGAAGGAGCGAGAGGAGAAAAAGAGAAGAAAAAAGAGAGCCTCGACGTAACGTCGAGGCTTTATTAAAAACAATATATTAAATTTTACATCAATTAGATAGTATCAAATAAAGTCTGCTGAATCGGAATGTCTGCATCTTTTGTTGCTTTATTAGCTTTGCTTTTAATATCTATCCATTATTTCACCATATGTCTATAAAATTTCAACAGGTGGAGTTAATAAATCATCTTGCATTTGTGAGACATATAATTCGTCACAGGTGTTTCGTCCAAAAATAAACCCTTCGTCCTGTTTATATCTGCCAAAGGATGCAACATCTGTATATTCAAAAGAAATATTGATTTTTGTATACTCTTCTTTTTCATTTTCAAGCAATTCATCCTTAAAGACAAACAAAATTTGCTTTGGAGTAGAGGTGGTAATACAAAACGAAGTTATCTCGTTTCCGTTAAATTTCAACTTAACATCAATTGCGTTTCCCGCACCACAGTTTTCAATCACAGTATAGACCATCATATGACTTGCAGTGAATTGAGCTAATTCCAGAGAATATACTGCGGGAGCTAATCGTTCTTCCGTTCCATATACCCGCGAGCGCAATATAAACAGATCATTTATGTCGTCGGAGATTGTGGGATGAATCACAACAATCTCTCCGAGCTCTATAGTAAGAATATCTTTTGTAGGCAATTCGGTTATGTCCGTAAAACACTTATAGCGAACATCAAGATATGGCTTGATTGACAATTTGCGTTCTTGCTTGATTTTTTCGGAATTGTCCTTAATAGTCCAAGCTACACCGACCAATGTTAACAATCCGCCATATATGGCCGCTGTAATAGACAGCACTATAGTTTGCAAGGTAGCGTCGGGGACAAGGAATATCAAATAGACGGTAATAGCAACGCCCCACAAGAAATCCTGCAACAGCCACCACCAATGTTTGGGAGAATTGGACAGGAAGGCTCGGGCAAGATTGTAAAATATATATATCATCGCCAATCCGCCAAAAACGAACTGCAACGTAAGCCAAAGCGTTTGTGACTGTGCATCAGCAATCCAATAATTAAAGATTGCCATATAGAACAGATCTAACAGCCAATAAAAACCCACGTATTTCCAACAATTTTTCAGCGAAGTTTTTGATTGTTCTTCTGTGTGCTCTTTTTCTTTTTTTAAGAAGTTTCGTATCCCAAATGTGAATACGGGGAAATAAAGAAAAACTAAAACAAACGCAGCCCAGAACCAACTGTAGGCGGTATCATGGTAATTGATAATAAAGGCACTTCCAAGAATAACGATAATAGGGACTATACCAAGATTCCCTATAAAATCAAATATCGGATATTTTACAGGTTTCTTAGGTTTCTTAAGCATACTTATAATTGATGCAGCTACGAACACTATGCTCGCAGGATACCATATACATTTTGCGATAGTATCATCTATTTTGTTATGTAAAAATGGAACTGCTATAAATGCAACAGTTATGGCAATCCCCATAATCGCAATAAGTACTTTGGCAGAGATTTTCAAAATCTTTAATGCCCTTTCTTTCACTTTTGAAAAATCGCGCTTTTTAACTTTCTTTTTTGCCATGGTGTCCTCCTGCCTTATAAATTGTTTGCTATTGATATCAAATACCATATCCGTTCGCCTTGCTCATAATTGCATGACATGTGATCGAAGTATTTGTTCTTGGTTGAACTTCTGCGGATTAATTGCATTAGCAATTTGAGATTGCACTTTTGTGTTTCATCAAACATCTCGAGTGCGGCATTTATTTCGCCAGTATCATTTTCGTTAATAAACGCGAGCAAGGCGGCTATCATGCCTGATACGAAATCGCAAATTTGTATCCATCTATTTTCGGTCGAAACCAAGAAATCATAGGCTGGCTTTTTTATGTCGCAGAAAACACTTGCGAGTTCTTCAATATTTTCTTCTGCCATAGCGCATTTATCAAAATGTATCGTAGAACTTGGAAACTCACCAAGGCGAGAGGCGTAGATGGGGACGAAATTTTCGATGAGAAGATTATCTCTATTTTCTGTAAGGAAAAGAAGATCGTCTGTTTTTTTAGATGATTCTGCGCCTTGTCTCAAAAACTCTAAGCAAAATTCATCTTCATGTGACTCGGGATCTATTGATTCAATCCAAAAGATAAACTCTTCGCAAAAATCCTCAACTTTATCCTTCTTGATATTGGGATAGCTGTATCTTGCAAGGAACCCCAAAAAATAATCCAAATCAAATCTAACGTACTTGTAAAGAACATTCTTTATTTCATCCAGCATATAAGGAATATCCATCATGGAGTCAACGATATCGACCAATGCAAAATACAATAAGCTTTGCGTTGACCAATGAATATATGTATTGCTATTCCATAATGTGTTTAGAAACAGATTTACCTTCTTGGATTTCAGTATATCAACCAAGCGGTTAACATCATCTCCAGTGTATTTCGCAATGTTTCCAAGTTTAGCGTCTGTAACTGTTTTTTGCAACCTAAATGATGCAAACAGCTCATCAATGTCAAATGGGAGTGTATCACCCTCATAGGCAATACCGGCGAGAACGAAATCATTACGCCAATCAACGTTTAATTTACCTGTTTCATCTTTGAAACGGAATTTGATTGCATTGCTGCTTTCATCGCAATAAATAGTATAGGGACAAAAATACGCATCTATAAGCCACAGAAGCTCCTGATCTGTTTGCTTTGAAAAATCCTTGACAAACCAGAGGATGGCTTCATATGAAATGCCGTTTTTTAACGCCCATTTCAAAAAATCATTATCTATGATTCCGTGATGGCGATTATTATACTCTGCGATCCGAATGAGGCTCGTCCAATCAGTTATATGATCGGGAAATTGTTGTGAAAACAAGGGTCCGTTTGCAAACGAGAATTCATATTCTAATAACACAGGGAGCCTCCTTTCATTGCTTGCGAAATTATAACAATATATAGATCGTATTTTTAATATTGAGTAATGCGGAGGATAATAAATTATAATTTATAGTAATCAATCAATTTTGTTTTCAACTGGTCTTGAAGCGACTGATAATTTTCATTAAACCGAACCTGTTCATACATTCTGATGTTTGAGGGCGTATGTTCATCAGCCTCGGCATCGGTTCCGTTATGTATAATGATCAAATCCTTTTTGAGTCCCATAGCATATCCAATTTCATGAGGGATATTGGATCGCCCGCTACTCAAATCTGCAATAACTAATCCCGCGCTCTGAATTCCTCTAAATATACGGTCTGATATTTGATCTGTTGAGCCTTCTGTATGTTGATCTACTCTGACCAGCTTCAAGGAAACATGCTTTTCACGATTAACTTCGTCAATAGCTCTTCTTATTGCGTACTCATTTTCATTATATTTCTCGTTGAAACACCGAGAGAGAAAAATGGTTTGTTCGGTTGAGTCACGGTACTTATCATAAATTGTCCAGATGCATTTTGCGTTAATGGAGGCATTTTCGGCAGAATCGCGTTGTACATCTGTTACTTGATATTTATTTGCCCAGTCAACAAAATTGTTCTTGTAGGCTTCATAGCTTTTTTCTGTATCAAATGCAGTTAACTCAATCCAATAATAAAACAGACTTAGCAAAAAGAATATGCCTGATGCAATAGACAATTCATGATCACTAATCGGAGTTGCATGATTCAATGCTTTCGACACAGCCGTAAAAAATGCATCTATACTTTCCGCAGTTTCAATTTTTTGTGCACACCCTTCCTCCGAACCACTTTTGTTGGTAGAGTTTATAAAAGAAATCAAATCAACAACTATGGTTATCAAGTTTTCGTTTACCCATTTTATACTGTTTAGTTTTCTGACAACCAATGGTTTTTCTTTTATGAATTTGCGTGCCAACAAATATTCAAAACCAAACTTATCTTTTAATTCATCATCTGAAAAATCAGTTTCGTTACCAGCAGTGATAACAACACTTCTCAACAATTGCTCGGATTTTATCGGAACAGCCTTTGAATTGATATTATGGAATATGGTCTTTTCATCCTTCAATGTTGTTCCATCGGCAAAAAGAATGATGCAAAATGGGATCAAGTATGAACTTTTAACTTGTCCTTCAGATATCAATTTTTCAAAAGCTTTCAACCTGTGATTTCCATCGACTCGACGAAACGGTTTGGAATCAGCAGAATCTGGAATTTTTATCTGATATAGATATCCATTTTCAACCGCTTTTTGTTTTTTGAATACAACTCCATTTTTATTGGACGTAAATCCTTTCCCACTTCTGATATCCTCAATGGCATTCACCTCACTATTTGCATTAGGTGCGTAATAATCGTACTCCGCTGTATAAGCAAGAACAACTTCCGGACTAAAACTATTAGTACCTGAAGTAATAAATTTTGATATATCCTCTATATGTTGAGGATCTTCCGGACGCTGATAATGTGGGTGGGGATAAGAACTATCGACAATATCTGTATATTTTGCATATCCTCGAATCGTACACGTTCCACCAAATGATTCGCTAAATATTCCTGTAAGTGTTATCATGTTGTTTCCTCGTTTGTCATTCTTGTATTTGCGAATAAATGACCGCTTCGTCAATCTTATACATCAACATGCTTGCGTACATTATTCTTCTCATTGCGTCATCTTTTGAAATTGTTATGTTAGAATGTGCCTTGGGGTTGCGTAATGCCGACATTGCTCCCTGCAACATAAACATTAAACCTTTTTGTTCGTTCATGCCCGTATCGGTTGATATATCACACACTTTGAGCATAGGGTTGTTTGGGGAGAAAACGGTTGTCATAGCAGCATCACCATCAGGGATTTTAGATGATGTAGGATTAAGTTTTTTATACAGTTTCTTGACTCTATCGTTAATCTCAATAAATGCATCTTCTGCTGCATTTGCATAGTGTCCGTTAGCATATAGTTTTTGAGAAACTTTAATGATATTTGGATGGATATATCCCCACATATCACATAAAATGATGCTATTTTTTTGTGTCTCTGCTGATAACAAGTCAAGACATTCTAACAGCTGCCCTAACACAAAGGGATTGATTGTTGTAAACTGTACATATCCAGCCATCTGATTGACAAATAAACATTCTTTTTCCTTAGCTATGTGTTCACATATAAGGGAATGCTCATCTTTATAGGTATAAATAATTTCTGATATCCCATCCCTGATATTTACAATATCTGTAGGGGATATAGGTGTATTGATCGCATTGGGGCGATTAGCAATATTTCTGAGCCATCCGGCTACAATATGCACTTTATTGTTAAGCATAAATCATCCCCCTAACAATTCTTTCTCAAACTGCTTTCTTGCTTCTTGCCATTCTTTATGTGCTTGTCTGCGCAACTGATTAGCATTAGAACGACGAAGCATAAGTTCTGTGGCGATTTCATCTTGCATTGCTTTTGGAGGAACAGGGATTTTAACATTTTTCAAAGTCTCCGTATTCACACCTGCTTGATTATTAAAATTGGTGCACAAAAGCTTCCAATATCCGATGCTTAACAATACATTAAAGAAGGCGGCTATATAGTATGGATTTATACCTTCTTTTACGGTAATACGTGTCATATGATTTGAAACCGCACAAAGCACATCAGAATCAAAAACAGTGGTTTTTCCAACCAGATCGGGAGAATTTGTATTGTTAAAAATAACCTCGTTCTTTTTACAAAAATCCTCATCTTGCAAGCCCATCTTGGGGACAAACTTTTGTGTCTCAAAAGATAGTTCTCCATCTGGTGTAATACTGAAAGGACGCAGATGCGGTACACGTTTCTCATCTGGTAAATCATCTGCTTGATCTTGCTTTCCTGCTGCAAAACCAGAAGTAATATTCTCGCTTATTTCTCCAATGGACAGAACATCATATGGAGAATCTTGTATTTGCTTTCTAAAATGAGAAAACTCTGGCGAATAAAAATCAGCATCTATGCGCCCTCTTATATCTGACAAAGAGGTAACATATGTTATTCTTTTTTGCGGATAGTCAAAGGATATCCCTAATTTCTCAAGAACATATTTAGAGTTTTGAGTTAATAACTGATTAGCCTTCTGAAGCTTTTTATTCTTTGAGGCAAGTGATTGTTCAAGTGCACATACTATTCTAATTTGCTCATCGTAAGAAGGAATAACAGCTGGGAAGTTCTCTATGAACGATGATGAAACACGTTGTTGCCCAGCAGAACCGCTAAATACTGCTTGCGCCGCCTTTAATACATTATCGCTCGAAAAAATTGACCAAATAAACGGCATATAGACAGCATCATTGCGCTTTCTAATAACATGGAACTCCGTTGATCCGAACCCAGTTTCGGTTGGCATATTATCAACAATACAGGATTTTCCATTTTGCATACAAGGCGTAATTTTTGCCCAAAGCATATCACCCTTTTTAAAGACTGTAAATCCTTTTTTGACTGTACTATACGGTACTAAATCATATTTGACTATATTATTTTTTTCCTGAACATTGGGCATCGGAACAAAACTAACAAAACTTTCATCCGTTAGTCCACTACAGTCTGTTTTAGGATTGATCTCCAAATAATCCGTCATAGCGCCGCAATAATACGGGCTGTTCTTGTATTTTTCGATCAACGAAATATAGAATGGATATAAGGGGTTGCAATAAATTTCTCTGTTTTCAATGTCCCCCCGTTTAACAGCGAAGACGCAAAGGCCATTCGCAGCGGGGGTTATGCGAAAAAAGGTGCTGCGTCCTTTTGAAATTCTTCGAATTCCGTAACTATTTCGTCAAGTTGAGATTTTGTCTTTCTTCCCGTAGCATCATATCCAATCAATTCAGGAGCTGCCATGAATATAGCTTCCTCGCCATTGGGCTTCTCACTTGCGCTACGTTTGCGAACAAAAATTACAGATGCTTTAACACCTGCGCCAAAATGAGCAAAAGCGCACTGAGGCAAGCTCACAACTGCGAGAAGTTGAAACTTTTCAAGTATAAAATCACGGACATATTGCATAGAGCTGTTTGTCAAAATACCGTCGGGCAATACAATAGCAGCTTTACCCGTTCCGGGCTTTAAGAATTGCCAAATACGCTCAATAAACAGAACCTCTGAGCTTTGATTCTTACGAGGTTTCTTTTTACCCTTAGCATCAATAGCATGACCAAGCTCAAATGTCGTTAAGTACGGCTTTTCGGCGAGGTTGATTGTAGCACCAAACGGAGGATTGGTAAGAATCAAGTCGAAGCGATTCTCCGCAAAACCTCTATTGTGATCATGCATCATTGCGATACTTTCAAGTGCATCGTGGCTAATAACATTGGTATGTCCATCATCGTGGACGATCATATTCATTTTTGCTACACGGGCAATTTCGTCGTTGATTTCAATACCAAAAAGATGCTTTGCGGCAAAATCATGCCAATAGTTGAAATAATCAACTGTGCCTTTTTCGTAATAGTCGCCTGCCTGCTGACGCATATAGTCAAGAGCGTGCAGAAGGAAACCACCCGATCCGCAGGAGGGATCAAGAACATCCCAATCTTGCTGTGGCTTCATCATTTTTACGCAGAATTCGATGATAGGACGAGGCGTAAAGTACTGACCGAAATCACCTTTGAAGAATCCATCCATAAATTGCTCAAAAGCAACACCCTTAACATCAAGATCGGTTTTGCTTAAATTGATAGCTTCCAAGTGGGAAACAACGGTACGAAGAACACGATCATCTACCTTTATAGATTCCGTGAACACTTCGGGATCTTTTACCTTCTGCTCGTTATACAACGCATTGATTCGCTCCGCGAGTTTAGAGGACGGCTCATGCGTTTTAATTTGGAACTGATAGGGCTCACCCTTCTTTCGAGGCTTCTGCTCGTCGCTGATTTTAACAAAGATAAGTTTGCAAAGCTCGCCAAAAGCAGTGGGAGGAGAAAGACGACCACCGCCCCACAAAGTTTGATGGCATTTCTTAATCGCTGCGATCAAATCTTCACGAGCAACCGGCTTAATATCGTTTTCTGTTCCTTTGTAAAAACGGAATTCTTGAGGTTTTCCGTATGCGCGAGGCAAATCAGCAAGGATATTTTGCTCACGCTCAAATGCGCCAAATTTATCGGAAACATCAAGCACACGACGGGTTCCGCCAGCGATAATAACTACATATTCTGCACGAAGCTTTACCCATGTAGCATTACCCACACCTTGTTCAATTGCCTGATTGAACTCGGCATCCGTGACACCCTCTTTTTTACACTCTACAACAGCATAGGGGCGAGTACAAGCAGCATCGCTAAACACAACGATATCCGCGCGATCGGTAGGAAGACGATCGGGAATAGTAACCTCTACTCTAATTCTGTTAGCCGGATATTCGTATTTATAAATAAGTTCTGCATAAAACTCTGCACGCACTTTTTCTTCGGGATCTTCGAAGTTTTCAGAATGGTTTTCAGAAGTAACATAAGTAATCTTGCGCTTGCCCTCGTTTCCGCTTATAGTTATGTATCCTTCCTTAATAGCTTTTTGAAGAGGACTCATAAACGCATCTGCAATCATATCATTTATATCAAACATATCTTTTCTCCTTAAAAATTCTTATCAAGCTCTTTCAATAATGTTGCTAATGTACCATTTGCTTTAGTAGGACCTTGAAAAGTAGCCACGACACCCTTATCTTTCATTTCTTTGAGAGTCAGACTATTACGAGGATACGACTTTAACAATTCTAAACGTATATATTTGTTGCTTGGCGCAATGGAATTATCTTTGTAATACTCAGAATCGTCAATAATCCGTTCTGAAATACCAACATTTGCAGCAATTACACGGCACTTATAAGAAACCTCCGCGTAAGGCAATGTAAGGTAAATATACACAATATCATCAACTTCGTAATTGGCGTGTTGCGCCCATTCTATTTGAGTCATATTGTTAAATGCGCCAATTACATCATAATAATCCGTATTACCTGCAATAACCCAAACCGTATTTCCTTCAACACCATTATCGTTAGTAAAAACCTTTTTAGCAGTTTCAAAAGAAACAGAATCATACTCTTCGTCGGTCCAACCACCGAATTCGGCTTGGATTTGATCGATATTCCAAATGTCTTTTGCAATATTCAAATACGCCTCAGCACGTTCCTGAATAGATACTTTAGTCATTTTGTCGTACGGCTTTATGCCATATTTTTGAGCTAACGGTATAAATAGAGGATTGTTTTCATGGAACAAACTATTCATAGCCTTAGCCAACACCACATTATCGCCAAGATATTTTTGAACCTTCGAGTCAAACTTCATTTCTTGGTAACTCCTATTTTTATCTTTAGTAAGAATCAGCAAGTTTCCAATATTGTGTCTTGTGGTATTAAAGTCGCGTTCATCAGCAAAGCCATCGACATAGTCGGAATACATATCCGGCAAGATGTGCTCAATATCAAACGGGTTTTTTGCTTTTCGGTCAACATATGTATCAAATTCAGAAGGATTACCCATTTGAACATTGATATAAGATGCAAATCGAGCAAGAAAATGTAGAGTATATCTCTTGAAGAACTGATTATCATAATTAAGTTCTTCAAATTTGTCCCAACCAACATGTGCATCTTTTAACGCCTTGGTAAGAACAATAGCAATTTCTTTGACACTCTTATTTCTAATATTAACCAAAACCTTAAACAGGAAGACCTTGTTTGTATTAAAGTTTGCTTTCTTAAAGTTGAGAATTCTATTAGATGCAAAGATGTCGACAAATTTTGTGACAAGTTTTATTTTTTCATTAACAACCGTGGGAGTGTCATCCTTGTCAATAGCAGAGATCATAAGTAAAGTTTGATAGTTCAAATCTCTGTTTGCGTTATAGAATACACTTTCAAACCCAGCAGTAAGGTTTTTAGAATATTTCTTTATGTTAAGATAAAGCTCCACCATTTGGTTCATTTCTTTGAGTACAAACTCTTTATAGTCCTTGGATTGGGTTAAGCCCATCTGTTTTTTAGCATTTTGGCGTACCCATTCGTGGAATTTTTCGCCAAGAAGCTCGTAGTCTTTATCTTCTGCGTCCTTTTTGCCATCACGAAGTGATGTCGCATAGTTTCCTCTAAGCCAAAGAGAAATAAACTCGACATCGGCTGTATTAACAACGCCGCTTTGCTCTGATTCGGAAGCCGCCTTGATTTTGCTGACGAGTTCCTGCCACTTTGAATTTACTTCAAGTTTATCGTTTTCGCTTACTTCGTTGAGAACAAATGCTTTTAACATTTCAGCGCTATTCAAGCTCAGTCCTCGATCATTCATGGTAATAAATATAGTATGAGCTTCTTGCTCCGAAGGGGTAACAATTTCGAGCAACAAGATTTTGTGCATAACCCAGCAAGCAAAATAAGGCAAAGCTTCGGGTGTAATCTCATCTCTAAACAAATCAATAATGTCAAGATATCTATCAAGAAGTGTTTGAGAACTTTCATCAGAAGGCTGGAAATTTGTTTCGCCCTTGTATAAGTGATCCATACAAGTTTTGCGCTCGGGAACATTGATGTTAAATGTTCTCTTGGCGCCAAAAGGGCTTGAGAGGATCATGTTGGGTAGCATACTGTCAAGTTCGTGATTTCCTTGGTCATGAAGCAATTTGTTAATATACATCAATAGCAGCGTTAATGATGTTAAGCGTTGTTGCCCGTCAATAATTTCTTTTGTAGAGTCGTCACCGGTACGAATAATGCTCCCCATAAAATAGTATCCGTATTGAGCAACTTCGTCCGTGTCTTCGTGTTTGAATTTACTGTTATCATAATACATCAAAAAGCAATCGGTTATATCATTAATAAGCTGCTCAATTTGCTTTCTGCCCCAACGATATTCTCTCTGATACACATTAATCGTGAAGGTTTTGCTATTCAATATTTCATATAATGTTTCTGTTTTATTAATTCTATCCATAAGAAAATTCCTTTCAAAATTACAGTATCTTTTTATTCAATAACTGTGTATATATAATCAAATATCATTCTTCATTCCTCTGCCTATAAATCTCTTTGAGATCCTCGATTGCGACTTCGGGGGCGAGAGTGTGGAAGATGAGCCAATTGCGGCTCATGGTTTCGGCGGGGGCTTGGCGGTAGATATCGCGGCTCTCCTCGCCCGTAGCAAAGTGCCAGAAGCGGTAGAGGTAGCCCGTCCAATAAAGGACGTTTTTATCGTACACGTTGCCGCCCTTGGCAAGCTCGGCATTGTCAGCAAGCTCCGCGAGGAGATATTCCTCGCCCGCCCATTGCATACGGTTGAACTTGGAATCAAGTCCTTTTGCGACTTCGCTCGTCATAAACGCCTTAATGAAGCTCGTGCTATCGTAACCGTTTGCGCCTGACAGTTCAAAGAGCCGTCCTTGTATATCACACATTTTTATCTGGAGTTCGTTCATTTTTGCCCTCCTTATTTCGCCTCGTCAAGTATCTCGTCAAAGAACTTGCCTTCGCGACGGTAGTTCTTGCAAATATCGTTGGCAAGATGGATACCTTTTTGACGGTTTTCTGCACTCTCGTCCTGCAAAAATCGGCGTTCGAGCATTGAAAGGGGAATTTCCTTTTCGATACGAACCGCTGCGCACGCCCTCTCGGTCGTTGCGACGTACTGTTTGCCAAGCTTGAGCGCGGACAAGCTATTTACAAGCGCCATATCGGTGATGTTGCCCATAAAGAAATTGTCAAGCACGTAAAACATTCTGTCGTTAGCAATACTTCCGATCACAAGGTCTTTGCCTGTGTCAATTTGGCTGTACTTATCGTAAAACTCCGTGCCCTTTATCTTGTCCATTCTTCCGCGGTGGAGGGCAACGAGCATAGCCCAATCGAGATCCGCCTCAATTTCAACGGAATTGAGCTTACGCGTATCGATGGAAACAATATAAAATTTTGATTTTTCAAAGTCGCAGATCAAGGTCAGAGGCTGCGCAGGCTCGGTTCCCATATAGAAACCCTTGCCAAAGTCGCACATTTCGCGGCTCTTGGGAGCAACATCACCCACAATGCCGGACTTTGATCCGTGGTAGAGCAAAACTCTTCCTTCTTCAATATCTATTTTTTCTGTCTCGGTCTTAATTTTATCGATAATCAACTGATAAACCGAGATCTTATTTTCAAGACAAAAATTATACAACTGCGTCTGCGCCATACGGTTGGGGAGCGTTTTTCCGTTCTCCCAACGGTTGATGGAAAGGGGAGTGGTGCCGAGAGTGGCAGCAAACTGCTCCTGACTCATATTAGCGGCAGCGCGAATAGCTTTTATCAAATCTTTCATAATAGTCTCCTATCATTTGTAGTACACTCTCATTATATACTATGATAGGTAAATTGTCAAGACTTTTATTCTACTGCGCATTATTCGACAGAAATAATAATATTTTATAAACCCCTACAATATATAATACCTGTTTTTTTGACAAAATTCTTCAAAAAAACAATAAAAAATCTATTTTTGCAAAAAAAGAAAGCACCGAACAAGGATTAGTTCCCGTACGGTGCTTATGTTTGTGTATTTATTCAGCCGCTTTAAAATTGTATATAGGTTTTATTCTGCGAACAATATCGGCTGTGGGGCCTATATTGTCGATGATCTCATCCATGCTCTTATATGCCATTGGCGACTCGTCGAGTGTGTCGGGAAGGACACAGGTTGAGTAAATGCCATCCATCTCCTTCTCGTACTCCTCCATAGTAAGGCGCTCAAATGCGGCGGTACGTGACATAAGACGTCCCGCACCGTGAGGTGCTGAAAAGTTCCAGTCCTCATTGCCCTTACCAATGCAAATAAGAGATCCGTCCCTCATATTGATGGGAATGAGGAGCTTCTCGCCAAGCTTTGCGGAAACAGAGCCCTTGCGGAGAATCATCTCACCAACGTCAATGTAGTTATGAATGGTCTGAAAAGTCTCAACAGCGGTCCAACCACATCTATCAAGAATAATCTCCGCCATTTTTGCTCGGTTTCTCTCGGCAAATTTCTGGCAGATATCCACGTCGTGAAGGTAGTCATCCATAAAGGAGCCATAGAGATAGCAAAGGTCGTGAGGCAAGGTGGGATTTTTCGTCTTAAAATCTTTATCAAGCATTTTTAATGCTGCTTGAATTTCAGCTCTTTTGCCCTCTTCCTTGTATGTACGTATGATCTCCTCACGTTGCTTAAAATACTCCTCTTTACCTATGTTAAGGTCAACTGCAAGTTGCTGATAAAAATCTGCCACCTGAGTGCCAAGATTACGGCTACCCGAATGAATAACGAGATATTTACCGCCATCCTCATCGACGTCCACCTCTATAAAGTGATTTCCGCCACCGAGTGTACCAAGCGATCTCTCAAGTCTTTTGGTATCCCTGAGATTTCTGTAGCAACGAAGCTGTGTAAGGTCAAATCTCTCGTTTCTTCCTTCCCAAACGTTTCTGCCACAGGGGATATAGTGAGCCGCCTCGTCAAGCTTCTCAAAGTCAATATCTATCTTTCCAAGGTAAACGGTGTACATACCGCAACCGATGTCAACGCCCACCATAGCGGGCACTATTTTATCGGTAATTGTCATAGTTGTACCTATGGTACAGCCCTTGCCCGCATGAACGTCGGGCATTATTCTTATTTTGGATGAGGCAAATGCCTCGGTATCGCATACCGCCTGTATCTGCTCACGCGCACCATCCTCAATAGTTGTCGCAAAGCATTTCGCGGTGTTGAATTTACCTATAATCTCTATCATAATCTTCTCCTATAAAAATACGGTCGGGCATTATCATCTTATGACAACAATGCGCCGACCATATCTTAATTAGGCATTATTGCCGTGAAGGATTGATGTAAGCTGCGTAAGGACGTCAGAGCCAGAGTTGAGATTGATACATCCCACGCTCTCGCAAATGCGCTCAACGTACTCAAGCTCCTTAAGCTTATAAAGGGTTTTGTTCTCGTCCATAAGCTTAGCTGTATTGAGCAAGGATCTGGTCGATGCGACCTCCTCACGTCTTGTGATTACATTTGCCTGAGCTCTCTTCTCGGCAACGAGAACGGTATTCATAATATCGCGGATCTCACCGGGAAGGATAATATCCTTAACTGCTGCATCCGTAATCTCGATATAGAGATCCTTCTCCTTTGCCTTAAGCTTCTCAAATACGAATTTTGACATATCGTCCTTGTTCTCAAGAATCTCATCAAATTTGTACTTACCCACGTACTCACGAAGGGCGAGTTGGGCAGCTACGTGCAACTGCTCCTCGTAATTATTGATCTCGGTGAAAACCTTGATACAGTCAGTTACTCGGTAATTGCACACAAAATTGATACGAAGTGATACCTTATCCGCAGTAAGCATCTCTTGACCTGTGATATCCATCTGAGTAAGACGTGTATCAACAATATCAACGTCAACCTTGACAGATGTTCTCCAGAAGTAGTAAACACCTGCCTCAAGCACCTTGACAAGCTTGCGATTGAAATAAATCAATGCCTTTTCATACTCACCAACCTCAACTCTAATGTAATAGAGTGTAGGAATCTTTGAAAACAAATGCTCGGGAATGGATGCATCTACCTCGGGCATCGAAATATCAACAACTGTGAATTCGTGCTTATCAACGTCATTCCAGTATGCATACTTACCTGTTTTAAGTACACCTGCAAACTTTCCGTTAACATAGTGAAAAGCAAGCTCGGTGTCTCCCACCTCACACACTGCTACGCGAGTAGCAAGCTCCTTGTTTTGAAGCAATGTTTCAAGGGTGCAACGATTTGATGTGATCTGCTGATCAAGAGCGAGTAGATCAACAAGCTTACCGCCCATGAGCCAATACTTGCCTGCTTCAAGCATCTTAATAAATTTTCCGTTTTTGAAAAGCAATCCTCTCTGCTTCTCTGTGATAATGATTTTCTGCATATATGTATTCCTCCTTAGAGTAATGTAATCGTGCCAAATGCCGTTCATGGGAAAATGACGGCCACGGATTTAAGTGCATCAGGCAAAGCGCGGAGCATTTTGCTTGGCGCTTATTTCAAATACACGGTATCCTTCCGCGGGCAAAGGTCATAATCGCATTTGCTACTCACAAGTAAAAATTATACTTGCTTTTGCCGAACGGCATCAGCCTGGATTCTAAAAGTGCTTTCGCGCTTTTTTGTAGTTCTACCTTGAACATCAAGTACCATACCGCTGGCAAGCTATTTTCACAGCTCGGTGGGATTCGAACCCACGATAATAGGGGTGAGTCAAAACATCTTGACGCATTTCACCTTAGCGCTACAACTTAACAGGTTGTGCTATCGCAAGAGATCTTCTGACATACGCTTTGGTACACCTCGCGCATCGCGGTGGTTTTTCATGCACTCGCTTGAAGTAACCTTGCAAGCATATTTTACCACCCAAGGATTGCTTTTTCACGGAAAAAAAGCTGCGAAATCACATAATTTCACAGCTTTTTTGATATTTTTTGAGTTTTTTACTTAATTTTGCAATCAAATTGCTTCTGCAGCTTATTTTTCATAAGCTCAACAAACGGCTCGGGCTCGATAACTTCAACAAGAGGTCCAAATGAAAGAATCCTTATCACCATTTCCATCTCGTCTGCGTGATCGTATTTGATATGAACGATATAATGCCTTCTGTCAAGCTTTTCTGCCTGCTTTTCAAAATGGGCAAAGTGCAGCATCACTCTCTCAAGTGCATTTCTATCGTCCGTTATTTTAACAGTAACGGTATCCATTCTGCCTTGATGCCTATGCTCTTTGGGTGTAAACTCGCCGTTGCAACGCGCGACCGAAACGATCTTTGACAAATTGATGACTGTCAAAAATCTGCATCCGCTTGTAATAAGACGGAATTTATCATCCTTTTCGGAATATTCAAGTCTTACGGGAAGGCACTTGGCATAGATATTTTGCCCTCTTACGTTTTTCATGTTGATCTTAACGGGAGTTTTGTTTCTTATCGCGTTGAGCAGATAGCGAAATCTACCTATGTATGCTCTGTCCTCATAGTTATCACCGTCATTATATCGGTCAAAAACATAGTAGTCCTCTTGTGTGAAAAGGGGTTCAACGTCGTCAAGCCCCTCAAATTTAACACCGAAAAGCTTGATTCGAGGGTCGAGCGAGATCGACTTCAACCATCTTTTTTGTAGAGTTGTAAGAGGCATAGTAGGTTTATGCTCAATGGCGGTAGTAAAATCGGAGGTCATTACCTGCCATTTTTCGCTCTTTATGGCATTCATAATGGTAAAGGCACTGTCGCCAAAGGCATTTTCCTCAACGATTTTTTGCGCTGTCTTGCTATCAACGTTGCCCTCGACCATAGCGGAGAGTATTTTTGCTACCGTGTTATAGTAAACGGAGTAAAGCTCACTGAATATCATTCGCTTGCCTCCTTTCCGATTCCGTACATCTCATACATTCTCTTAAGGTCTCCCTTGAAGCGGTTCTCGGCTGTACGGTTTGAGAAATTCATTTGCGTTATACGGCAAATAAAGGTCCTTATCCACGGGACAAGCTCGGTCGTATCATAAACGTCAGCAGAAAACTTATATGTATGCTCATCAAGTTTTTCAACAGCACCGATTCTCCTCTCTCGATAGAGGCGGCGGACGATATAATCCTCGTTGTCGGCAACATTAATGATAAATTCAACGTGTTCAAGATGCTCCTGCTTATATGCATTTTGCCTTGTGTTGACTCCCCACATCTTGGTCTGCATATCGTCAAGACGGGCACGAAGGTCATCAAAATTATCACAAACCTCAAGGGGCTTCACGTTGGAAAGATAATCCACACGGTAGGACGTAATGCATCTGAACTGCGTTTGATAAGCAAGAAGATACTGTCTGCCGTTCTGCACGCTTATAAATATGCGAAGCGGCACTATTTCGGCAAGTCTTGGCTCATCGTGTTTACGGTTGAGGTTGTTTACGGTGATCGCACGCTTTTGCCTCATCGCATCAAAAAGGCAAGCGAGAACGTCGGAGTCCATAGCGCTCGTTATGTAGTGATGCTTGAATGTAAACGAGCTATCCGTCTTTTCTTCCTTGTCAAGCAGAAAAGAGCCGACAGCACCGCAAGGAGCGATCTCCGAAAAGTAGTCAAGCGCGTCCTTAATATCAACGGTGTCGATATCCACACTTCTTGAGTACGTTACCTTTCTTCCTTGCTTGCTTGTGATTATCAAACCCTCGCTGCAATATTCTTTCAGCTTCTTGCGAATGGTGGACTCATCGAACATCATAGGAGCATCAAAGCCCGAAAGATATTTTTCATCTATGATTTCCATAATCTCGGCAAGGGTGAATTCAACGTCGGGAGAATGCAAAATGTCAAAAATGATAAAATGCAAGGTGATATCGCCATCGGTAAAGCTCTTTGCCTTCAATGCCTTGTAAAAGGGATTGTGCACCGACGTGCGACTGTCTATGGAGAGAAATACGTTCTTGCCCTCGGGTGTGCGGACAAAGCTCATATAATCGCCAAAAATACTTTCCATTCTGCGCTTTTCATCGTCATAAGAACGTGCGCTCTTCTTGTCATAGTCAGCTCGGCTCTTAAATCCGTAAACGTAGAATTCCCGCATATACGAACGCACTCGCTCAAAATTCTTTATAAGCTCGTTATATGATGACATATTTTGCTCCTTCTCTCCAATATATCTATATTGCGATTATACCATATTTCTACATAAATATCAAGCATCGATGCAAACTTATTCAAAGACAAAGCAAGCGAGCCTCGAGGGGCTCGCTTTTGTGGGTATTATTTTTTCTTCCTCCCGCCCGTGCCGTTGGGGTGAATGGGTGGGTCATCGGAGTGGTTGAGGAGGTAGTCGATGAGGTCGGTTTTGGCGATAATGTAGGAGCTTCTATAGTTATAGGCGCAGAGCTCGCCTTTGTGGATGAGCTCATACACGTGATTTTTGCCGAGGGGCGACCAGCGACTCGCCTGACGCGCGCTCATTATGTCGGGGGCGCCCTTTAACATTCTTTCAAGCGCTTTTCTTTTTTCTTCTTTTGTCATTGTTAAAACCTTCATATCTTTCGTTAAAATTAGCTGATGACGACACGAACGGTTTTTATTTTCTTCTTGCATTTTTCTTGCATTTTGCACAGACTTTGCAAGAAAGTGCAAGAAAAAGGGCAAAAATCAGGGATTTTTAGAGATTTTCGGGGACAAACCGTGACGGGATGGGACGCCATTCCGTCAACTTGAAAACCGTTTGCCTTTACGGGCACGAGGGTTCGAATCCCCCATCCTCCACCAAAACAGGAAAACTACCCAAAAGGGTAGTTTTTTTGTTTTGCATATAACAATATTGGGGGATTCGAACGCAGTGAAAAAACAGCACAGTGCGCTGTTTTTGAACGGTGACCGAAGATTTTTGCAAAGCATAT
The DNA here is from genome assembly GCA_937884385.1 of uncultured Clostridia bacterium. Lineage (GTDB taxonomy): Bacteria > Bacillota > Clostridia > Oscillospirales > CAG-272 > RGIG4608. The sequence continues at coordinate 3,923 of CALGCW010000020.1, read as the reverse complement.
TATCTTTTTATCAATAATTTATTGATCTATATCTTAAATCGTATTTTCTTTTTTTGCACCTCTGGGATGAACGAGTGGGGCGTTGAGGTGGGCGAAGTGATCATTGATGAGGTTAACTTGAAGTGATGTCCTTGGATAATTCATCATTCCATAATAGCCAACTTAACACTTTGATAATCCCACTCTTCAACACCATCTTTTTTATGCTTCATTGCAACATGCTTTCCTAAATCTTTTACTGCATCAGGGCACTTGGATTTATCCACCTTAGTTGAATTATATAGTACAACAATCTTTATATCCGCCTCTACAGCTTTTTCGCACTCATAATTTATGTAGCTTCTATAATCTACAGAATATCCACGATTACATCGTCCGTAGTAACTACTATAACTATCACAATACGCACAACTACCACTTCTTAAACCCTTTGTATCTTCTCCCACTATCAAAACAAAGGTTTTGGATGCGTCAAGACGAGTTTTTAATGAGGATTTTATACTACAATTTAAACTTGTATCTTTGGATTGAGTTAAATCGTGTGCATCGACAAAATGTAAACTCCAATAATCACTATCGTTCCATTTATATAACTGATCTACTGCATCTTTATCTCCAGTCCAGTCCGCAGCAATGTATGTTTTTGTTCGATATGTTGCTCTAAAAAAATAATTATACATATTACACCTCTTAATTAAACTTAAATATTTGATATTTGTCATTTTTTTGCTTATGAGAATACATTCTTAAAATGTTAGTTTGAATAATCTTTTAATTTGTAAAAATCAATATCATCTGCCATAATTTTATCAATAACAATGGTGAGTGTTGCGTTTTTTGTAAGATTAATCTCACTAATTCTAAAAGACCACAAAATGAGTTCGAGTAATTGTTGGTTAGTCAAGTTAATGTCGCGTACAATTCGACTCGACCCTAACAATGGTAAGCATATCGAGTCATATGCTCTAATGATATCTATCTCATCCCACATTTTCAAATACAACCCAAATATCTTTTCCTTGGACAACCTTGCCCGATCATTTTCATCGAATTCCGAATACGCAAGCAATAAAAATTCTCCATATGGAACAATGGTGCCTAAATCGTATGCCGCTTTCTTTCCCATTGCCCGCCGAGTGTTTTTCTTTTTCGGAGTTTTTGTTGAAAGACACTTCTCGATGTGTTTATCCAAATCACTCACATTTTTTATATATTTGTGAATAAATACTCCATTTAAGGATTTTTTGGCTATAATGATATCATCTACTTGTGTATCAAAATATTCATTAAAACCTATAACCTTTTTTCCTTTTTCTTCAAACAAATCACCTTCTTTGATTATTACTCTGGTATTTCTTATTTTTATATCAACCTTTTTTATCCTATTACAATAAATCCATGTAAAAACATAAGCCAATGCATTGATAAATATTAGAATTGCTAAAATAATGCATTTAGGTGAATTCTCAAAAGATATAAAAACCGATAAAACAGAGAATGCTGACAGTATTATGTTTGAAACAATACTAAATTGTTTTCTTACTCTTTTGTTAAACAAGCCTATCTTTACCTTCATATTTGCCTCTATTTTTCACCAAGGCAAGACCGAAATCGGTCTCGCCTTGGTTTATTGTTTTTAAAAGCCATAGCTTTGTATTCGGGCAACCGAGCGGGGCGCGAGGTACTTTTAGTGTAGTCTCGGGCGGGGCTGAAACAGCCATATTATCAGCTCGCGGTGGGTTTTTATTACGTCACCCCGGGAGGAGCTCAAGGTTGCTTTTGTTCGCTCAGCGAAGTGTTTTTATTACAGCTTCGGGAGCGTGGCGCTCAGCGGTGGGTTTTTAGTACGTCACCGGGAGCGCGTGGAGATTTCATAAATTTGGTTTAGGTTTTGCTTTCTAAAGTATCAGTAATTACATCAACTGTACCATTGGTACCGGTCACTTCAAGTGTAAATGTCGCTCTATATGTACCTGCGCCTGTAAGAGGCATTTCGTAATAAAAATCACCGAGAACTTCTGTATTAGTTGCTGTCCAAGTGTCCACCTCATTCCAGAAGAAGAATAAAAACTGTTTTTCCACTTTAACGGTCAATTTTGCGCTAACAAAGCTGGCAGCAACCCCTGTATAATCGACATAAATATACCCTACCGATGAGGTTGCATCAAAGGAATATGATGCAGCATTCGTGTGCGTTAATCGCGGAGATATACCTCTTTCCGCTTCACTCGCATAAATAGGCATACTTGTCAAGCACATGATCATTGCTAATGAAATCAACATAAGAGTTTTTACGATTTTCTTCATAATTTTCACCTTTCAAAGCATATAAATTTGAGTATTTATAATACTCTATATATTAATACCTCTTTTTTCGACAAAATTCTTCAAAAAATGTAATTATTTTAATAAACATAAAAAACACCTCAAAATTTGAACTTTGAGGTGTCTCTTACTATTATTTATTTCTTATTCCGTAAATTATTAATAACAATTCATCGTCGGATAAACGCTCGCTTGAGTGAATTTGCATAGCGTATTTTCCATCATTCCACAAATAATAGAATATATCTCCCGTTTTTCTAGTATAGATAGTATAATTCTCAATCGCAATTATAGTATTGTCGCTGTGTTCAATATCAATATAAAAACTGGAAGCATCAAGAGATTGCTGCATAAACTTTATCCATTGACCATTTGAATGAGTGAATACATATTTAACCACCAGTCGATTAATTGTTTGATCTTCCAAGCTATACCCATCAGGAATATACGTAAGTTCGTAAATTTCTTCGATATCCCTACTTTCCTGCTCTCCTTCGTCAAAAGTAACCTTAACAAAGAACTCTCTGACATCGGTAATGAAATTTCTAATTTCATCACGGTAAATAATAGCACAACCTGCAAGGAGCAAGATTGCTGCGGCGATAAGGACGGCAACTACTCGTCTATTCATTGGGGTCATGGGTTTACGGGGAGTTTTACCTCTTACGATCGCACGCATAGCTTTCCTATGTCGGCGGGAGCAGACTATCTCTTCGTCACAAGCATCCGCCATACGTTGAAATTTGTTGGTCAATCCCTCGTTTATCGCTTGCTTAAACAATGCTTCATTGGTTTTGTCCATATTATTTTTCCCCTTTCAAAGAGTCTCGCAACATTTGCTTGCCTCTTGCAAGTCGTGTATATACCGTCTTTGCGGGAACGTCCATCATTTCCGCAATTTCATTGACAGTCATTTCTTTGCAATACACGAGGAACAAAGCAGTACCGTAGATGTCGTCCATCTGTTCTATTGCTCGAACGACCTCATTATACTGCTCCCTTATGCAAATGTCCTCTATAAATTTATACCTGTTTTTCTCGGGAAATTCTTCAACAAAATCAATATTTTCTGAATTTTCTTTCACAATTCGGTCCATTTCGTGTGTCAAAATGGTAAGCGCATAGTTTTTAAGGTGTGCCTTATTGTTAAAATCAAGCTTATCTGCATATTTTGCCATTCTCAAAAAGCAATTCTGAACGGCATCCTCGGCATCAAGCACGGGATTGTACCTATCCAACAGTTTGAACTTCGTCACTGCAATTTTAAGCATATCATCGTAATAATTGTTGTACATCCACTCTATTTGACTATGATAAGCCTCGTCGCATATTGTTAATAGAAATTGTAACATAGATTTTCCTTTCAAGCAAGTTTATCAATTATGAAAATTATAGCATAAAATGTCGTTTTATTCAATAGATAAGTAAAAATTATACCTTTTTTGCCACAGTTTGAAGAATTATCAATCAAAAATAGGTATAAATAATACGTGTGTAAATTATTTACAAACCGTTCACAAACCGTCAGTCCACTTCCTTAACAAATTAGCCCCCTGCTCCTAAAATTTAGGAGAAAGGAGGTGAAAGATGATGAATAC
>CALGCW010000019.1 GCA_937884385.1 uncultured Clostridia bacterium | reverse complement strand
GGAATGATTTCCTCATCCTCTTCATCCTTTAATAGCAATAATTTGACCGATGTTTTATTTGAGGCTACCCTTACGGTTTTTATATCCTCATTTAGGGCTTCATACTCAGTCCTTGGCATCTCATAAAGCAACACCTCATGCCCTGCCGCTGCCAAATCGTTTATGCTGTTTGGGTCAACATCGCCCCAGCTTTTTATACGGTCAAGTTCTGCGTTAAGAGAGATAATTTCGGCCTGACACCGCTTTTTCTCCTCATCAAGTGCTGCAATATCGTAATCCACCGATAAAGCCTTGCTGGGCTTTATCTGCTTTTGCTCAACATTTTTCTTTTTGCCTATGCTGAAAATTGCATTTTCAAGCAAAGCAACCTGCTCGCCAAGTTGACCCAGTCTTTCGCCCGAGCCCTCGGTAATCTCGATGTGGATGATACCTAACTTGCGCAGTTTTTTAAGTGTTTCTTGTTTTTTGTCCCCCATAATAATGAGAGATACTTTTTTCATAGGCACTATCATAATGAATAAACCTCCTTTTCGGAAGCCACAGCATTACGAAGGGCTATCTTGCGTTTTGATATTTTTGAACGCACTACGGCACTAACCTGTTGGTCTGCCATATAAATCGATATTTTTTTGATATTTTCCTCGGTTTCGGGGATTTTAACCTTTTCAAACAGGTTGACTCTTTGAGAAGTTGCAAGCAATTCAATCTCTAATAATCTGACCTGTTCATCTAACACTTCCGCCTCTAAATCAAGGGACATTGCCTTTTCCATATGGTTTGCGGCAATATCCACCCAAAGAGGTGTTTCGTAAAGATCATAATCTCCTCGTGAGAAATCCGCGCCCTCAAACGTAGGAATATCAACGCCTGCAATATTTCCTTTTCCTTTGCGAATATTGCTGACGGTTATAATTCCTTTTGGAAAGGCATCCATTTCACTAAAAACAGCGATCCATTCACGAAAGCCAAATTCAAGGTCTTCTCTTTCTTTTCTCACAGCCTTTGCCTTGGCTTCAATTGTACGGATCTCCGATTGGAGTTGTTGCTTTTTCAGTGTCAGAGTAGGCAAATATCTGCGGTACATTTTAAGTGCGTCCTTTTGTACCTTCAACTCGTTTTTAGTTAGTTTGATTTTTGCCAAAACTACAGACCTCCTTAACCTTTAGGCCAAAATTCATCAGTAAGGTCTGATTTAATTCCGGTTTCATCTTTTTCGAAGCAATCCGCTAAAATTTCCCATCCTAAATCAAGTGCATCTTCAAGCGGAAGATTAACGGACAGCGACATTAACTTATCTTCAAAAAGTTCACCGTATTTCAGCAATTTTTCATCCCAACGGCTCATAGAAAAGCCCATGTTTTTCTTTTCAAGCGTTTCCTTGTAAGAAGAATAAAGGCGAATCATCGCATCCATAAGTGTTCGATGATCTTTTCGTGTTTTGCCGTTTACGTTTTGCTTTAGTCTGGAAAGAGAACCAAACGGCTCTATACGGCCGCCTTTAAGGTAATACTGACCCTCGGTAATATATCCGGTATTGTCGGGGACGGGATGAGTAACATCATCGCCGGGCATTGTAGTAACGGCTAAAACGGTAACAGAACCCGAATCAGCAAAGTCAACCGCCTTTTCGTAACGGGATGCAAGCTGAGAATACAGATCACCTGGATATCCACGGTTGGAAGGAACCTGTTCCTGAGTAATAGCAATTTCCTTCATAGCATCGGCAAAGTTGGTCATATCGGTAAGAAGCACCAATACGTCTTTATTCTGAAGTGCAAATTGCTCTGCTACCGCCAACACCATATCGGGAATCATCATACACTCAACGGTAGGATCGGAAGCAGTATGAATAAACATAACGGTTTTGCTGAGTGCTCCGCCCTTGGAAAGCGCATCCTTAAAATACAGAAAATCATCATATTTAAGACCCATTCCGCCAAGAACGATTACGTCAGCTTCTGCCTGCATTGCAATTCGGGCAAGAAGTTGGTTGTACGGCTCACCCGAAATAGAGAAAATGGGTAACTTTTGAGAAACAACCAAGGTATTGAACATATCAATCATAGGAATGTTGGTTCTCATCATTCGGTTGGCAAGAATACGTTTAGTGGGATTAACAGAGGGGCCGCCAATGGGTTTCATATTTTCGTTAAGTGCAGGCCCTTTATCTCTCGGCTCACCTGAGCCGTTGAATATACGGCCTAATAAATCTTCACTAAAAGATACACGCATTTCGTGACCGAGAAACCGCACTTCATCTCCTGTAGAAACACCCTGACCGCCGGCAAAGACCTGCAGAGAAACAATATCTCCCTCGATCTTATTTACCTGAGCCAACGACTTGCCAAAACGTGTATTGATCTGCGCCAATTCTTTATACTTGACGCCGTTTGCTCGGACAGTAATAACGTTACCAGTAATGGATTCTATTCGATTATATACTTTGTTCACGTTCAGTCACCGTCCTTTAATAGTTTTTCGACCGTTGCGGCCAATTTACCGTCACCCTGACGATACAATGCATCAATCTCGGTTTCTGCTTTTTTGAAAGCTTCACTCTCAAACTCAGTATAGTTCCAGTCAATAAATTTCTGACGCATACGGTTAAAGAAGCTACGTGCGTCGTCTTTGTTTCCGACAGCGTAACTGCTGCCCAGAACATATACCAACTTATCGGTAACATAGCGTTGACGCAATCTTCCACAGTTTGCCTCAACCAAGTCGAAGGAGTTCTGTTGCAGATAAACAGCATCGAGCATTTCGGATTTTAAATATGTAATGTAATCTAAAAGGGTAGTACCTTCTTCACCGACAACCTTCATCATAGAGCCGATCTCGTCACCGTGATGAAGAATGCCTTTACAAAACTCCAATTTTTCGCTGTCAATAACGCTGTTATATTTAGACCAAGAGATAAGCGGGTCAATGGCAGGATACTTTCTTGCATCCGAACGTTCACGGGAAAGACCGTGGAATGCACCTACAACCTTTAAAGTCGCCTGTGTTACGGGTTCCTCAAAGTTGCCGCCTGCAGGGGATACGGTACCGCCGATAGTAACGGAACCGGTACTGCCGTCAGGTAAACGGACATAGCCTGCTCTTTCGTAGAATGCTGCAATATATGATTCAATATATGCAGGGAAAGCCT
>CALGCW010000018.1 GCA_937884385.1 uncultured Clostridia bacterium | reverse complement strand
CTCCCGACTGCTGCTCCGAGGAAGAACAAGCGGAAAATATGCTTGAAATGCTCGGCGCAAATATTATGGACGAGGGATTGCAGACGGTGGACTCGCAGAGTTTGATTGCTTCTGCCGTTGCCGATCTCGTCATCAAGCAAAGCATCGAGGATCAGACCGAAGGTCGCTATACGCTGACAGCCGATACGCTTCACAAATTATCGAATGGTAAGATGATGGCTCCTACGGTCATCGAGGATCTTCTGCTCGATAGAAAAGAGATCGAACTCATCGAGGGCAATTGGGAAACCGATGAACTCTATCTCTACCTTGCGCCGGAGTACGTTCGCATGGAGGACGAGAGCGATCTGCGAGTGCTGAGCCAAGAGGAAGTGGGGGCTATGTGCGCCGACCATGTCCTATGGCTGAACGATGCAGGCGGCAAGCAAGCCGACTTCTCCAACTGCGTGATCCGAGGAATGGATCTGTCGCTGAAAAATCTCATGAACGCAAACTTCAACGGAGCGAAGCTGGCAGAGGTCAATCTCTATCGCACCGAGCTGAATTTTTCCGACTGCGAGGGCGCGAAGTTTTATAACTGTCATGCCGAGGGTGTGTACTCCGAGGAAGTCAACTTCAAGGATGCGGTGTTCCGCAACTCACAGCTCTTCGGCGGTACGTTCACGCACAGCAATCTCAGCAACGCACAGTTCAATGCCTGCGATCTCTGCTACGCAAGCCTGCAAAACTGTTGCCTCGACGGAACAGACTTCGGAGATTCCATCTGCGATCAGATGAGCAGGCGCGGGTGCAGCTACGATGAAGAAGCGTGGACGGCTCACGCGCTATCCCCCAATCTCAAAATGTAAGGAGTGATCCCTATGAAGAAAACAACCATCAGCGTGTCCTTCGAGGACGAGAAGCTCTCCGCGCTCAAGATGTATCTTGAACAGCGTGGGCAGACGGTCGAGAGCGAACTCGAAAAGGCTCTCGACACTCTCTACGCCAAGACCGTGCCTGCAGGTGTTCGTGAGTTCCTCGATCTGCGTTCAGGAGTCGCGCCGACTCCTCCCAAGGCGAAGAAACCGAAACCGTCCACAGCCTCTGCCGAGAGTAATCCCGACGAGAACAAGAGTGCGGATCAGTAACCGCCCGTGAGCCACCGTGTCGCCCTATGTGGCGGTTTGGAGGACGAGGTCGGGCAAACACCCAAGAGAGGCACAACGAGCGAAAATGAGGCGATTTGCGGAAGGTACGGAGAGAGCGAAAATCGGGCAGTTTTACGCTGTCCGATTGGATTGCAGGAATAAGCGCAGGGGTTGCAAAGCCACTTCTGCGCCTATCACAGCAGACGGCAACGCCGACTGCACAAGGACTTTTTACGCCTCAACGCCAAGGGGTTGCAAATCGCCCGTTTTTACGGTCAAGGAGTCACGAAATGCGAAAGCGTAAGCGTGGCGTGGCATTATGCGGGGGTTGTACCCGTAAATACGGCAGAAAGGAGAAAAACATGGACAATCCAAAGGATAAGCAGAAATTCGCCCTATGGACGTATCCCGAAACCATGAAAAGAGTGGAAACGCTCTACCGTGATGACGGATGCAAGAGCAAGTCGGAGTTCATAGAAAAGGCGATCAATTTTTATTGCGGATACTTGACTGCCGAGAACTACCGTGAATATTTTCCGTCCGTCATCCTTCCTTTATAAGAAAAAGCTTGTGGACTACCCTAAAACGAAGCAATCTCTTGTCATAGGAATTCTTGCTATTCAGTGTATGATTTTCATTCTGATTGGCACCTTTAACCCTGCCTTTCTCGGCTACAGAAATGGTGAAAACGGATTTGAATTCGTTCCCCTTTCCTTAAGGCACCACAACCAATATGATGAGTTGGCGCAGGCAATTCTGGACGGCAAGGTTTACATTGATAATAATGATATCCCTCAATCACTTTTAGACCTTAAAAATCCGTACGACACCGGCGCACGTTCCCGGGCACAACAATTAAGTGGTGACAAATACCGTTGGGACGTAGCCTTTTACAATGGTCATTATTACGTGTATTTCGGCATTGTTCCACTG
>CALGCW010000017.1 GCA_937884385.1 uncultured Clostridia bacterium | reverse complement strand
GTTGATAATTAAGAGACTTGTCTAAGGTTATATTGGCAAATTTATCAACAACATCCAAAAACATCATATTTTCATAACCATTTAATTGGGCACCACCTTGTGTAGCGTTTATGAGTTTTATGGATTGTGCGTTATAATCAACAGCAATTTCTTCAAAATATTTTATAATATAGGTCATATCGTAATTGATTGTGATTGTTTCCGGTTGCAAATCTACACGAGTTATAGCTGTGCGTATAAAGATATTATCTGGTGCAAAGGTTTGCATTTGTTTTAAAATTTTCTGTTCTTCAGCGGTTAATTTTTCACCGCCACCAAAAAAGTTTAGTATTTTGTTTGATAGAGTTTGTGTCCTTTTTTCCTTTGCTTCAAGTGCCGCTTTGTTATCGGCATCTGCCTTCTCAAGAGCCGCCTTGTTATCCTTATCTGCCTTTTCAAGCGCAGCCTTTGCATCGTCAAGGTTCTTCTGTACTGCCTTGATGGCTGCATCAAGTGTAGCATCTGCATCTTCAATCTTCTTTACGAGCTCTGCCTTGTTGTCTGCATCTGCCTGCTTGAGGGCGGCTTCTGCGTCTGCAAGTGCCTTTGTGAGAGCTTCGATCTTGTCGGAGAGTTTCTTGTCGCCGTTCTCTATTGCCTTGTTAAGGTCTTCGATCGCCGCCGCGAGATCAGCCTCGTTTGCCGCGACTCTTTCTTCAAGCTTAGCGAGATTTTCTTCAAGAGTTGTAAGCTTGCCCGCAAGCTCTGCGTCCTTTGCTTCAAGATTATTCTTGAGAGTATTGACAGTTGTTGCCAACGTGAGAATTGCGTTCTTATTTTCGGAAATGCCGCTTGCGTTTGTCGCAACGTCCGCGTTCAGCGTTTCGATTGCCGCGTCAAGGGATGCAAGCTCTGTTCCGATGTCGGTTCCTGCGGGAATTGTTCCGAGGATCTTGTTTATGTTCTCAATAGCGTCGGTCAGCGCGCTTGCGTCTGCCTTGCTATTGATCAGGGTCGTCAGCTCGCTGACAGCCGTGTTCAGCTTCGCCTTTGTCGCGTAGACGTTTTCAATCTCGGCGAAATCAGCTTTGAGGTTGGATATATCGATCTTTATCTGTGCGATCTCGGCGTTTGCGTCGGAGATCTGCTGCTTCAGCGTCGCAAGCTCTGTTTCAAGCTCAGTGACGTCTGCGCCGTGCTCGGTCTTAAGATCGTTGATTGCTTTTTCAAGCTCTGCGATATCTTTCTCAAGCTCGCCTGTATCAATTGTGGGAACGCCTATTGTAAGCGTGAGAGTTCCATCGCCCGCAACGAAATTCTTGGTTTCGGTCGATACCATCTTCACTGTGATGGTAGAGCCGATCTTCACGCCCTCGTCGATCGTGATGGTATTGCCGCTTACCGAGTATCCCTCGCCGTCAACTACTGTGAAGGTGGTGGGATAAAGGAAGTTGTCGATCGCGTCGGTGGCACCCGTAATATCCATTACGTAGCCGGGCATTACCTTATCAAGAGGTGCGCTTACCGTGATAGTGGGGGTAGCCTTCTTGATCTCGAAGGTGCAGGAGCCCGTGAAGTTGCCGCTGACGGTAGCGGTTGCCGTGCCGATCTCCCTGTTGTTTTCATAGCTAACGGTGCCGCCGTACTCTGTGGGATCGAAGCGCTTTTTGATATCAGCCACCTTGTGTCTTGCAAAAACGGCAGATATCTTTGTCCTTGTGTCGGCATAAAAAAGCTCCTTCATAGTCGTGAGCATCATCTTTCCCATACCCTCGATGGATTTAAGGAGGATGTTACCCGTAAATCCGTCGGTGACGAGAACGTCGCAGGCATCAAAAGGAACAAGGTTCGCTTCCACGTTTCCGACAAAATTTATCGACGGAGACTCAGAAAGCCTTGCATAAGCCTTAAGCTGAAGCTCGGTACCCTTGCAGGACTCGCTTCCGTTATTGAGAAGACCGACGCGAGGCGCTGAAAGGCCGTATGCCTTTTGCATATATATGCTTCCCATAATGGCAAACTGTTCGAGATACTCGTCGGTCACAGTCACGTTAGCACCTGAGTCAAGAAGGAGCACGGGG
>CALGCW010000016.1 GCA_937884385.1 uncultured Clostridia bacterium | reverse complement strand
AAGCGCACAAGTGGTACGAGCCGACCAAGAACGCGCGACTCAAAAAGTATTTTGAGAGCGTGGATTGGAACTCCGTCAGCTCCAACCTTGAAAAGCTCCCTTATTTTGCATATATGTTGGAGCATAAAACCGAAAAGGTTAAAACCTCTCCCGTAAGTGACGAGTGTTTGTTTACCTTTGCGCAATATCCCGATTGGAAAGAACGGCTTGATAAAAATACGCTTGATCGCGTGGCATCTATTATCCGCGACTACGAAACCGCTTTACAACGTATTCGCTATATCAATCATATTCCGTCTGAAATGAAGCGCAAGGGCGATATTTATCGTATTCTTTACGCTCGCGGGCAAGAAAACGACTATTCCGTGGATGAGCTTTACTCTTTATTTGAGAATATGTCGCCTCAAAAAGTCCGCAAAGCGCGGCACGGCTTGGAGGATACCCGTTGGCATCTTACTCCTCCGGAAGAACGACAGCATTTGCTTTACGGACTTACGGATGTGATGGGATTATCCGACTATTTGGACGTTCTCTGTGATTTTAGCCACGGCGGTTATCGCATCGTCGGAGATATTATTTGCGATCTTGACGATATGCACCGCAACAAAGGGATAAAGACAAATATAGCCAAGCAAAAGGGCGATAGTGCAGATCTGCAAACAATGCTTTCGGGTATAGAACGCGCCGACGATTACAAAGCGCAGATTATCCGCAACTGCATCAACGTTATTTGCCCACCGAGCAGGCGTGGTGCGCTTGATTTCGATGAGGTTGTAAAATGCGCGGTTGCGCTCGGTAAGCGACAGTTCGCTTTGGAGGTGTTACCAGCTACCGTACTTGACCTGACTCTCGACCGAAGCCACGTCTTTATGGTGGAAGAACCAAAAAAGAAGAAATGGAGGTTATGGAAATGACGAATGAATGGTTAGAATTTCAAGCATATATCAAGAAGCCAACCTATTCTGCCGCAAGTAAGCACGACCTCTCCTATCTTGGCAGGTTCACTTTCAAGACCATCACCGACTTTGAAGGCTTCGGCAGAATACTGACGATAATCGCACGAGGCTATTTGTTCCACGATCAAGACGGCAGCTTACGCGGGGGTAATCCTTACGAGCGCGTGGAATATGCGAGGAAGGCTCTCTGTGCTTGGTGCAGTATTCCCGATAAAAATGAGGACGAGCCGATTACCAATTTTGGCGCGTTAGCCTCGGACTTTCCCGAGCTTGTAAACGCCAAGGGAGAGGGATGGTATTACCGTCACGTGCAAAACATCGTAAAGTTTGTAAAAAAGAATCCCGATGCCGTGAGCGAAAAGGCGAAAACTACCACCGCTCTGATTGCAAAAGGCTTTAAGACCGAGTGGAAAAAGAAGGTGCGGCAACTACAAGTGCCAATCTTTGCGCTCAATACGAAAGCGGCGTGGGCATTGCGCTTTGACGATATACTTGCCGATGCCTTGGAACTTGGCGCGCTACGAACAGAGGAATATATTTTACCGCCCGAAAAGGAAAACTCTATTGCCGCGCTTGACCTCGGCGGTGTTCCGTTTGAGGTCGTATGCGACGTAATTGCCTATTGTGAAGCAAACAAGCCGACCGACACCGATTGGGTTGTCCTCCCGATTGCCAATTTCGATTGCTATTACGGCAATACGAATTTCAGCAAAAAGTGGCTTAGTAAAATTCCAACCGCCATCCTTTCGCGGGAGGTCAGCAACGGCGTGAGCCGCGTAAAATTAAATATCTAAACACAAAAAATACGAGAGCGTTTTCGGACGTTTCTCGAATTTTT
>CALGCW010000015.1 GCA_937884385.1 uncultured Clostridia bacterium | reverse complement strand
GAAGCTTTTGAAGCTTCGCTTTGAACCGAAACGTCGTAGAAAAGAAACGATTTTGAAAGGAGTAAAGACCAGATGATTCGCATCGAGCATTTAAGAAAAGAATATCCTACTGCAGTTCCGCTTCAGGATGTGAACGTGGAGATCCATAAAGGCGACATCATTTCTGTCATCGGTCCTTCCGGAACCGGCAAGTCCACACTGATACGCTGTATCAATTTGCTTGACAAACCCACGTCCGGGAAAATCGTTATCGACGGAGAAGAAATCACTGCAAGGGGCAGTGATGTAGCACGCATTCGTCGCAAGATGGGCATGGTGTTTCAACACTTCAATTTGTTTCCTCACATGACGGTTATTGAAAATATCATGGCGGCTCCTATGGATCTGCTTGGACTGTCCAAGCAGGAGGCGTATGACAGGGGAATCGAGTTGCTTCGCAAGGTAGGACTTGCCGATAAAGCACTCAACTATCCCGATGTAATGTCTGGTGGTCAGAAGCAGCGTGTCGCTATCGCTCGCACACTTGCTATGGAGCCCGAGATTATTCTTTTTGACGAGCCTACTTCTGCGCTTGACCCCACCATGATCGGCGAGGTGCAGGCGGTTATACGTGACCTTGCTAAGCAGGGAACTACCATGATCATCGTTACGCATGAGATGAAATTCGCACGCGAGATATGCAACCGTGTATTCTATATGGATCAAGGCGGTATCTACGAGGACGGAACTCCGGATCAGATATTTGATCATCCGCAAAAGGAACGTACGCGCCAGTTTATCCGTCATCTGAAGGTGTTGGAATATTCTATCACCTCACAAGATTTCGATTTCATTGGCTTCAATACACAGATCGAGGAGTTTGGAAGAAAGAATCGTATCTCGCAACGCAAGATATATAATATTCAAGCGTTTATCGAAGAAATGTGTGTGCAGATCGTTCTTCCTCAAATGATATCTCCCTTTGAGATGCTGGTTACGATTGAGTATTCCGAAGAACAGGATGATGCGGATGTGGTTCTTCGATATGGCGGAGCGGCCTTTGATCCAATGAAGACAGATAACGAGCTTTCTCTGCTTCTTGCAAAGAAGGCTACCGAAAACATTGTTTACAGCTTTGATCGTGAGCAGGTGCTTTGTAACAGAGTTGATGCGCAGATATGAGAGATTGGAGAAGGATATGACTTTTAAGCCAAACCCCTTGCTTTATGGGGCGAATGGAGGTTTTTTCAGCACCTTCAGACTTGCGATACGGATGAAGGAGACCGTTGATTATGATCTGCTGTCTCGTTCCGTGGAGAAGGTGATGGAGCGTTACCCATATTTTTGTGTTCGTCCCGCGCGTGAAGGCGAGACCCTCGTGTTACGTTATAACGACCAACCTCTTCCCGTTTTTCCTGATGACCGAACCGTGACATTGGGAAGCGAAGAGAGCAGAGGACATCTTATCTCCTTTGGTTGTAAGGATAAAACGATCTTTATTGACGCCAGCCATTATATTGCGGATGGAATGGGTATAGATCCCCTGATGAAAACCTTACTCTATTTGTACGCTTCAAAGCGTTACGGTATAGAAGGACTTGCAACGGAACGAATCAGAATGCCTGACAGCCCGGTTTGCGATGAAGAACACGCTTATCCATTCCCTGATAGAGTAATAGAGGCAGAAGATATCGATATTATTCCCGAATCACCCAAAGAAGCTTATGGGCTGGAGAGTGAGGCGTTTGATAAGGAAGGACTATATGCCTACCACTTGCATATTCCACAGAAAGAAATGATGGCAAAGGCAAACTCATCTGACGGCAGTCCCGTCTCGTTTCTTTCTGTTCTGCTTTATCGAGCATTTCATCGACTTGATCAAAATATAGACAAACCAGTTGTGGCACACGTGCAGCATCAGTACCGCGCAGCGTTGCGCACACCTATGAGTCATCATAGCCTTGTTAGTTATATTCCCGTGGTTTTAGCTCCTCGT
>CALGCW010000014.1 GCA_937884385.1 uncultured Clostridia bacterium | reverse complement strand
GTCATATCTAAGAGCTATATTACAGACGAACCTTGCGAGCCCTTGTATTCGCTGTCAAGCCCGCAAATATTATCGGCGGCGATGCGCCCCTGCTTATTCGCAGGTCCTGCCAGCGAAATGACCGCATCCTGCTCGGTGATAAAGTGCTTTACCTGCACGGCATCTCCCACCGCGTAGATATCGGGAACAGAGGTTTCCATTTTGCCGTTCACCTTGATCGCGCCCTTTAAGCCAAGCTCCAATCCTGCCTTTTTCGCAAGTGTATTTTCCGGGGCAACGCCGACCGCAAGCACGACCATATCCGCGCTGATTTGCCCTCCGTCGGTAAGTTCAAGCAAGACCTTGTCGCCTGTAACACTCATTTTTTCAGCGCTGCTGTTCAGTAATAGCTGTACACCTCTGGAACGGAATATTGCATGGATTAACGACGCCATATCACAGTCAACAGTCGGCAAAAGATGCTCGCCGCGCTGAACAATAGTCGTTTTAACCCCAAGTCTGATAAGGTTCTCCGCCATTTCTAGACCGATAAATCCACCACCGATAACCACTGCTGTCTTAGGCTGATTTTTCTCTATAAATGCACGGATTTTCAGTGTATCTTCTACCGTTCGAAGCGTAAATGTTCTTTCATTTTCGGTATAGGAATCGGGCAAAATGGGCTTTGCACCGGGAGATAAAATAAGCTTATCATAGCTTTCCGTAAAGCTCGCTCCCGTTTTCAAATCGATTACGGAAACAGTTTTGTTTTTTGCGTCGATATCGGTTACCTCGTGACCTACCTTGGCTTTAATTCTAAAACGCCGATAAAAGCCTTCGGGAGTTTGCAACGTCAAATCTTCTTTATCATCAATGATGCCGCCGATATAATACGGCAAACCGCAATTTGCGTATGAAATGTAACCCGAACGCTCAAAAATGACGATCTCTGCTTTCTCGTCTAGTCTTCTTATTCTTGCCGCGGCAGTTGCTCCACCTGCAGCCCCACCTATAATTATGATTTTCA
>CALGCW010000013.1 GCA_937884385.1 uncultured Clostridia bacterium | reverse complement strand
GAACGTACTGCGGTGTCACGCCGATCCGCCGTGCAAATTCTGCCTTGCTGATCTGTCTCTCTTCAATAATCCGGTTTAATCTGTCAGCAAGTATCAAACGTTCAGCTCCTTTCGGTCAGTTATTTCATTGTGCGGTGCTTGCTCACCAGCGCAGCGAGTTCAAGACGGCTGTGAACGTTGGTTTTACGGTAAATGCTCTTGGCGTGATCCTTTACCGTGTGATCGGAAATAAACAGCATCGTTGCAATATCCTTGTTGGCATAACCAAGGCAGATAAGCTCGGCGACGTCTCTTTCCTTTTTTGTGAGAACATCCAGGGGATCTCCCGCAGAATCCGCTTCGGCAGTAAGTGCAGGCTCGGTTTTCGTTTCGACCTCTGTGGTGGGAACAACGACCGCTTCTTCCATTGCTGCGGGAACGGCTTCCTCGTCCGTGATCCTGCGGCGAAGGGCGAACATCAAAAACGGCTCCACCTGCATATATACGAACACAAGCACACCCATGATCACCGCATAGAAGATGTACAGCGCGGTAGGTGCGCCGAGGAATATCTCGGCAATCACGGCGTGAACGAGAACCGCCGAGAAAGCAAGACCGATGATAGAGGGTGCTATGAACTTGGATGGATAGGACTTCATGATCGGCACACCGTAAAGCGGCCCGAATATGGCGGCAGCCATACCGAATCCGATCAGCCCGCAGGCAACAGGGGCAAAAGCGGGAACGTAATCGGTAACGAGCATCAAAAGGAAACCGAGTCCGCCCAGCCCCACAAAAATGGGCATCAGCCGGAAAGGATGAATGTTCGCTTTTTTGTGGATCAAGTACATGGAAAAACAAGAAAGTGCCACGATCAAATACATAATGGAAACGCCGTGTTCTACCTTACCGACAATCGCAGGGCCGGCAACGCTCATCAGCGCGATAATGAACACAAGAAGATATGTACCCCACATCATCTTCTTCGGCACGATAAGACCGTCGCTCTTTTTCACGAACCGAGGCAAACGCTCCTTACCCGCAGGGATGCGGAGGAAGAAGATAAACAGAAGCACAAGAGCTGCCACCATTGCATAGCGGAAGGTGGAGAACGGGATGGATATCACCTCGTTCTGAACCAAAGCGATCAGGAACACCGCTATACCGTAGCCGAAGGTCAGATACTTAACGCTGCTTTTCTCGGAAAAGTAAGTAACCACAAGAAAGGTCTCAAAGCCGATCATCAGACAGCAGCAGAAGATCTGCAGGTAAATGTTAAGGCGCAGAATATCGTCCGGCAGAGGAAGAAAGAAAGCGACTGCCGAAACCAGTGCAACACCCGTGGCGATCCTCTGCGCCCACGTAATAATCCTCGGCAAGAAGATCATTGTAAGGATACCGAGTATGTAACAAACCGCTGTCAGCGTAGTGCCGTAATCGATGTTAATGTCGATGGGGATCTTTCCGTCGAGAGCCGAGGACGGCTCAAGGAAATAATAGATAAATCCCATCTGCCAAAAGCTGAACATAGAGAAGCAGACGAGCATCCAAAGCGGAATATCTCTCCTCTTTTTCTGGTTTTCTGTGAGAATAGGGTGATTCATAAACCGCACCTTCCTTTGCTGCGAAAAATCATCGCAAAATCGTAAAAATCATTGAATTCTTTAAAAAACTCACCCGAACAGGTGGTTTTTTCCTAAAAACCCCCCAAACGGGGGGTGCAAAACGGACAAAAAAATCAATATAATCAAATCATAACAGTATCTTTTCTAAATAGAATTATAAATTACATTTTTCTTTTTTTCAAGAATATACGAGAAATACTACCCAAAAAGGTAGTGTGTGTGTCAAATCCCCCTATATTGGGCAGGTTACATCTTCAGCTTGACAAAGTATAATTATCCTTGAAGAGGTGGCGTATGGGAATACTGAATTATTTCGATTATATTGCATTGGCAGAAAACGAACATAAGAGGCTGCTTGAAATTTATCCCGAGCTGGAAAAACTATCGAGGCGTGAACTTGAGGTTTTCGCTCATCTTCTTACCGACAAAACGCAGGCACAGATAGCGGAGGAATTGTTTATTACACATTCTTCCGTGCATTTCCATTGCAAAAACATATACCGTAAACTCGGTATAAAAAGCCGTAAACAAATATTGATAAGATATAAAGATTTATAAGGAGGAACCTTTATGGGATTTCTGGAAAGAATTTTGAGAAAAGGAATAAGCGATGGCGTAAGCAAGGCAGTAGGTGATGCAATCAGCAAAGCTATTAAACCTTCTGTAACGGAATTTGCCAATAAAACCGCACAGCAGTTTGACGATGCAGCCCGTAATGCACAGTCATCGCAGACATACGCCTCTGCTCCTTTTGTTCAGAAAACATACAACACCGATGACAATTATTTTGCGTCTGTTATCACCGAAGCAAGCTTCCCCGGTTATTCAATCTCAACAAATGTTCACGCCAAAAACTTTGATGCAAGTGCGCATCCGAGCTGCTACCCGATTTCATACCTTTTCTCAAACGGTTCTCAGCCTAAACTTGCAGTTCTTGTTATGAACAAGAATCAGTACCGTTCTATGATTGCAAAAGGAACTTACAAGGTTCTTGACGATAACGGCATTCCTTACATCCGTTTCTTCAAGGGAATGGAAAACGAAAGCGGATATGTCATTAACCGAATAAGAGAAAACCTCAAATAATTTTTGCTTAAAACAGAGAGAAAAGCTTTATGCGCCTGTGAAGAACCCAGCACGGAACTTTATGAGTTTTGCAGGCAGCCGTTTCGTGTACGGTTTCGTATCGCAAAATTGCGATGTTAAATCATTTTCTCTCTGTTTTTTTATTTAATGATTTATGTGCGTAATTGATAAACTGTTTGAAAAGGAAATATGGGAAGCCTTTTTTATTCACAAAATTGAGCAGGGAAACATAAGCGAAAAGGATACTGCAGACCTTCGGAGGTTTATTGACGGCAAGGAATATCTTCCCGTTGCAGGCAGAATCAGAATCAATCAAAGCTTTTCAGCTCCGCAAAAAACGCTTATCAGCAAATCAAAAGCAGGCAGAAAAAGAACTGTATATACTTTTGGCAGAGAAGAAAACTATGTTTTAAAGCTGATTTCCTTTCTTCTTCGTGATTATGATTATCTTTTTTCACCGAATCTTTATTCCTTCCGAAAAGAATCGGGAGTTAAAAAAGCCGCAGAGGATGTTATGAAAATCAAGGATTTGGATGACAGATATGTCTACAAAGCCGATATAAGTGACTATTTCAACTCGGTTGATGTTGATATTCTTCTTCCGAATTTAAAAAAAGCTTTAAGTGACGATTCCGAATTATATTTGTTTTTTGAAACACTTCTCCGAAATCCGTATGTGCAGTATAACGGTGAATTGCTTGAAGAACGAAAAGGGATTATGGCAGGTGTTCCCGTATCTGCATTTCTTGCAAATTTTTATCTGCGTGAGCTTGATGAATATTTCTTCAGTCGAAATATTCCCTATATCCGATATTCGGATGACATTCTTGTTTTTGCAAAGGATGAATCCGAGCTTGACGAAAGCATCAAGGCTATAAAAAACTGCGTTTTTTCGGGCGGATATAGAATCCGCCCCTACGGTACACATGAATTAGCCCATCTTCATAA
>CALGCW010000012.1 GCA_937884385.1 uncultured Clostridia bacterium | reverse complement strand
CTGCATGGACTAAGTGGTTATCAACGAGGATGCTGTTACCACCAAAAGCGTCAATCGCTTTATCTGTAGCGGTTATTGTCAGAGTGCTGTTTTCAACCTTTAGATTTGCATAACTTGTTAATCGTATGCCGTACTTTGCGTTAGAAATAGTGACATTGCTGTTTTTAATGGTACAAGTATTATAGTCAGTGCCGTTGATATTGATAGCATATCCGGAGATTGCCGTCGCAGTAACCTTCGAATTCTCAATCGTTATATTCTTCTCATTGGCAACAATAGCGCCTTCGTAATTTCCACTACCGGTGGTAGCAGTAGCATGAACGATTGCGTTATGGATGGTGATGTTACCTTCATCGCTGCGAAGACCGCTGGTGCCTGTGGCATTTACGGTTACATTCTCGATTTTCAGATCGCCAATACATACTACGCCACCTCTTCCGGCACCTGTCAGACTCAAGCTGCTGCCGGAGTCGCCGGTAATGGTCAATGCCCCCCAAACCTTAAGTGCTTCAGCCGTATAGGGGTTCGTCACGGAAGCGGTAACCGTATTGTTGCCCACAACTTCGACGGCAAGGTCGTTTTTGGAAAAGATTGCGGCGCACCACGGAGAATCGTATACATATCCCTCACCCGTGTAGCTGAAGTTGTTCAGCGTGAGGGTGTTGGTGGTGGGGTCGTACTTTGCAGAGCCGTTTGCATCAGGAACGACAATGTTATCCTTGTTGGAGCTCGTAACCTGCACGCCGCCGACCCAAATGTCGTAGGCGGTCTCCACCGCAAAAACTGCGGTTGGCAGCATGCCAATCAGCATGACAACCGTGATCAGTACGCTTAAAATTCGTTTTTTCATGTTTCTTTCCTCCAAAAATTATATTGCTGATTTTTTATTCTTTTCGTTGTGGCATACGCTGTAAAGTACGCCGCGTCGGGCATCGGTTTTCACCTGCTCAATGTATTCCTGCTTGCGGAAATCCGAGAATTTGCAGAAGAAGCAATCGTCGCCGCAGCAGGGCTGCGAGGCGGCTTCGCCTTTTTCAAAAAACGGACATCGGTCAAGCTCGGATACAATGAGATATCCATCATCCGCATATCTCTTTTCTGTCAATCTCATCGCCCCTTTCGCGCGTATTGATATTACTTACATCATAATAAAAAAACTCCCCAAAATGGGGAGTTTGTCGTAGATTGTATCTGATTTGGCGTAGATTGCAGTTTTTATTTCAAATTCAAGATGATTTTGGCAGAAAAGACGCCATCCTCGGCGGTGAAATCATACATGCCTTCATACTTGCTTGTGGTGGAGATCACCGAGCGAATGCCAATGCCGTAGAGGTTTTCATCGAAGGTCAGATTTGCCCTGCACGGATTGTCTATTTTTATGAGCAACCGTTCGGGGCTGTCTTTGATCTGAATATCTATGTAACCTTCCTTACTCTTCAAATTTGCTACCTCGTTGATGGCATTTTCAAAGAGATTGGCGATCACCACAACGAGATCCTGCGGAGGCACGGCAAGGCTACCACTTGCTTTGGCGGAAATTTTTACGGAGATACCGTTTTGGCTTGCTCGCCTTTTATACATGGTCAGGATCATATTTACCGTGTTATTCTCACAGTAACGGGTTTCGCCCCACACCTTGTTGTCGTCATCCACAAGATTTGTCAGATGCTTCGTCAGCGTTTCGAAATCACCGCTTTTCGCCAATCCAAGCATAACGAGATTGTGATGACGTCTGTCGTGTCTTGATTTGCTGTCCGCCGCAAGCTGGGCAGTTTCCGCTTCGATCTGCGCTACGAGCTTATTTTGTGTTTCGACCTCTCTTTTTTCGGCGGCTTCGGACATATGGTTAATGCTTGAGAAGATAACGGGATACACAGCCATGATCGAAATACTTAAAAATACAAACGTAATAAACGAGGGATCACGAAAGCTTGTAAGTCTGATCGGAAAGACCGAGGACAGTATGATAGTAATGATAAAAACAACATTCACAAAGATCAGCGGCGCCCAACCCGTCGTAATGTTCTTTGATGCCGCCCGACAAAGGGTGCATACGTAGCGAAGAAAATAGG
>CALGCW010000011.1 GCA_937884385.1 uncultured Clostridia bacterium | reverse complement strand
ACTTGACCGGGGAGAATGACAGGCTTCGGGACATGATGACGATTGTTAAGGTGGCTGCTTTAGGAGGGAAGAAGTGAGCAAGACGCATTGGAAAAAGATGGTGAACATGGACTATTTAGGGACATATTCGATAGAGGACGGCAAGGATTTGACACTAACGATTGACTATGTGCGGCAGGAAGTGGTCACGGGCAACAGCGGGCGTAAAGAGCAATGTATGGTAGCTCATTTCAAAGAGAACGTAAAGCCGATGATCCTGAACCGAACGAACGCAAAGACGATCACAAAGGTTGTCGGTAGCCCCTATGTTGAGGATTGGAACGGAAAGCGCATTACGCTGTATGCCGATACAACGCGATTCGGCGGTGACATTGTGGAGTGTTTGCGGGTTAGGCCGTACAGCCCGCCCGAAACGAAGCGAAACGAGACGAAACAGGCAGAGACGGCGAAGCCCGATTTGATATGCGAAAAGTGCGGCGCAGTTATCGGTGCGGCGTTTGGCATGACGGCGGAGGGCGTTGCGGAAAAGACTAAGGCTACATACGGCAAGCGGTTGTGCGGAAAGTGTGCGCAGGAGGCTAAAGCTGGGGCATGAATGAGGAACGGCTGACAGCGAGAAACTACCACAGCATCGAAATGAATAATCGGTACTGGTCGGCAAGTCTGCTAAAGAGTTTTTTGGATTGCCCCGCCCGCACAATGGCGGAACTGAACGGCGAATACGAACGCCCCAAATCGGAGGCGTTGATGGTCGGCAGCTACGTTGACGCAGCGTTTGAGAGCAAGAGAGCGTTTGAGCTATTCGGAAACGAACACCCGGAGATATTCAAGCGTGACGGATCGCTCAAATCGGAGTATGTTAAGGCGCAACAGATGGTAGACCGGGCGAAGTCGGACAATGTGTTTATGGACTTTATGAAGGGCCGACACCAAACGATTAAGACCGCAGAGCTATGGGGCGTTCCGTTCAAGGCTAAATTCGATGTGCTGGCGAAAGACCGAATTGTGGACTTAAAGACCGTCCGGGATTTTAAGCCGCTGTACCGCGAGGGAGAGGGCCGCTTGAACGTGGTGGATTATTGGCGGTGGACGCTGCAAATGGCTCTATACCAGAAGATAGAGGGCCACGGATTACCTTGCTATATTGCGGCAATCACGAAAGAGGAACCGTCCGATCTGGCGATCATCGAGATACCGCAATCACGGATGGACGCAGAGATCGACTTTATATCAACCCGAATTGAAATTTTTAAGGGCATGAAAGCTGGGTTGGTCGAAGCGGAACGGTGCGAACGTTGCGCATATTGCAGAGCTACCAGAAAGCTCAAAGGCGCGGTGACATTAGACTATTTTGACATGGTAGGAGGCACAACAGATGATTAACATTACGGCGGTTGTATTGGCTCTTGTTATCGGGCTGATTATCGGTTATTTCGTAGCGTTGGTAGGCGTAGCGGTTGGAGCCGCAGCGGAGAAAGCAAAGGAGGCAGTAAAGGAATGAACGTATGGATCGGTGAGGGTCGGTTGGTGCGTGATCCCGAATTGAAGGTCGTAGGTGGCGGAACGGAGATTTGCAATATCACGGTTGCGATTGATCGGAGCCGCAAGGACAAGGACGGAAACAAGCAGACAGACTTTGTGGATTGTACCGCATTTGGAAAGACAGGGGCGTTTATCGACAAGTATTTTAAGCGCGGTGACGGCATTCTGGTGCGAGGCAGATTCCAGAGCGATAAATACACAGCAAAGGACGGCACGAACCGGGTTAAATGGGGCGTATGGATCGATGATGTAGAGTTTCCGATTGGCAAGGGAAAGTCGGACAATAGCAATTCGGAGCAACCCGTGGCGGACGCTACCACGTTTCCTGATGTGTCACAAGAGGATATTCCGTTTTAAGGTGGTGCGATATGGCCTACAAGATGTACGACACGGTTGTTATTAAGGATATCCGAAAAGAGGCGGATTGCCCGGATGATATGCGGGTTTACAGCGGACATACCGCGCACGTTATGAAGATACTGACCGCGCAGATGTACACGCCTCCGAACGGGAACGAACTGACAATTTACTACGAACTGGACATTGACGGCGGCAATGGGTTGTGGCCCGAACGATTCTTGAAACCGTATGTAGAAAAGAAAAAAACGGACGATGAATACATTGAGCAAATCCTAAAACTGATTGCAGAGATCGAGGGAACTTGTGACGCTATCAAGAGGGAGCTATGGAGAAGAAAGCACGGGTGACAACGGTTATCGTAGATACACGGGAACGCAAAGAAGCGATTGGAAAAATCACGGACTATTTCAATCAAATCGGTGCGCGGGTGATACGGTCAAAGATGTATGTTGGCGATTACCAGATTATGAGTAACCCGTATCTTGTCGTGGATCGCAAGCAGAATTTGAATGAGCTATGCAACAATGTTGTGCAGGATCACGAAAGATTCCGAAACGAACTGCTACGGGCGCAGGAAGTCGGCATATCCGTTGTGGTGCTGGTGGAGCATGGCGGTGGTATCAAATCGCTGGACGATGTGGCAAAGTGGGAGAACCCGCGCCTGAAAGAATCGCCTTTAGCGGTTAGCGGCGAACGGCTATATAAGATACTGAAAGCAATGGAATACACATACCACGTTCGATTTGAGTTTTGCGATAAGCGGCAGACCGGGCGGCGGATTATGGAGATACTAACGGAGGGACGAAATGAGTAAAGACCCATACCATCTTTTAGAAGGTAACAGATCGGCCCCGTTCACAAAAGCGCGGCGCGACAGATGCGTTAAGCGCATAATGGAGGAAACGGGGATCGGAGAATACGAAGCTACTATAGCGTACCGGATCGCCACAAGCGGGTTGGTCGGCGTTAGTCGGGTCAAGGAGGCGCAGGATGAATGACAATGCCGAATGGGAAAACATGGGAAACGCCATTGTGGAACAGGCGCATGAGGACTATTTGGAGGCGTTGTTAATAGAGCATAAGGCCGTACTAATGCTAAAAAGGGCGGCTAAGATGAAGCAAAGCGCATTGTCTTTTTACGGAGGGGATTGGTATTACAGCTTGACAACCGTTGACCCCGCAACCTTGATTGACACAGCGCGAAAACAGGCGGACTACATCATATGGCAGAGAGGCCATAAGTGCGGGACTTGTGAAATCGAGAACTGTCCGCACAGGCAGGAGCGCACGAACTGGAAGTTGTTTCACGAAGGGCGGCGGACTTGCATGAAAGAGCGTGACGATAAGAGTGAAACGCGGAAGAAGCAGATCGGACGGCTTATGGACGGGCTGGGCTTGTCGGAGGAACAGGCGGTTACGGCGATTCACCTTGTCCGTGGCGATCAATTCGGGCCGAAAGCATGATTGACTATGCAGAGTTAATCAAGTCGCGTGTCACGATGCAGGATGTTGTGGATCGATACACCGGGCAGCGGATCGTCCTAAATAGAATCTGTTGCCCGGTACACAACGGGAAAGATCGGAATATGCGGATATACCCGCACAGCTACTATTGTTGGGTTTGTCATGCAAGCGGTGATGTAATCCAGTTTGTGCAGAGCGTAATGGGGATTTCGTTCCGGGACGCAATGCAACGGATCAATGATGATTTCGGGCTTGGATTACCGATTGGAGAGGGACGGCCCGATTTGAACCGTTCCGATCTGAACAGGATAAACCGCGAGATAGCGCAACGGAGGTTGGCGGATCAGTTGGCAAAGATCGATTCCGATTTGCAAGGTATACACGCGGCGAACATGGCAGGATTACAAAATGCCGTAGAGATTATATGCAGGACGGAACAGCCCAAAACGGCGGATGAAGAATGGCGCACGGATTGGTGCGAGGCTATGAGGATTAGGACGATACTAAATGAGCAAGTTTACTGATCTCACAACAGAATACGCCTATATGTTCGAGCGTCAATACCGTATCGGCACGGGCGGAGTTCAACAGGGCCACATAGAATCGGTTACAAACGATAACGGGCAAACCGTATCAAACCGTTTCGTAATGGACAAGCTGGTATCGAGAAAGCCTATCCTGCCCGTTTCGATCATGGACAATCTGGACAATTCGGTGCAGAAGGTCGAAGTAGCCATATGGGATCAAAACAGATGGCGAAAGATCGTGTCAAATCGGGAAAAGCTAACTAATTCGTCAAAGATAATCACGCTGGCGGATCAGGGCGTTCCTGTCGGGACGGATAATGCGCGGCTCATAGCGCAGTATTTCAATTCGGTGCTGGCGGAGTTTGACGAACGGCTACCCCGCCACCCGGCCCGTAGCGTTATGGGGTGGACGGAACTGGACGGGCGCGAAATGTTTATGCCGTACTCCGATGGTATACAGTTTGATGGGGACGATACATATAGATATCTGTATAGCTCCATTAAACAGAAGGGCACGCTTGCAGAGTGGGTCGAGTACACCGAACCGTTGCGGCTGTCAATAGAAATCCGTCTGGTTATGGCGGCGGCTTTTGCTTCACCGTTGATCGAACTGATAGGAGAAAACCCGTTTGTGATGCACCTATGGGGCGGAACCGGGACGGCAAAGACCGTTTCGCTGTTGATTGCAGCGTCCATATTCGGAAATCCCGCGCTTGGCAAACTTGTGCGCACAATGAATATGACCCCTAACGCCATGCTGTCAACCGCCGCATTTCTTAATTCCATCCCGTTTTGCGGTGACGAGTTGCAGACCATTAAAAACCGCTGGGAAGGGAACTATGACAGGCTGATAATGCAGATCA
>CALGCW010000010.1 GCA_937884385.1 uncultured Clostridia bacterium | reverse complement strand
CAAATCCTTCAGCTCGTCAGCCCCGAAGTCTGCGCGAATTGCCGTTGCAATCACGTCAATGCGTTTATCCACGCCATCGTAACCGACGATCTGCGCGCCTAAGATCTTAAAGCTTTCCTTTTCAAAAATCAGCTTTAGAGTCATTGCCGTTGCGTTCGGGTAATATCCTGCGTGCGAATTTTGCGTTAAAATAACCTTTTCGTATTCGTAGCCGCTTGCCAACGCTTGCTGTTCGTTAATACCCGTCGTTGCCACCGTCATATCAAAGAGCTTTATAACAGACGAACCTTGCGAGCCCTTATATTCGCTGTCAAGCCCACAAATATTATCGGCGGCGATGCGCCCCTGCTTATTCGCAGGTCCTGCCAAGGAAATTAGCACGTCTTGCTCGGTGATAAAATGTTTTACTTGCACGGCATCTCCCACCGCGTAGATATCGGGAACAGAGGTTTCCATTTTGCTGTTTACCTTGATTGCGCCTTTTACGCCAAGCTCTAAACCCGCCTTTTTCGCAAGGGTATTTTCAGGAACAACACCAACCGAAATCACAGCCATATCGGCGCTGATTTGCCCTCCGTCGGTAAGTTCAAGCAAGACCTTGTCGCCTATCACGCTCATTTTTTCGGTGCTGCTATTCAGTAACAGCTGTACTCCGCGTGAACGGAAGCTTGCGTGGATGAACGATGCCATATCACAGTCAACCGTAGGCAAAAGATGATTGCCACGCTGAATGATCGTCGTTTTGATTCCAAGCTCAGTAAGATTTTCCGCCATTTCAAGACCGATAAATCCACCGCCGATCACAACCGCTGTTTTAGGATGATCCTGTTCTATAAATGCACGGATCTTCAGTGTATCCTCTACTGTTCTAAGAGTAAAGGTTCTTTCATTTTCAGTATAGAAATCGGGCAAAATAGGCTTTGCGCCGGGGGATAAAATCAGCTTATCGTAACTTTCCGTAAAGCGCACTCCCGTTTTCAGGTCGGTTACGGAAACGGTTTTGTTTTTCGCGTCAATATCGGTTACCTCGTGGTATACCTTGGCTTTAATTTTGAAACGTCGATAAAAGCCTTCGGGCGTTTGCAACGTCAAATCTTCTTCATCTTCAATAATACCGCCAATATAATACGGTAAACCGCAATTTGCGTATGAAATATAACCCGAGCGCTCAAAAATGACGATCTCTGCATTCTCGTCTAATCTTCTTATTCTTGCCGCGGCAGTTGCTCCACCCGCAACCCCACCTATAATTATTATTTT
>CALGCW010000009.1 GCA_937884385.1 uncultured Clostridia bacterium | reverse complement strand
AGTTGGGTGCAGTTGCAGGCGGAGGCTTCTTGGGCTTGAGTTGCCCGAGTGAAGACGAGGCGGAAGAGAAAGTAGTAAATGGTGGGACCAACGCAAGAACTTGCCCACACTGCAGAGCTACCATTTACGTGAGACCCGGTCCTTATTCCTGCCCGAAGTGCGGCAAAACAATCACTAACGACGCAACCTCCTATCTGCCGGACAGATAAAAAGGCTTATAAAACACAAAAAAGCTACACAAAACAGCGCGAAGCGTTCCGCCAAGACGGTTCGCTTCGCGCTTTCAACGTTTTGCGGCACAACGCAAAAGAAAACTGAAAGCAAGTTGGTAAAAATATATGACTTACATATTGAACGAGCGAATTGCACTACGCTCCTGGTGGCGCGTGCCTTACGCATATTACGTAAAGGGAGTAGTCGCTGCACAGAAATTAACAAAGGAAGAATTTGAATTACTCTCTCGCTGTGACGGACACTCCGAGATTGAGGAAAGCGAGCTTCTCACAAGCCTTCTTGAAAGGGGATTTATCTCCGAATGCGAAAAAGGTGAAAAATCGCTTTCCACGTGGCAGAAAATGGAGTGCGACAACCGCTATTTCCCCGCAATGAACTGGATGATTACCGGAAAGTGCAACTACAATTGTCTGCATTGCTTTAACGCCGCGGACAACTCGCCGCTGATGGCAGAGTTTTCTTTGGAGGAGGCGGAAAAGCTGCTCGACGAGGCACAGGCGTGCGGAATCAACGCCTTTACCATTACGGGCGGGGAGCCGATGTGTCACAAGCACTTTTTGCCCATTATGGAGGGCATCTACCGCCGTGGAATGTACGTGGAGGAGTTGAACACCAACGGATATTATATTACACAAGAAATACTGGATAAAATGAAGGAGATCGGATGTGATCCCCTCATGAAGATCTCCTTTGACGGTCTCGGTCATCACGATTGGCTCAGAAACCGCAAGGGGGCAGAGGAGGATGCACTCCGCGCGATCGCACTTTGCATAAAAAACGGCTTCCGCGTCATGGCACAGACCAACGTGCACAGAAAAAACGTTGACTCTATGATTGCCACTGCACGCTTGCTTGACGAAATGGGAGTAGGCAAAATGCGCATCATCCGCACAACAGAGGTGCCCCGTTGGAATGAAAATGCAAAGGGCGCGACCCTTGATTTGGATGAATATTTTGACAAGATGCTTGACTTTTGCCGCGTGTATTCCGGAGAGGAACACAATATGACCGTGGATATTTGGCAGTTTATTGTTCTTCATCCCCGTAGCAAAAGCTATTCTCTGCGCCCGGTTACCTGCCGAGAGGGCGCGTTCAAGCCATCAATACCCGTATGCCGCGGAAATCGCACCATGATTGCCGTAGCCGCCAACGGAAACGTGTTCCCCTGCATGCAGATGTCCGGATATTATGAAGCAAGAAACGATGTGCTCGGAAACGTTAAGGAATCCGGTCTTCGTCCAATCCTGCAGGTGGGAAAATATCTTGCGGAGGTTTGCTCCACCGTCGGTGACCTTGCCTCAGCAAATGCCGAGTGCAATGCCTGCCCCTATTTCAAGTACTGTGCAGGCGGATGTCGCGCAATCGCGCTGACGCTGACCTCCGACAAAATGGGCGTTGACCTTTCCAAGTGCCTGTTCTACAAAAAAGGGTATTACCAAAAGTCTGTGGAGACCATGGGCGATTGGCACAACAACACACCAATAACTGTCGAATAGAGCTTTTTGAAAGCTTTTTATAAAAGGGAAGAAGGGACATTAACAAATGTGCCTGAGTATGATTTTTTTGATTTTGTGTGGGAGTGTAACACATTTGTAACGCCCCATATGCTATGATTATGGCACAAAAACTTTTTTAGGAGAAAAAACATGGAACAAACTAGAAAAAATTTGAAATTATCTTCAATC
This sequence comes from uncultured Clostridia bacterium, assembly GCA_937884385.1. Lineage (GTDB taxonomy): Bacteria > Bacillota > Clostridia > Oscillospirales > CAG-272 > RGIG4608. The sequence goes on along the minus strand of CALGCW010000009.1, from coordinate 486 downwards.
GCAGTGCTTGCTTTGGCGTTTTTTTCCTTGCTTCAGATCGTATCCGAGCTGTTGTATGGTGACCTCAACAACGCTGCAATTCCTGAGGGCGCACCCGAGAATATTTTGCTTATTACAAAGATCTTCGTTTTTGCAGTTTCTTTGTTGCTTACGTTGCCTAACATCTACATAGGAATCAAAGGCTTGCGAATTGCGAAAAAACCAAACTCGTCCAAGGGTCATATCGTTTGGGCAATCATTCTTTTGGCTTTCGCTTCCTTGTCTCTGATCGAACAGGGCGTCGGCTTTATCCATGATGGCTTTGAATTCAAAAATATTTCAGCATTTTGCAGCATCGCTGTAGAGGTTGCCGTATTTGTTGAGTACATCAGATTTGCCATCGCGGTGAGAAAGACGGTTGCTTGAAAAAATAACCTTTTTCCTCTCGAAACTGTAACACATTTGTAACGCTCGGTGTGTTATAATGAAATGCAAAATATAACAAAA
>CALGCW010000008.1 GCA_937884385.1 uncultured Clostridia bacterium | reverse complement strand
AAACTACGAAAACCAATCACAAGTGATTGATTTTCTGAAATTTACTACTGTTGAATGAAGCCGTTTTATTTAATTTAAGGCTATGCAAAAAAGTAGCAAATTACAGATTTTCGAGCCGCCTGTTAAAATGGCTCGAAAATCGTTTGGTGTTGTGACTCGTCACAACACAATTTGCGCGGAATTTTGCCGCGAAGCTCCCAAAAAGCTTTTTGGTTCTTTTTCTCGAAAAAGAACATATTCTTCTCTTTGTAATTTCTCCCCGATAAATCCCAATTTTGCATTTTGCACTTTGCATTTTACATTTATTCCATTCCTAATTCACAAAAGGGGCGATCACTCGCCCCTTTTGCTTCAGTTAGCCGAAAACTTCTGCTTAAGCTGTTGAACCTTGTCCTGCTGTGCAACCTCGGGCGCATACCAGCCCTTCTCCTTCATCTTCGTATAGATCTGATTTTGAAGCTGCAACGACTTATTCAAGGCATTGGAAAACGATGAAAACACGTTCGCATCGCTCGCCTCAATTGCACCGTGCATATAGAGGTCGCACGCACCCTTTTCAAGAAGCAGAAGATTCTCCATCACGCTTCTGTCATTCATATTTTCGTTCATATTCTCTCCCCCCGATCAAAGTAATTGATAGAAACCGTTAAAGATCTCGCCGTGCTTCTGCGTCAAGTCCGTAACGAGGTTTTTGAGCTCCCCGTCCGTGAGCTGTGCCGAGCACTCCTGGCACTTTTCCTTAAAATACTTTTCGTGCCCAAGCGCATCCTCAATATAAAGCAATTCCTTGTTCGTCATAATCAAAACTCCTTTCAATTTCGGTACTTGGAGTATTGACAACTTGCTTCAGTTTTATTCAGAAAAAGAGAGCGCATATGCGCTCTCTTAAATTCATTTATAGAATTTCATTTTAACATTACAGTACCATCAGTGCAGATAACTTCCGTGGCAGGAAAATTATGATTCCAATTAGAATATTTAGTGATGTCATTCCACTGATTGATAGCACCTTCAAAACTAACGCTTCTGAGCAAGCTGCAATCATTGAATGCGTAACCGCCAATTTCCGTTATGCCGTTTCCTATCGTTATGCTTTCGAGCGAAGTGCAGTTAGCAAATGCCTCATAACCAATACTCGTTGCGCTGTTAGGGATTATTATGTTTTTGAGTGAAGAACAACAATAGAACATTCTATACTCAATAGCCGTCACATTCTGTCCGAGTATTACGCTTTCGAGTGAAATACAATTATCAAATGCCTCATAACCAATACTCGTTGCACTATCCGGAATCTTTATGCTTTTAAGTGAAGCACAATTTTGGAAAGCACCGTTACCAATACTTGTTATGCTGTCTCCTAATGTTACGCTTACGAGTGCATAGCAACCTCTGAATGCATAATCACCAATACTCTTCACACCTTTTCCTATTGTTGCACTTTCGAGCGAAACGCAGCCACAAAATGCCTCATGACCAATACTCGTTACACTATCAGGTATTTTTACACTTACAAGTGAGAGGCAATCACGGAATGCAAAATCACCGATGCTCGTTACACCGTTTCCAATGGTTATGGCATCGAGCGAGGTACAACTATAAAATGCGCCCTTACCGATGCTCTTCACAGTGTCGGGAAGTGTTACGCTTGTGAGTGGAGTGTAACCTGCGAATGCAAAATCACCGATACTCTCTATGCCATTGGGAATCGTAACTTCAGTTACGTGCTTATTGTTGAAATAAAAATTCTTAACATAATTCATCGGGTTAGCAGTAAAGTCGTTAAAGCTAATACCAACCCAAGTTGAAGCATCACCGGTATAATAAACATCCTCGAGCAATGTGCAAGCTCTAAATGAATCGCTACCAATACTCATTACACTGTCGGGAATAGTCACACTTGTAATGGAATCACAACCAAAGAATGCCATATCGGCAATATTCACTACTCCATCTGGAATAATAAGTTCAGTCACAAGTGCTTCGTTAAGATACAAATTTGCGCCTGCTCCAAAGCTATCACTGTGGTTCAGAGGATTTGAGCTATAATTGCCGAACTCTATATTACACCACGCCTCAACATCCTTGATATAAACGTTCTTCGTACTATTATAATTTACACTTACCATTGGATAGCAGTCTTTGAAAGCATCAATTCCTATGCTCTTTACTCCGCTGCCTATCTTTATTGTCTTAAGCCATCTTGCTTCCAAAAATGCATAGCTACCGATACTTGTTATGGTATCCGGAATATCTATACTTGTAATCAAGTTACATCTGTCAAATGCACCCATACCAATAGCAGTTACAGGTAATTTGTTGTATACGTCGGGTATTATAACATCCCTGTCCTCACAGGTTCCTATGCCCGTCACACTGTAGCTCATGCCGTCCTCGTTCAGAGTAAACTCAAGTCCCTCAGAGGGCTCGTGGAAACCGCATCTCTTACAAAAACCGTTTTCAAAGCTATGACCAAATGCAGAGGTAGTCACATTTTGCGTTTCCCCACAAGCAGAACATTCCCTGTGCTTATAACCGTACTGTCTGCAGTTAACTTCTTGCTCAATTACCCATTCGTTCCACTCGTGTCCTTTGGGGTATATCCTCTCCGTGACGGTAGTACTACAAGTAGTACAATCTATATGACGGCTACCCCATTCGGTACAAGTCGCTTCTTCATCCACAATCCACTGACCGCTATGACCGCGCGGAGTAATTTCACGACTCTCATTAAGACCGCATTCGCAAACAAATTTTTCAAGCCCCCACTCAGTGCAGGTTGGCTCCTTTATAGTTACAACGCTCCAATAGTGACCTTTTGCGGAAATTGTACTAGTTTTCATAGTTTCTCCGCACACAGCGCACTCTAAATGTCTGATACCCTCTTCGGTACAAGTGGCTTCTTTGTCAGTTATCCATTTTCCCTTTCTATGCTCATCAACAGCAGGAAGAATGTTTGTCTCTTTTTCACCGCATTTGCATGTTCTTTCTTCAAGACCGTCTTCGCAGGTAGGCTCTTTTACAATCTCCCAATCCCCAAAGATATGTCCTGTAGCAGCAATAACCAACGTTTTCTTTTCTCCGCATGCGCAGACTTTTTCTTTATATCCGTCCTCTGTGCAAGAAGCTTCTTTTACTACTTTCCAAGAACCAAAGCTGTGACCCTTAGCGTCAACGTAATCGCCAATATATCCGTCACCGCAATCACAGGCGTAAATGGTATAGCCCTTATCTGTGCAAGTAGGCTCGGTCACAACGGACTCATAATCGTGGCCAAGAGCGTTTACGTAATCGTCAACGTAACTGTCACCGCAATCACAAGTATACGTTGAATAACCTTTCTCTGTACAAGTAGGATTTGTCACAACAGCGGTATAAGAATGCTCGTGTTTATGATCAACGTAATTGTCAACATAGCTATCACCGCATCTTTTACACGTATGTGTTGTATATCCCCTTTCCGTAGCAGTAGGCTCAGTCACAACGGACTCATAATCGTGTCCGATAGCGTCGACAAAATCGTCAACGTAGGTCTCGCCACAGCTGCAAATATATGTGGTGTAGCCATTTTCTGTACACGTCGGAGCAGTTATTTCCGTAGTGTAGATGTGATTTCCCCAAATGTGATTCCAAAGCATCTCGCATCCCGTCATACAGAAGATAACGAGCGCAAATACGCAAACAATCACAACTTGTTTAAATAAAGTAGGTCGCTTCATATTTTTACCTTCACGTTTAAGCCCGTCGGCATTTATATTTATATTCTATCACTTAAATAGCGCTTTGTCAATAAAAAACCGCCTGTTTTCACAAGCGGTGTTATTATTTCTTATTTCACATTTTTCACCCTTTTAAGCACCTCAAGCGCGCCGTCGAGATAGTCTGCATCCATTTTTTCGATCTCACCTGCATCAACAAGAGCTGCAAGAGATGGGTCAATGGGCATTTTAGCAAGCAAAGGATATCCAAACTTCTCTGCTATCTGCTCGATGTGGCTTTCACCGAAAATCTTTATCTCCTTGCCGCAATCGGGGCATCTGAGATAGCTCATATTCTCAACGAGCCCCACAACGTCCACCTGCATCATTCTCGCCATATTCGCCGCCTTTTCAACTATCATCGAAACAAGCTCCTGGGGAGATGAAACGATCACTATTCCGTCAAGCGGAATACTCTGAAAAACGGTAAGCGGTACGTCGCCGGTTCCGGGAGGGCAGTCAACGAAAAGGTAGTCAAGATCTCCCCAAACCGTTCCACTCCAGAACTGCTTAACCGTGCCCGCAATAACGGGACCGCGCCAAACTACGGGTGCTGTCGCATCGGGCAAAAGGAGATTAACGCTCATCACCTTAATTCCCGTAGAGCTTTCGGGCGGGATCATTCCGTCGTCGTCACCCTCAACGCCCGCAGAGATTCCAAAAGCCTTGGGAATTGAAGGACCCGTGATATCCGCATCAAGAATTCCTACCTTGTACCCTGCCCTCTGCATAAGAGTGGCAAGAGTTGACGTCACCATCGATTTTCCGACGCCGCCCTTTCCGCTGACGACACCGATAACGTGCTTTATAGTTGATTTTGCATTAAGCGGCTCCAAAAAATCATGCTTTGACTTTGTTGAACAGCTTGCAGAGCAGCTACTGCAATTATGTGTGCATTCCGACATTTTCTATACTTCCTTTCCAATAACAGTTATTCTTCCACCTTGCGAAGATAATATTTTTTCTCAAATCCACCGCGCTTCTGCGCCTTTTCCTCGCGGATCTTCTCAAGTGCCTCACGCGTATATCCGCGCGCAAGCGCAGTTGCGTAAATAACCTCAAGCATATCCGCAAGCTCCTCGATATTCTGGTCGATATGATACTCAGCAAGCTCCTCGTCGAGCTTCTTTTCAAGCGCGATCAGGTATTCGAAGTCACCAAGAGTCTCAACAAGGCAACGCTTTCCGCTTTCCTCTATGATCTGCGGAATTTTGTCTCTGACAAGCTTGTTATATGTCCTTATCGTCTCGTTTGCGATACCGAAAACGACTGTTTTTCCCTTAAAATCGACCTTTTTGACAAGATAACCCGCATCCATCCACGCATCTGCTTGAATGTGACCGCCATTAGCCCACCACTGACGGTAAACAAACGCACTTTTAGGCAGCTTACCGTAGATAAGCTCCTCTATCTCTTCAAAGGTCATCATGACCGCAGGCGCATCCTGCTCCTTCAAATAATCATATAAGCTCTTGTATTTTTTCATAGCATTTTCCTTTTTATTCTATAAAATACTTGATTAACTGATTAATTATACACCATTTTTTGCCTTTCGTCAAGCAAATTAACCTTTATTTATCATCTTTGTGAAAATATTATTTATTTTTTCGCCAAACCTATTGAAATTAAGCGCAAAAAAAGTTATACTATAAGATGATTGTTAATAATTTAATTTATATACGGAGGTTCAAATAATGAACAAATCTCTTAACAAGCTCCAAGGCTTTGAAGGTGTAAAGGGCCCCGTCCTCACCGTCGTTATGGACGGCGTAGGTCTTGCTCCCAATACTGTTTCAAACGCGGTTGCACAGGCTTATACCCCCACACTCGATATGCTTATGGCAAAATATCCTATGGTATCGCTCAAGGCTCACGGCACGGCGGTAGGTCTCCCCTCCGACGATGATATGGGTAACAGTGAGGTCGGTCACAACGCGCTCGGATCCGGTCAGGTCTTCGCACAGGGCGCAAAGCTCGTTTCCAATTCTATCGAAAGCAAGAAAATGTTCTCCTCTGCTACCTGGCAGGAGCTCATCTCTAATGTAAAGTCAAACGGCTCAACTCTTCACTTTATCGGTCTTTTCTCCGACGGCAACGTTCACTCCCACATTGATCACCTCAAGGCAATGCTCACAGAGGCGAAGCAGGAGGGTGTAAACAAGGTAAGAATTCACACTCTTATCGACGGACGTGACGTAGGCGAGACAAGTGCTCTTGAATACATCCTTCCCTTTGAGGAATTCCTCGCATCCCTTAACGGTGACGGCTTCGACGCACGCATCGCAAGCGGTGGAGGCAGAATGAAGATCACTATGGACCGTTACGAAGCAAACTGGGCAATGGTCGACCTCGGCTGGAAGACCCACGTTCTCGGTGAAGGCAGACAGTTCTGCTGCGCAGCAAAGGCAGTTGAGACCTACCGTGACGAATACAAGGTCATCGACCAGGATCTCCCCCCCTTCGTTATCGCAGAGGACGGCAAGCCCATCGGCACTGTTAATGACGGCGACAGCGTGATCTTCTACAACTTCCGCGGTGACCGTTCCATCGAGATCTCCAAAGCCTTCGAGGGCGGCGCAGACTTCGATAAGTTCGACCGCGTAAGAGTTCCCGCAGTGGTTTACGCAGGTATGCTCGAATACGACGGCGACCTTCATATTCCATCAAAATATCTTGTAAATCCCCCCGAGATCACTAATACTCTCGGTGAATATCTCACCAACACCGGCGTCAGCCAGCTCGCGATCTCCGAAACACAGAAATACGGTCACGTAACTTATTTCTGGAACGGAAACAAGTCGGGCAAGTTCTCCGAGGAGCTTGAAACCTATATTGAGATTCCCTCCGACGTAGTTCCCTTTGAGCAGAGACCCTGGATGAAGTGCGCAGAGATAACTGATAAGCTCATCGAATGCCTTGAGTCTGGAAAGTACGCATACCTTCGCGTAAACTTCCCCAACGGTGATATGGTCGGTCACACGGGCAATCTTGCCGCAACGAGATGCTCAATGGAGGCTCTCGACCTTCAGCTCAAGAGAATTATCGATGTGGTTGATAAGCTTCACGGCGTCGCGCTCATCACAGCAGACCACGGAAATGCAGACGAGATGTACGAAATGGATAAAAAGACAAAGCAGCCTAAGCCAAATAAGGACGGCTCCTTCAAGTCCAAGACGAGCCACACGCTCAATCCCGTTCCCTGCATCATCTACGATAATTTCTATTCAGAAAATTATACCGTAAAGGCTGATAACGGTCAGTTCGGCCTTGCAAACGTAGCTGCAACGATGGTAAACCTCCTCGGCTACGAAGCCCCCGATATGTGGAACGAATCCATTATTGAAGTAAAATAAATAACTAAAGCAGCTTTCTGACTCGAAAGCTGCTTTTTATTACTCATTATCCCACCCAAAAAGCAACTAACCAACTGCTAAATTCGGGCTTATAAGGGAGAAGTGACAAAGAGAATAAGATGTTCTTTTTCGAGAAAAAGAACCAAAAAG
>CALGCW010000007.1 GCA_937884385.1 uncultured Clostridia bacterium | reverse complement strand
ATGATTAAAGAACTGATGCACGATCCGATATTCCTGGCAGGGAAGTCGGAGGTCGCAACAAAAGAAGATTTGCAGGTCGCACAGGACTTGCTTGATACGCTGATGGCGCACAGAGAAAGCTGTGTCGGCATGGCAGCGAATATGATTGGTGTGCGCAAGCGCATTATTGCTTTTCTCGACGAGAGCGGACGAGCTCCTACATACACCGTAATGCTCAATCCGGAGATCGTCAAGAAGGACGGCGCGTACGACACCGAGGAAGGCTGTCTGTCACTTCTCGGCGGCCCTCGTAAGTGCAAGCGCTATAAGACCATCAAGGTGCAGTATCAGACCTTGGACATGCAAACACGCACAAAAAACTTCACCGGCTGGACTGCGCAGATCATTCAGCATGAGGTTGATCATTGTAATGGGGTTCTCATATAGAACAAGGGGAAATTTGTATGATTACTGGTCAAGAATACATTGATAACTTAAATAATGAGCTGAATCAATCAACGGGATTCACAAAAGATGATGTTTTTAATGAATTTGAAAAGTTTGTTGCGGACAAAGAGAATTTGCGGCATGCAATAGAATGTGGGATTTTCCATTACGATTATGTACAGTATAACACCTTTATAAGAGATACCCTTTTTGAAGACGGACTCAAATTGATTTTAGAAATATGTAGAAATGCTTTTGAAGTTGATTCAGGAAGAGCTTCGTCTGCTATAAAGACCGGATATGCTCAAGTATCTAAGGGGTTAGCAAGTTATACACAATACGTTATGTTGCATACACCTATTCATGAAATTGATCGCTTTGATTTATTAGTAAAAGAAGCTTTTCAAATAATCGGAGAGAGAACCGAGAATTCTTTGAAGCATTTTGTTTTGTTCATAAATGAGATGTGCAGAATATTTCAGAACAAGCAGGGTGTACAGTCTAAATTTGGTGTGGCGCTTGACGCTTTAATGACATATAATGAAACTTTTAGTGGAATATATAAAGGTTTGCTTTTGGATATTTCAGCTTCTCAATGGAGAAACATTTCTAATCACAATGATTATGAAATAGTGAATGATGTTGTTGAGGTGGAGTATGGTTCGTCTGAGCGAATAAAAAAGGTAATATCTAAAGATGATTTGATGATTTTGTTGAAAACAATAGATGTTTTACTGTATATGCATAAGACCGCATTTACTTTTCTCTCTATTGATTACATGGAATGTTTTGATTTGAGTTTGTCAGCTGAAAGCAAAAATCAAAACACGAAACAGGATAATTTTGTATCTCAACTCGTGGAGACCTCTTTTGCTTTCAAATGCGAACTTAAAAGTATAGATCTGAAGTCTTCCCCAATAAAAATAGAAGTTGATTCTAAAAATACACTTTTTGACAAAGATAATTTGACAAAATATTTATCAGCAGTAGCATCCTTTGTTGGAAAAGACTATTGCATGCTTATTTATCGAAAAGGCAAAGTTGAATATCAGGCAAATTATACAAATAGAAACCTATTAGTTTTAAAATACAAAGTTTGAGAAAACGCTGGACTTTCTCCTCTTTCTGTGGTATTGTTGGTGTTACCAAAGAATAGGAGGTAACAAAATGATACTGCAAGTATTGAAAAAGATTTATCCAAACAAAAGCGAAGAATCACTAAAAATCATGGAGCAGGACATTAAAAAATGTATTGATCGAGAGATCAGGGCGTCTGATCTCGCAGATTTTGCAATAAATCTTGTAATGGCACGCGATATAGGAGAAAAAACAAATCAAAATAGAGAGGACGATTTAACGCCGAGCTAAGTTGGTGTTGAATCGTCCTTTCCTTATTGAGAACAAAAAGCGTAGCGTTATTTATAATTCTGCCAAAAAGATGTCGAAAAATGGTTGACACAAAGGCAATTATGTGATATACTTAAGTATATACGTAAGTAGCAAAGGAGTTTGGAATGATAAGTTATAAATTTCCGGCAGTAAAAGGCACGCAAGCAGGTAAAGAGTATTACATTTGTATGGTTCCTATGGGGTTGTTACAAAAATTGTTTGTTACAGATACCTCTGATGTCCCTCCCGAGTATAGGGCGCAGCGCAAATTAAATGAATTACGTATTCCCGAGATCAAAGAATATATTTTAGAGAATCGTAATTCCTATGTCTTTTCTGCGTTGGCAGCTTCTATTGATGGAACGGTGAACTTCATTCCTTATCAGAGGAATTCAAGTGTCGGAGAGCTGGAAATTGATATGACCGCCACTTTTTTAATAAATGATGGACAGCACAGAAAGGCAGCTATTGTTGCCGCAATTGAAGAAGATGAGTCGCTCAAGGATGAAACAATCTCAATTGTTATATATAAAGATCAAGGCTTGCAGTGTAGTCAGCAGATGTTTACCGATTTAAACAAACATGCAGTTACCACATCAAAATCTCTAAATACGCTGTATGAATCTAAAGATCCAATTGCGTTGATAACCAAAAATATCATTAACGACATTACTTTCTTAAGAAAATATACTGATAAAGAAAAGGACAACCTTAGTAAGTTTTCTTCAAATATTTTTACGTTAAATACATTTTATTCCGCCAATAAGAGAATTACAAAAATCATTGGAACATCCGAAACGGCAGCTAAAACAATATTTGATTTTTGGAATAATGTTGTGAAAAATATTCGTGAGTGGAATGAGATGGATGCCGGAGAGCTCAGCAAAAAGAGTTTAAGAGAAGATTATATCATTACTCAGGGGTTAATTATATTGGCATTTGGTCGTTTGTGTGAATTCTATTGCAACAATCCGAGCATTGATATGGTAAAGACATTAAAAGGCTTGAGCAAAATTGATTGGCTCAGAAATAACGAGTCAAGTTGGATGAACCGCGCTATTAAGATTAACGGTAAAATTAATAGAAATGAACAGGGCATATTCCTTACTTATGTTGAAATAAAAAGATTGTTAAATCTTCCGATTACAGATGACGAATTGAAGAAAGAAAGCTTATTAATGGGGTAAAAAAACAATTATGCCATACACAGGAAATTTTCAAGTATTTGAAGAAATTATAAAAGAAATTATGATAGTTTATAAGCACGATAACCGCCCGTGGCTTATAGGATACAGTGGCGGCAAAGACTCTACGTTGCTTGTAAGTCTTGTATACGAAGCGATGAAACGACTTAAGCGTGCCGGTTCGAAGATGCATAAAAAGATATATGTCATCACTTCTGACACAATGGTGGAAAATCCTATTGTCAAAAATTACATGCATGCTTCCTCGCAGAGCATAAATGACGCTTCAAAACGTGACGGATTAAAAATAGAGGCTAATATGATATACCCGGAACCGGAGCAAACTTTCTGGAGTCGTGTGATAGGCTTGGGATATCCTACGCCTGAACCTCCCGGATTCAGATGGTGTACAGAACGTCTTAAAATCAATCCGATGAATAAATTCGTAAATGATCGAATTCAAGAAAACGGCGAAATAATTATTCTACTTGGCGTTAGAAAAGGCGAAAGCTTAACAAGAATGAAAACAATCACGGCAAGGGAGATTGAAGGTAAGCTTTTGAATATGCATAACGATATTCCTAATGCTTATGTTTATAACGCTATTACTGAAGTGCCTAACGAATTGGTGTGGGAGTTTTTGCTTAAGGATGATTGCCAAAGCCCTTGGGGAGCAGATATGAAATATTTGTTCAATCTATATCAGGGCGAAAACTTAGGAGAAGAACAAAGCGTTTTAGGCGAAGTTGATAGAGAGAAAATTCCGGTAACAGGCAACTCAAGGTTTGGATGCTGGTGTTGCACAATGGTTAAAGAGGATAAGTCCTTACAAAACTTCATTGATCGTGGCGCAACTGAATTGATTCCGCTCAGAAACTTCCGTAACGAACTTTTAAAAATGCGCGATAATCCTCAAATGCGTGATAACAAAAGACGAAACGGAACTGTGTATAGAAAAGTGGACGGAAGCTTCGGACTTGGCCCATTTACATTGGAGTCAAGAAGAATTATTCTCGAGAAACTCCTTGAACTTGAGAATGAAACAGGATTGGAATTGATAACGATCGGTGAGTTGAAAGCCATTGATAAAATGTGGGACGAAGAAGGCGACTTGTCGTGCAGAAAGCTAGTAGATACCTACTTTAAAGTGAAAAAGGTCAAACTTCCTTGGGATGACTATAAGTCTCCAAGATTTGATGATGAAGCGATCACTTCTATCGAGGAGGTGGCAGATAAATATGACATCCCTGTTGAGTTAATTACAAAGCTAATCGTTTCCGTGGACGATAATAAACATATCACAAGAAACAATAAACTTCAAAAATCATTTGATCAAATTATAAATCAGAATTGGTTGCACTTTAACATGATAGAAAGGGGGCTTGACGGTGAAGATCCAAAAAATTAAATTAAGCAACATTGGCCCCTATGTTAATACTAATGAATTTGATTTCAATGTATCTGATATATCGAAGCGAATGGTGTTGATTGGTGGAAAAAATGGAGCAGGAAAGACAACGCTTTTTAAAGCAATTAAGCTTTGTCTATATGGTTGTGTGGCTTACGGATTTGAATCTATAAATGCAAAATACTATTCTGAAGTCGAAAAGATTATAAATTCCAATGAAAAATTAAAGCGTGCAGGCGAAGCGGAAGTTTCCATAGATTTGCTGCTTGATGACGGAAAATATAATGACACGTACACATTTGTTAGAAAATGGAGAATCACAGGAAAGCGTATTTCTGAAACATTTGATGTATATAAGAATGGGGAACTTTTAGACTTGACAGCAAAAAGCGACTTTGAAAGCTACATATTGCACTTGCTTCCTCCCAACCTGTTCAGATTTTATTTCTTCGATGGCGAGAAGTTAAGTGAATTCGTGTTTAATGGTAATAAAAATTCGGATTTTAAAGATGCTTTTTTGAAGCTCTGTAATTTGGATACTATGGAAATCATTCGTGAGAATTTCAGAAGAATTTCGCGAGGAAAAGCGAAAGATAGTATGAATTTTTCTCAAGAATATGATAGATGTGTAAGCGAAGATACACTTGCAGCTGTTAGAGTAGAGAAGGCTGAAGATGAATATGTCGAAACGGAGAATTTGATTCTGTCCATAGACGAAGAATTAGCTGCTCTTGAAAAAACATATAGCAAGGGTGGTGGAATTTCTAAAAAAGAATGGAAATCCATGCAGGATCAGATTGCAAAAGAGGAAGCTCGTAGAGATGAAAGAAGAAAATGGCTCAAAGATATTGCCAATAATGTGTTGCCGTTTATCATTCTTAATCAACAACTTGAATGTCTGAGAGAACAAATCCACTTAGAGCATAAGGCACAAATTGATTCTAATGTAAAATCGACAATTGATACGGTCGAAATTCAATCTATTATTCTAGAAGTGTTAACATCTTGCGGTGTAGAACATTCAATAGACATAACAAAGAAGATAATTTTTGAAATTGGCAATTATGCGAGTATAACTGATGGAATTGTTCCAATATTAAATCTGTCTGATCTTGATCGATATGAATTGAATGCTAAAATAAATTCACTACTGTCTTTTGACATTACAAGAATTAAAAGTGCTACTGATGATATCGAGGCATCGCTTAATTGTGTGAAGCGAATAAGAAAAAAGATGGAGAAAAGCAGCATCGACAACTATGATGAATACTTGCAAAAGAAAAGCGAGTTGAATGAGCGTAAAGCAGATCTTTCCAAACACTTGCTTGAGTTGGATAAAGAATTGCAGAAGTTGCGTGCTGATAAAGCGGTTACTGCCGCAAAATTGGCAAAAGCCAAGGCTGACTATGAGGCAATTTTGAAAAAGCAATCGATCAACGATATTTCTGCGCGTGCATTATTGGCTTTTGATGAACTTCAGGAGTTGTTATATGCTAAAAGCATTAAGGCTGTCGAAACTGGCTTCGCTGAGCATTTTAAAGCATTGATCAACAAGTCTGACTTGATTGATGGCATTCATATTGATGAAAATCTAAATGTATTACCCTATAAAAACAAGCACTTTATGGCCAAAGATATCAAAAGATCTTTGATGATAAACGGCCCGGAATATATTATTGCTCAAATAGGTTTGCATGCATATGAATTGTTGCAAAGCAAACTTCGAGAAGGTGATGCAGAATTTGATTTGCCGGTTGAAGTAAAACAACAACTTTCCGCAGGCGAAAAACAGATTTTTGTAATGGCATTGTATCAGGCACTCTCTGGCTTAAACAAAATCAATGTACCATACATTATCGATACTCCGTTTGCTCGAATTGACCGTGAACACCGAGGTAATATTTTGGAGCATTTCTTCAAACAGCTTAAAGGACAAATCATTATCCTTTCCACGGATGAAGAAATCGTTTCTAATCACATGGATGTAGTATCTGACGTGATATCCAACACGTTTGTCCTAAATCATACAAGTGCTGGAAACACAGAAATTTTAGCTAACAAATACTTTGGAGGTAGCAACGTATGACCAACAAACTGCATACATCAAAACAAACACAAGAAATATTTGCATCGCTTGGTCAGTCGTTGGGATTACAGCCATTTATACTATCGAAGCTTGCCATAGCATTATCTATCAGAAAAGGAAAACTTGACAATGAAGACTACTCTTCTGATAATGATGGATTAGAGCTGAGTCGCCAAACAATTTTTGGAGACCATGATATGATATTTAAGGCTTTAATTATTAACTGCCAAAGCAAAGCGGCTACCGAAGACGAGTATTTCCCGGATATGGTAAAAGCTCATCTTGATCGAGGAGCAAAGCTGTTGGAAGATGAAAAGAGATATAGCAAAGATTTTTACAATCATATGTGTCATTTGGATACAAATATCTAGTGAAGGGGGAATATAAGGTATGGAATTTCCTAAAATTAAGCCTTGTCTCGACACGTCTGAAAATGATTTGGTTGAGGAATTATATACTCCCTGTTTGCAGTGGGCGACTCAGTTTGATCGTGGAGTAGGTTATTTCACCACAGGATGGCTTGAGTGTAACGTATCCGGTATGAGTGATTTCGCAGCACGAGGTGGAATAATGCGACTCATAACAAGTCCTATTATTTCTAACGAAGATTCTGATGCGATTATATTGGCAAACGAGAGAGATAATTCTGCTTATCAGCTGTTAGAAGAAGCATTATCTAAAAACGTAGAAGCGCTAGCAGCCGAGATGAAAAAGGATGTCCTAAACGCGTTTTCTTGGATGCTTTATGATGGTATTATCGAATTGAAATTTGCTGTTCCGAGGATGAAGCTCAAAGGAGATTTTCACGATAAGTTTGGAGTGTTTTACAACGGTGAAGATGCTCTATCCTTTTCGGGATCAATAAATGATAGTATTCACGGATATCAAAACTACGAAAGTATAAAAGTTTTCAAAACGTGGACAGGGACAAAGGAATATGTTGATGCTGACAAGCAGCGTTTTGAGCGCTTGTGGATAGGGAAGGATAAGAACTTAAAAATATATTCGATTCCTCAGGCGATAAAAGAAAAAATCTTCAAATTGCGCACTTCGGATAGACCTTATGCTTATACAGCTAAACCTGTCAACAAGTGGATACACCAAGACAAGGCCGTGGAATGCTTTTTGGAAAAAGAACATGGCATTTTAGCGATGGCAACAGGAACCGGAAAAACTGTAACCGCTATTAAAATTATCAACAAACTCTTTGAGGAAGGCAAAATTAAGAGAGTAGTGATAACTATGTACGGTAATGATTTGCTTGACCAATGGGCTAAGCAAATGCGAGAAAAGTATAAAAACAAGCAGATTTATTACCAATATGACAATCAGAAGGAGTTAAGCAAATTTGTTATTCATCCCGACAACTCCATTCTCTTGATATCTCGCGATGCCGGTAATTTAACAAAGCTTTTAAACTTGTTGGATAAAGCTCCCGGAAACTATCGCGAAGATACTCTGTTTATCTTTGACGAGGTTCATGGTGCAGGTTCTAATTCTTTTGTGGAAAATCTTACGGGAAGAATATCTCCTTACAGATATCGCTTAGGATTAAGCGCTACACCGGAGCGTGAATATGATGACGATGGAAACGATTTCCTTCGGAATGAAATTGGTGAGATAATATTTGAATTTTCACTTAAGGATGCAATTCAGAAGGGAATTCTGTGTGAATTTGATTACATTCCGTTGACTTATGTTCTTACCGAAGAAGAAAAGCAAAGAAAGAAAAAAATTATTGCTGCGTTCAACGCCAAAAAGGAAAGCGGCGAACCCTACGATGAAACTGAAATGTTCACGCAACTAGCTCGAGTGAATAAGATAGCAATCGATAAAATTGATAGATTCGAGGCTTTTATTGTAGACAAGCCCGGACTCCTAGAAAAATCGATTATTTTCGTACAAGAAAGGCCATATGGAGAAAAACTACAGGATGTTCTCGTAAAGTATACCGATAAGTATCACACATATTATGCCGATGATGAAAAGTCGAATTTGAATGACTTCTCAGAAGGTAAAATAGAATGTTTGTTGACCTGTAAAAAAATATCCGAAGGTATCGATATAAGCAGCGTGACAAACATCTTCCTTTTCGCGTCCGATCGTTCAAAATTGGTTACAACACAAAGAATAGGACGAGCTTTACGCCTTGATAAAAACAATCCTCTTAAAAGAGCGACCGTAATCGACTTTATTTTAGATGATTCTGGCGAAAACGATAATAATGCCGATCAGGAACGTGCACAGTGGCTCGGCGAACTTTCCAAAACAAGGAGAATCGAAGATGAGAAATAAAATTATAGAAGCGACAATAGAAGAAGTAATCGATAAATCTTCGTATCCGGATGATTTCAAAAAAGCATTCAAGCAATTTGTTAAAAACAAGTTTGACGATAATGCGAAAGAGAGCGATCTCAAAAGGGTTTTATCTCTTCTGAAGGAAGAAGGTGAAGATTTAACCGAGTATAACTTTTCTCTTTTGGACTATGCAGAAACGGGGGAGAGCAAATAATGAAAATGACGATACTCGAATTCGAATATAAACATATTCGAAAAATATCTTCCCTAAAAATGTCTTTTGTAAATACATCAGGAACGATTATTCAAAACAATTTTGTGATGATGGCGAATGGCACAGGCAAAACTACCACAATGTCGCTTATCAAAGGCCTTTTGGATGGCAGCGCAACAAAATGGTCGGAAGAAACAGTTTGCTCGTTTGCGCCTACAATTAGTCAATCAAATAGCGGTGAATTCAGTATGACCGTAAAGTTTGACGAAAAGCAGTATAAGTATTTTTTGGTGTTAGACTATGTTAATGGTGTCGCAAAGATCGAAACACTTGCTCCGCCTAAAGGTCGTGATGCCGGATTGCGTTTGCCGGAATCCATCAAGGGTATTTTTACTGCAGAGTTTGTAAGCCGTTTTGTCTTTGACGGAGAGCAAGCCAAGAAATCTATGGATAGAACATCAAACGAAGCAGATGAAACTATACGATATCTTTATCGTTTGGATGAATTGGATGAAATCTTGGCGATGAACGAAAGCATTTTGAAGGAAATTCAAAGCGCGGAAGGTGGCAACAAAGGAACACAAAGCTCTTTAAGTAATCTTCGTTCTAGACAAGAGAAAGTGGCAGGTTTTATTAAACATCTCAAGGCAAGACAAAAGCAGCTAAAAGAAGATATTAGTGTATTTTCTGCAGAAAAGCTGGAGAAAGAAAATCAACGAAAAGAACTTGATAAAAACTACGAAGCACTTAATACTGAAAAACAAGGTATTGTTTCTGAGTTGGATAAAAACCGCGGCAATATAAATTCGCAAATTGTTGCCATTGTTGAGCTTGTAAAACTGCCATACTTGGTTAACGAGTCGCTTTGTCAGAGAATGTATGATTTGGGCGCAGGAATGACGAAGTTGAAACTTCCCAAGAACAGCTCCAAGGACTTCTTTACCGAATTAGCTAATTCTCCAAAATGTGTTTGTGATAGGTGTATTGGCGAGGCGGAACGTTTAGCGATTTTGAAGAACGCAGAAAAATATCTTGGCAGTGAGCATCAGGCTGTTCTCAACACTATCAAAAGCGTGTTGATGTCAAGTTCTTACGATGATAGACTGGTGCAAGCTTTGGAAGAGTTGGGGGCGTTACAAGAGCAAAAGACTCGCTTAGATGCAAGATTTAAAGATGTAGAGGACAGGCTTATTAAAGCTGGCGGCGCACAAGTTGAGCAGTTGCAAAAGGAAATTGAGGAGCTTGTTGCTAAGATTTCTGCAGCGCAAACGCAACTTGGTATAATTGAATCCAAAGACAATACTGACGAAACTCTTACAGAAGAAAACAATCTTTATAAGGCTGAACGAGCTTATAAGGAGTATGAGATTAAAATTGCCGCCACCACTAAAACAAACGCTGCTTTGCGCAAAAAACAGATTGTTCAATCTCTGATTGATGAAATCAAGGTTCAGGCTACAAAGGCTCTGAAAAAGGAAATCATCAAAAAGACCAATGAAAAAATCAAGCGTGTAATTACCGACGATTTTATCGAAATTGATAATATCGATGGTTACATAAGGCTGAAAAACAGGGATGGTGCAAGTGAAGGACAAACGTTGAGCATCGGTTATTGTTTCCTCGGTACGTTGTTCGAAGATTCCGAATTGGAATTCCCGTTTGTTATTGACTCGCCTACAGGAAAAATGGATTTCGACAAGCGCCAAGCGGTTGCGGATATTATCCCCGTGGTATTTAAGCAAATGATAGCTTTCGTTCAATCTGCAGAGGTTGAACGCTTTGCTGATCAGTTTTATGATAACAAAAACTCTCAATTCCTAACTGTCGTGGCAGATAAAGAATCAGGACAGGTTACTGTCCATGAAGGAATTGAATTCTTTAATTCCTACCAACATGAGCACAAAGGAGATGAAGAATAATGCATTTTAAATTATCGAAAAACGCGAAAAACTTTTTCAGCAATATTATAAATCTTGAAGGTTCTCATGCTGCAGAGGATAAGAACAAATTTATTCAGTTCGATGTGTATTATTGTTGTGCTCTGATAGGTATGGCAGCCGTACAACTGGATGAGGATACATCAGACCTAGCTGACATGGTTGAGAAATATCCTAAGCCATATGTTCAATGTAAATCCTATATTGCCGGACTTTTAGTTGCTACTGAAGCTAAACGCTTGGGGATTGACACACAAAGCCCCAAGCTTGAGGATATTATGATTCAATATCTTAGCAATGATGACACGATGCTTTCGGAAGAAGGAATAAAAACGCTAAATGCATATTCCTTAAAAGGTTACCACCTAATACATGAATTTCCTCTTGAAGAGAAGCCTACTTCAAGAGAAGAATTCTTAGAAGCGTTTTACATGGCGATGCAGGTTTATAGCGCAGAATCGTGAGAACTATAATGGCCAAAAAAACACCGCTACATTTGTGGCGGTGTTTTTAGATGTTTTTTATTGTGAAAATGAAGTTTTCAGACCGTTGCTCAATTGTGTATGCAAAACGGTTAGATTCGATTCGCTAAAATATTTTTCAACGAATTTTTTGTATGCATCTGTTATCTCTGGTACTGATTTTCGCTGCCTCTTTAGGGATACAAGATTTTGGTATTCGCTCAAATTTTCAATGTTATCAACAAATATCTTTATATGTTTGGGTATGCTTGTCCCAGGCTGATTATAGTGATTTTTGATTAAGTTGATTTTTGTGACAATATCTTTTACACCTAATGAACCATTAAAAGCTGTTGGGAGAATCATATAATTTGCCGTGTGTCCTTTATACACAGTTGTTAAGTATTTAGTTCCATCTTTTCCAAGAAGCTCTTTTAAATAAAAACTAAAGCTATTGCCATCTTCTTCCCAGTCTACCTTTGCCTTTTTGTGATCATGGATAATAAGATGTTCCTTGTTGTAATTCGGGTATTCGTATATACCTTTAACAAAATTATCTTGCGCACTATAGTGATCCATAAGTGAATACAAAGTGTATGCTTTGTTTTCATCAAAAATTCGAGATAAAGAATACTCATTCAAATATTCTTTTCTTAGTGTTTTTGTTTCATCTATAACTCCAGAAATAATTGTTTCTGCGGAATCTCCGGAATCATATTTGTATAGTGCTGTAAATATGGTTTTGTTTATCAATGATTTGTTTTTGTGTTGAGGTTTGCTTATAAAGAGAAAGGAGTATGCGTAGTAGTTAGAAACAAATTTTTTGAACTGCTCATATGTTAGAGCATTCTTCAAGTTTTCATGCTTTTTAATGTAATGAATAACCATAAAAAGCGGGAATTTATAGTATTGCGCGTTGGGGTTTTTTATTATGGATATTAGCAACTTTTTTAAAATCGAAAGTTCCAGTATATTATTCTTATACCGATCAGCTTCTGAGTAAATATCTTCGAAATAATATGAGGTGTCATACAATTTTGAATAAAAGTTATAAACATTCTCTCCATAATTACCCATATCAACTAAAATCTCTCTTGTTTGAGAGTGATTTTTGCTTTCTAAATAGTGGATACCATTGTTAGATAGATTGGCAGGTATGTTATAAGAATCCGGCTTGGAAAGCAGATAATGGTAGATATATTCACATGTTTGTCCATCTAAATCTGAATATCCAATTTTTTCAAACTCCTTAATATATTTTCGAACTTTAGTCCAATGATGCTTTAATTCATCGTGAGAACTCTTAGAATAATTTTTGAAACAATATCCTTTGAAAATATCAGCTACGTCAAGTAATTTCGATTTAAAATTTATATCAAGGAAAACCTCCTCAATGGAGTCATTGTGTCTTCCGCGAGTATCTCCGATTAATATGAGAAGTTGACTATCTAACACTTTATTTTGAAAACTCTGGAGATCATTGATTGAGTTCAATTCTTCAACAATCGAATTGAAAATATCAAGGAATGTCGTCTTTTGATAGTAAATATCATTAGCATCAATTATATTTAATTCTATGTTGTCTGCTGTGATATTAAGATAATCATTTCCTATGGATTCGTTTTTGAGAACAATCATCTCTTGTTCGTGATCTTTATGATTGATGAATTTGAATAATTCTTTTTGTTCTTCGCTTCTACCTGAGGGGGTCGGCAATTTATTTTTGTTAAAAAGAGCTATGAGTATCAAAAAAAGTGTAGTGATTCGCTGTTGGCCATCAACAATTTCATAAAAGTCGGGAAATTCGTTGAGTATAATGTTTCCTAAAAACTTCTCGTGTTTGTTTATGTCGGATATTAACGTTTTAACCTGTTCTAAAGACCATTTGTATTCACGTTGATATTTCGGAATAACGTATTGTTTTTTGCTAATATCGAATTTGGATCTTTCGTTATTTGCAATAGTGAAAAAATCACTAACTGTTGTGGTAAAAGAAGTTATTTCCATAGTATATTCTCCTAATAATGGATATTATAACTATTATATCATAATTTGTCGAAAAATGCTATATATTTTTGTAAATAATAGCACAGGAAATTAAAACATTAGAATTTAAATTTATTGTCCTTTGCTAATAATATAAACCGAATTATCTAATGTGGGATGTTTCGTTTTTCTGTGAAAGATAATGTTTGATAGTAAGTATATGTTACTTAATTGATAACACTTTAGACAATTGCTGGACTTTCTATCAGACTTGTGGTATTGTTGGTGTTACCAAAGAACAGGAGGTAACAAAATGATACTGCAAGCATTGAAAAACATGTATCCGAAAGCGAGCGAGAAGGTGCTCCGAGCGGTCATGAAGGATCTCGAAAAGTGCCGTGGAAAGAACATGAGCACCGAGGAGCTCGCGGATTGGATAGGGAAGCTCGTGACAGCGCATACCATCGAAGAAGCATTAAGAATAACAGAGGACGATTCAAAGCCGAGTCAAGTCGGTGATGAGTCGTCCTTTGCTATTACGGAGGGCAGCGATGAAGGGAACAATTGAAGAACTGTGGCACGGCAACATCATACCGCACGAGGATAGCCGGACGAACTCAAAGGAGATGAAAGAACTTCTCGGATACATAGCAAGGCATCACGAGGACTTGGAGAAAAGCTTCACTGACGAGCAGAAAGAAATCTTCGAAAAGTTTCATGATTGCTGGAGCGAATATGCGAGCTTAGCAGAAGAAGCAATCTTCGCGTATGCCTTCAAGCTGGGTGGAAGGTTGATGCTAGAAACGCTATCAGAGCAGCGCAAAAATTGATACGCAGTAAGCAAAGAAAAAGGCGTTCGTCGTAAAGTTGCGACGAACGCCTTAAGTTATTAGAGTTCAACCACCGTTACACCGTGATTGCATACCTTCATGAGCGGCTCCAGTTCACGATACCGATTTTTCAATTCTAACGATTTGAAATTGAAAATAGAGAAGTCTTCGCCAAAGATTACAGATCTGACTTTCCCGGTTCGTTCTTGTGCCTTTAGCCATTGACGTGCCTTGTCATGAATTGCTCCGCCTTTCCCGGTGCTTCCATATCCGTGTATTACAAGAATGCACTTGTATCTGTTACGACGGCATCGGTCAAGAGCGTTCTTTAGATGATCCATTGCTTCAGAAACAAGCGGCATACCTTCTTTGATGTTAATCTCTGTATATGCGCTCATTTCACAGCCTCCTTTACGTAGCGAGAACTGAATTTTTCAGAATCCAAGGGAACTGTTTTCAATATCTCTGATAGAGAGGTTGTGTTCAAATTACCAAAGGTCTGATATATACCGTTATTGTTAAGTTGAAATTCGCCTTCGGGATTGACCATCAAATAGGAATTTTCCATGCTTCCACAAGGCTCGGCTACCATAACCGACTCAAATGCCTTGTGTCGTTTACAGAAAGATTCAAATTCGCGTTCTGTGATTTCGTAAGGCTTGGCTTGATCGTTGATGCCATCGATCAAATGCATTTGAAACATTTTGATCTTCTTAGGGCTTAACGCTCGATAGAGTTCTGAAAGGTCTTCATCGAGGTTAAGCCTTGAAACCACTGCGTTGATCTTTAAGTCGATACTGCAGTCGTGTATAGCTTTTGCGAGCTTGCTCCACTGAGAAAGCGATATGACCTTATTTTGGCAGCATCTACCGATTGTAAGATTGGTATCGCAATCTATGGAATCAATGCTGATTCCAATGCAGGATACCTTACCTTGCCAAGAATGTATGCGTTCAGGGGTTAGCAGAGAACCATTGGTGACGATTGACACCCGGATTCCAAGTGAACTTGTGTAGTCAATCAATTTATCAAGGTGTTCATATAAGGTCGGTTCGCCGCCTGCGAAGTTGATTCTTCCGTCGGTGATATTGTTTTGTGTGAAATACAAGGCAATATTTTCAACGATCTTTTTCGCATCGTCAAGTGTGGGATCTTTTTGTCCGTTAAATTTGCCGAAGCAGTAGGTGCAATGATAATTGCAACGGTTGGTAATGCGGTAATTTACCACATGAAAGCTTTTCATAATAATCCTCCTAAAAATGATTTGGGAGGATCATACCGTTCCGTTTCGATTAGAATTTTTTGTTGTTTTTGTAGTTATCGCGAATCGTTTCGCCGTATTTCTCTAAAACGGACAGAAGTCCATTGTTGAGATAATCATGGAAAGCCCACGCTACTCCGTAGTTATGACTTTCTCCGTAAATAGCCGTATTGCCAAAGCTGTTTGTAATATATCTTCGCTTGTCTTTATCGTCCGTGCCAAGCGAAGCAATCAGAATGACCTTGTCAAGTGCATTCCAAAGTGTGCGAAGCTCGCCGGTCATAACAGAGCAAGGAGAAGGGAGTATTCTTGACCAATAGTCCATATCGATGTCTTTGTTATGCTTGTTTTCTTCTGTTGGACGAACTTCTTTTCGTAGTTGTTTCGGGAAGGTTTTGAGAAGTAGCTGCTTCGCGAAGCCTATGGCTTGCTCAATACCTAAATCACGGTAAACAGAACCGATGATCATTTCAAGTGAATCAGCAAGATACTTCTCGTGATTGAGTTCTTGAAGTTTTTCTTCGTCGAGTGTCTCAATGTTGTAATACAGAGTATCAAATTCAACATATTTGGCAGGCAAGCCTATTTGCAGATAAAGCTTGTCAAATCCTTGCTTTTTGGAGATCAATACCTGAGCTTCGGCGCGAGTAAAGTGTTCAAACTTTTCTGCCATGCCTTCGGTATCGGGATCATAGAACAGTAGCTCTGCTGCGGCAAGACCGTATATCGCATCACCGATTTGTTCAAGAACAGGGAAGGATTCAGCTTCCTCAATGAGCGCGGTATCGCGATCAAGCAAGGAAATGATGTAATCGCTCTTGTGTTCTTCGGTTACATTGACATCGTATGTGCCGAGAATTTGCTTCAGCTCTTCAAAATGCTTGTCTCGGGTTGACGTATCAAGCTGATGAACAGTGCAAATTCCAATTCTTCTCTCGATTGCTTTTATCAAATCCACAAAGATTCTTTGCAGATAGGAAAATTGCATTTGTTCGTCACCTGAAAGAAGAGTAACAGCATAAGCCTTCAGGTATACGCGCTTCCATATGTTTTCGAAAGAGAAACAATCGGGATGATAAGCCGTGAAAAGTCGTCTATCTTCATTATCTGCGGAATATCTGAAAGGTGCAGCATCGAGAATAACGGCTATATCGTTATGTTCGTGCGTCTCTCCCAATATAAAGTGCTTCACCTCATTTGAAAGATATTTTGCAACGGTTTCATAATCATTGGGATAATTGTAATCGCGAATAAAATGCTCCCAAACGCGTTGACCGATTTCAAAGAAAGCAGGTTCTGCTTTGCTCATTGGATAGCAAAGTGGTACTGACTTTACGATAGACAAGTCGCAATAAGATTCCAAACGCTTGAAAGCGAATCTGAATGCTTGGTCTTCAAGACTCTCTATAAGCTCGTTGCGCTTAGACATCCAAAGAGGGAAGTGATGCTCAAAAACGAGTTGCATGTGTGGCATCTTTTGCAAATTCTCAGCGATGAAGGATAACACCTTTTCTGCGTGGCGAATGTCGTTCAACTTTGCAATTTCGTTGATAAATGTTACAACTCCAAAGTTCTCGTGGTTCGCCCAAAATTCCGTATCATTGACCAAAGCAAGCTGTAAAATGCTGTTGCTTACCTTCTGCTCGTAATTACAGAAAAGTGTACTCATTCCATTGCCTGCGTGGCGCTCGTTGGCTTGGTTGAAATTATATCCCAACTTATTCAAAAGGAATTGATTCAGAGAATCGTTTATGGGAGTGATGAACCCATAAAAATCGTGCTCGGCTTCGTAGTAGCAGTTGCTTTTAACACCGGATGCAACCTTCTCAATTGCTTTCTTCAAAGCTCCGTAAGTGCGGTTGATTTCCTCCTCTTGAACCTTTCGAAGTTCATCGATGATTGAGATTGTAAACAGGTTTCTGAGATTGTTTTTTCCTCGTTCTTCGATTAAAATGTTCAAGAAATCATGCAAAATCTTTTGAAGCAGCTTGCTGTTGTATTGCTTTCTCGCGTAAACTTCGGTTGCCTTTGCGAGTTCTTCTTCCCTAAGTAAATCTTTTGCAAGATCTGAATCGCAAAGCATAAACTTCAGAGCAACGTGTTCGCAAGCGGCTTGCATACATGGATCGTCAGCTCTATACTCGGAATGTCCCATGCCGGATAATTCGAGCATTTCACTGGCAAGCCACTGAGCAGTGTAGTCAATGTGACGTTCATTGATCCACTTGAGTAATTGTTTCTTTTCTTTTTCGCTTGGAATAGAAAAAAGGGATAGCCAAAATAGACCATCCCTGTGTCTGTACATAGACATAGTAATAGCCTCCTATTAGATTCTGTTGTGGAACGGTATGATCCGTATGCAGAATCCTCAGGAGGTTTCGAGATTATATAGATAATGTCGTCACCGATAGTTTCTTGAAGAGTTGGGTTGAATAGCAACATCTTGTATTCAACAAAGCAATACATACTCCGCATCTGCAAAAAAGTACAGCCATCGTCTTCTGCAATAAATATTATATCAAATTTTCTTTGGATTGTCAATACAGTGCTGCAAGAAATTCGAACCCCAAAAGAGGTTTGGACAATCGGATTTCAAGGCTGCCTTCGTTGAACTGTCTTTGGGTTCGAATTAAGAGGATGAAAACAGCCCCCACCTGTCATGGTGACAGGTGCCTTGACAAACTGGAAAAGTTAT
>CALGCW010000006.1 GCA_937884385.1 uncultured Clostridia bacterium | reverse complement strand
GTGCCTCTTATCATAGTAAAGAGTGACATGGCGATGCAGAAAAAGATCGAATAGGTCAACATGGTAAAGATTCTTTGAGCAAGTCTACCCTTGGTGGTTACAAAGAATATCACATACTGTCCCACAAGAGAAAGAACGAATCCAACGAAGAACTGCAACGCCCAATTTGTCAGCACAAATTCCGTGAAGAACAGAAGTCCTGTTTGAAGGACTACCCAAGTGCCCCATACGAGATAAGTAATCTTTTTGCTGTATTTGAGAGTAGAGGAATAGATGCCGGCAGCAGCATGAGCGATCAGTAAAAGTATAAATTCAACGATAGTTCCGGTCATGCTCGTCAGTCCTCCTGTCCTTCGCATTGAAAATTCCAAAAGGTGTTCTTGATCTCGGTAAATTTTCCTCTCGGAATTTGAATTTTGTAATTGTTATATAGGCATACGTTTGTCGGGGTTACGTTCTTAACGTGCCTCAGATTGACAATATACGCACTTCCGATACGAACAAAACCACCGTATCTGCTGAGTATTGTAAAAAGCTCCGTAACGGTCATTCTGACTTTGATTTCTTCGCCATCATCTTTCCTCATATATTGATAATGGTCGTGCGCTTCCGAGTACATAATATGGTTTGCATTTACGCTCGCAACACCGTTTTCCGTCTTGAACTTCAAATAACGATCACGGGTTCTTTTCACTTGAAGGAGAGCCGCATCCAATGCCTCGTAAAACTTTCGGGGATTGATTGGCTTTATCAGATAACGAAGCGTTCCTGTTTCATAGCTCTGCGGAGCGTGTTCAATCGAGGTCGTTGCGAAAATAATGGGGCTTTCGATCCCGTTTTTTCTGATGCAGTCTGCAAGCTCCGTTCCCATTTCATCACCGATATAAACGTCAAGCACAAAAATATCGAAGGACTTTCCATCCTCTAACGTGCTGATCAGAGTCCTTGCGGAATCGAAGCGAAACACCTCAATGTCAAGATTATTTTTATTTTCTGCATAATTCTTTATGTAGCCCGATACCTCGTCGAGTATTTCTTTCTCATCATCGCATATTGCAATTTGTATCATACGGTGTCCTCCTGTTGCTCGACTACATCCATAATCTCGTCAACATTACAACCAAGTGCCTCGCAGATCTTCACGAGAATTTCGGTGTTTACGTTTTCATTCTTGCCGAGCTTGGCAAGTTGCTTTGTGGAAATGCCTGCTTTAAGCCGCATCTGCGTTCTGCTCATCTCCAAATCAATGAGCTTTTTCCAGAGCTTATTATAATTTACGGTCATAACATACCTTCCATTTTTTCAATATAACGGATATATTATAACATGAATCGAGAGGATTTGCAAGAGGTATATTTCGTTTTGGAAACAAAAAATTCCCGATTAGAAATCCATCGGTATAAAAGTGAACCGAGCGTTTGAACCGCCGCCAAGCTGAGAAAGCGGA
>CALGCW010000005.1 GCA_937884385.1 uncultured Clostridia bacterium | reverse complement strand
TAAAAAGTTACTTTTCTTAATATCCCTCTCAGTCAGCAGAGCTGACAGCTCTCCCAGAGGGCGAGCCTTTTTCTTAGTAAACGCGATACCGAAAGCCTCTCACTTTGGGAGAGGTGGATGCCGTAAGGCAGCCGGATAGGGGTATTAAGTTATGTTTTGTTTGTTGAAATATAGCCGTTAGATATGGCTTCGGCTATATATGGGAGTAGCAAATTACAGATTTTCGAGTTGACGAGAAAATCGTTATGTGTTGTGACTTGTCACAACACAATTTGCGCGGAGTTTTGCCGCGAAGCCCTACAAAAATCTTTTTGGTGTACAGGGGTTCCCCGAAACGAGCGTAGCCGAGTTTTGGGGGTTCACGGGTCTTTTTCTTGAAAAAGAACGTATTCCTTCGTTTGTAACTATTTAAAAGAACGTATTATCAGTTTGCGGTCTTGAGTGGGTATGAAAAAAGGGAGCGAATTGCTCCCTTTGGGTGGTTGTTTTATTGGTAATTATTCGAGATGGAGCTCATCGGCGTCGAGGAATGCGTGGGTATTGAGGGAATTATCGATTGGGATGACTCTTTTTGCTCCGCAGTCGCGGCAACGCACCTCGATTCCTGCGCTTGTTATCTCGTAGCCGTATTTTTCCTCGTCTGCTATGTCTGAATGCTCGCATTTGCAGAAGATCTTATTTTCTGCTTCAAGCTCGGAGAGCACGAAGATCACGCTTTGTATCAGCTCGGAGTCGAGTGCGTCAAGCCCGTCGTTCTCATTTGCCCTTCGAAACGTTTCAAGATCGGTCATTCCGCTTTTATCCATTGCGTCAAGAAGCTCGAGCTCGCTTTTGGCAAGGTCAGCCTTTACGTAGTCCATATCTCCTACAAAGCACGTGCTCATCTCGGAATACGGGCAGCGAAGAGATAACTGATCTTCATTGAAAAGGACCTCTTTGCTCACGGTGAAGCTATGGGGCCTTGGGCAGAGGATGCAGGGCGCGGTGATCTTGACCTTATCCTCGCTCTGTGTCTCAATCACAAGCTCGCTTTTGCCGCAGTCGCATTTAAGCTTTATCATTGGCGCGCCGAGCGTGAACACGTCGACCATACTCATTACTCCTGCTCCGCAATGGGGACAACGGTATGCAATTGTCGTTTGTTTCTTTTTGATATTCATAAATTTACCTATCAAAATGGCACGGAAGAACCGTGCCATTTATTTATTTGATTAGTTGTAGGGGTTAAAGAGGTCAACGTTCTTGAAGTCAACCTTGATTCCAAGATCCTTGTACCAAGTGTCAAGGTCCTCGCTTGTTGCGCCGTCATGTGCATCGCGCTCCCAGCCTGTGATATCCTTTTCACCGTTGTAGTACATAATGTGGTAGCCGTAGCTGGTCTTAACAAGACCAAGCTCGCCAACATTTTCTGCCTTGAAGAGCCAATCGTTGAATTCTTCAACCATATCGCCTGTTGCAACGTCCTCATAGAATACGTTGCTGTCGTGAGTTACCTTGCCGTGCTCTTCAAACTTTTCCTTTGTAAGAGTGCCTGCCTCAGCCTCAGCCTTGATGGTTGCAAGAAGCTCGTTTGCCTTCTCCTCAGCCTTTTCCCAAGTTGCGTATGCAGTTGTGGAGTCAGCCTTAAGAGTTGTATCTACCTTGAAGAGGATGTGACCAACGTCACGAACCTTATCTTCGTTTCTGTGAGCAGCCTCTGTTACGTAGTAAGCTGCAAATGTGTACTTACCTGCCTTCTGAGCGTCGGCAAGGCTTGTCTTTGCTGTTTCAAGAGAAGTTTCAAGGTCCTTGATCTCTTTATTGATCTCGTCCTTCTTTGCGCCCTCTTCGTTAAGGGATTCCTTCTTCTCCGCGATCTGCTTTTCAAGATCAGCCACCTTATCCTCAAGAGCCTTGATAGCAGTCTCTGCATACCACTTATCGCCCACTGCAGCATTTGTGCCGTCTGCCTCGTCCTTGATGCCGAACTGATGCTCAACAGCACCGAAGAGCTTCTTGCCAAGGTCGGATGCGAGTGTATGGCCTGTAGTCTTTACGCAGTTATCTATAGTTGTTTTAAGAGAAGAGATTACGGATGTTGTAAGAGTTGATTTTATCTTTTCCCACTTGGAAGCGTCTTCAGCGGGTGTCTTAAGCTCAAGAGAGGTCTTTTCGTTAAGAACTGCATTGATGATGTCGTTCTTTACGGACTCTCTGTAATTGTTAAGATCTGTTTCGGAGGGCTTATCAGCAGCCTCGAACTTGCTTGTTGCGCTTGTATATGCGGAATTGAATGTGTCAAGGTACTTATATTCAAGAACAAATTTCTTGAATTCTTCCTCGCTGGTTGCTGTTTCGAGTTTCTTCATAAACTGCTCGTGAGCAACTCTCTCAAGGTCATTTTCCTTCTTAAGCTTTTCAGCCTCTTCGTATGCCTTCTTATATGCAGGTGCGTTTTCGCCGCCTACGTAATCATCGGGTACGGGAGGAGTGAGTGTCTTATCCTTTGATGCTGCTTCTGCTGCCTTCTTGTAAGCTGCGCTTTCAGCACCGCCCTCATAATCCGCTGCCTTGGGGAATACGGGAGACTTGGGCTGAGAAAGTGTGAAAGTAAGGTACTCAGCAGTTACAAGCGTGGAAAGATGCTCGTTGAAGTACTTTGTGATACGGTCTGTATCGCCGTCGAGCTTGTCGTGGATCTCTGTCTGCTTATCCTCAAGGTAGGAGGAAGCAATGTGCTCAAGCATAAGGCACTTGCGGTAGTCAGATTCGCTGATGTTCTCACCGTACTGAAGCTTGAGGTAAGAGGGAAGTGTGTAGCCGTAAAGCTGAGCAAGAATGGAAACGTAGCCGTCGATGTATTCGTCTACAACGGGCTTTGCTTCTTCTTCAAGCTTATCGTATACGCCTGCGTTCTTTGCAGCCTGGCAAAGAATGAGGTATCTCTCTGCAAGAGCCTTACCGCCCTCTGCAAAGTAATCAGCATAGGTCTTTGAGCTGTCGGAGATGAGCTTCTGCTCGTTCCAAGCCTTGTCCTGGCTGAACCAACCGAATGCGGTGTGGTAGTAGGACTCGTTGCTGTTGATCCAGTTCTGGTAGTAATAGTAAGTAAAGTATGCAGCCATTGAGCCGTTGATGCTTACGTCCTCGGTTGCTGCTGCGGTTTTAATTCGAACGAATACTCCGTTCGAGGAGAGAAGAGCAAGAACGAAGCATACAAGAAGGACGATAGAAACTATCATCGCAACGAGCTTCGGCGTGCTCTTTTTCTTTGGTGTTGTTTTAACGTGTGCCATTTTATGTGTTCCTTTCATTTATAGGCATTAATAGTGCTATTATATAATTATAATGTTATTTAATTTTGAACTAAATATGAACAGAATGTGAATTGTATAGATATATTAGTTTTTTAACAAAATTAATCATACGTTCATAATGATCGGCAGTACCATAGGTCTGCGTTTTGTCTTCGTATAGATGTATTTTGAAAGGTCATCCTTGACCTTTGTTTTGAGCGCGACTCTGTCCACCGTTCGCGTGCGGTCGAGATAATCCTCGATAATGCTCTCTGCGACGTTCTTTATCTCGTCGATAAGCTCCTCGGATTCTCTTACATAGACAAATCCGCGGGATACGACGTCGGGGCCTGATACGAGCAAGCGTGCTTGCTGATCTATTGAGGCGACGATGACGATCAGTCCGTCCTGTGAGAGGTGGCGGCGGTCGCGAAGAACGATGTTTCCGACCTCGCCCACGCTGTTGCCGTTGACAAGCACCTTGCCTGCTTGTACCGTGCCGACAAATCTTGCGCCGGAGGCGGAAAGCTCAAGCACCTTGCCGATATCGGCTATAAAGATGTCGCGCTCCTCCATTCCCATTTCAAGCGCAAGCTCGCGGTTTGCGTTGAGGTGGCGGTATTCGCCGTGAACGGGCATAAAATATCTGGGCTTCAGCAGGGATTGGACGAGCTTGAGCTCCTCCTGACACGCGTGACCCGATACGTGGACGCTTACAAGGGCATCGTGGAGCACGGTCACGCCGTTTTTGGAAAGCTCGTTGATTATTCTGCCGATGAGCTTTTCATTGCCCGGAATGGGGCTTGACGAGAGGATGACCACGTCATTTCTGCCGAGAGTGACCTCTCGGTGATCTGAAAACGCCATTCTGTACAGCGCGCTCATAGGCTCTCCCTGTGAGCCTGTAGTGATTATAGTAAGCTGATCGGGTCTGTAGCGCTTGACCTCGGAGATGTCAATGAGCACGCCCTCGGGGATATTCATATATCCGAGCTCGGTCGCAGCGCCCACTACGTTGAGCATACTTCTGCCCGTGATGGCGACGCGTCTGCCGTGGCGCGCGCTTGTGTCGATGATCTGCTGGACTCTGTGCACGTTTGAGGAGAAGGTGGCGATGACTATTCGTTTGTCTGAGTTGGTCGAAAAGATGTATTCAAGGGATTTTCCGACCTTTCTTTCGCTTGGGGTATATCCCGGGCGCTCTGCGTTCGTGCTTTCGCACAGGAGCAGCTCGATCCCTTCCTTGCCGAGCTCACCGAGGCGGGTTATATCCATTGGCTCACCGTCTATGGGTGTGAGGTCGAGCTTGAAGTCACCCGTGTGGAATATCTTGCCTGCGGGGGTATCTATTGCGAGTGCGCACGCGTCGGCTATTGAGTGGTTAACGTGGATGAATTCCACTGCAAAGGAGTTTCCGAATTTTACGGTATCTCCTGCGCTGACGCAATGGAGCTGTGCATCGAAGGGGAGCTTATGCTCAAGGAGCTTGTTTTTGATGATCCCGAGAGTCAAAAGTGTGCCGTAAACGGGCACGTTTATCTCGCGGAGAAGATAGGGAATACCTCCGATATGGTCCTCATGACCGTGGGTGAGGATGAGGGCGCGCACCTTTTCCGCGTTTTCGCGAAGGTAGGTGAAATCGGGGATGACAAGGTCGACACCGAGCATATCCTCATCGGGAAATCCGAAGCCGCAGTCGATGACGATTATATCGTCGCCGCACTCTATTGCGGTGATGTTCTTGCCGATCTCGTTGAGACCGCCAAGGGGAATAACTCGCACCTTTGCGCGCTCGTCGCGCGCTATCGTGGTAGTGGGCGCGTTTTTAGGAGCTTTGGCGGGTGATCTTTTAGCTTTGGGTTGCTTTTTTGTCGGATTTGGCTCTTTTTTTGCCTTTTTTGACTTTGTTTCGAGGCTTTGAACGGCCTCTTCCTGAAACTTTTCAAGCTTTTCGCGAACGCGAGCCTTAGTCACCTGCTTCTTTTTGCCCTCTTTTTTTCTTTTATGCACGGGGGCTTTTATCTTTGGTGTATCCTCTTTTTGAGAGGGCTGTTTTTTTTCTTTTTTCATAGGAGTACAGTCACTTCCTTTCTATTTAAAAATATGTAAGTCAGGGCTTGTTTTTTGCGCGCAAAAGGAGCATACAAATATGCATGCCGAAAGGCCGCGGTGTGGCGCGGTTGTTTTTTATGCAAGAAGCCGTTTTATCGGTCTTTATTTGCGGACTAAAACGACCACACCGCAAAGGGAAGGACCCGACCTCTCTCTTTTTTACGAGCATTTCATCGTGTATATTATAAACGATTGTGCTGTGAATGTCAAGAGGGAAGTGTTGACGATTATTTACCCTATTCGACAGGGGGGAAATTCCGCATTTGCGGCGCTTTGTGATATTATTGCCTTTGAGGGTGCTTTTCAAGCGAAAGGGCTTGGAAAAATATACATTTTTTCATTTTTGAGTGATAAAAAAGGCGTTTTTGTGAAAAAATATTTAAAAAATGATTATTTTTTTCAAAAAAAGGTATTGACAAAGATGGGCGCTTATGATAAAATATACAAGTCGCAGATGTGTGGCATATGGCGGAATAGCTCAGTTGGCTAGAGCAATCGGTTCATACCCGATAGGTCACGGGTTCAAGTCCAGTTTCCGCTACCATTTCGGCCCGTTGGTCAAGCGGTTAAGACACGGCCCTTTCACGGCTGTAACATGGGTTC
>CALGCW010000004.1 GCA_937884385.1 uncultured Clostridia bacterium | reverse complement strand
TTCAATTCGGGGCATAAGCTGCTTTACGATATCGCCGTCGGGAGCAAGGACCATAAAGGTAATTCCATATATCGTTTCGATACAAGTCGTGAATATGGAGAATTCACCGCCGCCAACGATCCGGAATTTGACCTCAACACCCGTGGATTTTCCGATCCAGTTCTTCTGCATAAGCTTTGTGGATTCGGGCCAATCGATCTCGTTAAGTCTTTCAAGAAGCTTTTCTGCAAATGCAGGCTGGTTGATGACCCACTGCTTCATATTCTTACGCACTACGGGATAACCGCCGCGTTCACTCTTACCGTCGATGACCTCGTCGTTAGAAAGCACCGTGCCGAGCTCCTCGCACCAGTTTACGGGCATATCTATGTACTGTGCATAACCGTCAAGATAGAGCTGCTTGAATATCCATTGCGTCCACTTATAGAATTCGGGATCGCTCGTGGCGATCATCTTGCTCCAGTCGTAGTCAAAGCCAAGCTCACGAAGCTGATTTGAGAACGTTTTGATATTTGCCTGTGTAAATCCATTGGGGTGATTGCCCGTGCTTACGGCATACTGCTCTGCAGGGAGACCGAAAGAGTCGTATCCCATAGGGTGAAGCACGTTATAGCCCTGCATTCTCTTCATACGGGAAACGATATCCGTTGCCGTATATCCCTCGGGGTGACCTGCGTGAAGTCCCACTCCCGATGGATACGGGAACATATCAAGTACGTAATATTTTGGCTTTGAGAAATCCCAAACGTCCGTTTTAAAAGTCTGGTGCTTCTCCCAATATTCCTGCCATTTCTTTTCTACTAACAAATGCTCGTATTTCATTTTATTATTCCTCTACCGCTGTAGTATTTTCGTATAATTTATCAAGATTGTAAAAATCTCTTGCTTCTCTGTTAAATATGTGAACGATCACGTTGCAATAGTCGAGAACTACCCAAGAGTTGTTATCCCTGCCCTCAATATGATATGCATTCACACCTCTGCGCTCAAGCTGATATTCAACCTCACCCGAAAGCGCCTTAACGTGAGTATTGCTCGTTGCGGTACACACTACAAAGTAGTCCGCGATGCTTGTCACGTCCTCGACGTGAAGCACCTTGATATCTCTTCCCTTCTTATTGTCAAGAAAGGTCTCAACTGCCTTGGCTACCTCAAGGGGAGCAGCATTTTCAAGGGATACTATCTCCTCGTTCAAATTTGTCATTTCTTCCATAGGGTTCTCCTTTAATTTATATTGATCAAATTGTTGTCTGCGTCAATTGCGCTGTATATTTTGTATTCACAGCGCTTATTGTATATATCATAAAACGATTTTACTCTGTTGTCAACAAGTTTATTTGATTTATCAAAATCATTTTCGGAATACTTGCTTCCAAAGCGGTCCTTAAGAAGCTCATACAGGGCGGGTCTTGAGACGATATAGTACCACGCACCGCTTATCTCGCTTTGCACCGCCTCTCCAGGGGCGGTCATATAATAATTGCTTGAGGGCTTGTCCTTTTTGCATTTCAGTATCAGACCGACAAGGTCCTTTTCGGTGAAATTTGTTTCCGCGTCTTTGATAAGCAACCGTGTTAGGCTGTAATAGACGGCAGGGTTCTTATCCTCGGACAATTTCTTGGCAAAGGCATTGATAAATAGCTTCTGCGCGTCCATCCTACCAAGGTCGCCCGTCACGTAGCCCGAACGGTAACGAAGAAACTGTACCGCATCTTTCCCGTCAAGGCTCTGCTTTCCCGCCTTAAGATGAATGGAAAGCCCTTGCGAAGGATCCTCATAATCCATATCAACAGGCACTTCGATCTCAATTCCGGATACTGCATCCACCATTTTTTCTACGACGTCAAGCCGCAGCGTAAAATAATAGTCAATATCTATTCCGAGAGCGTCTTCAAGTGCTCTCGAAAAGGCTGCGCTTGAATCGTATGCATTGAGCGCTCCGTTGATCTTCTTATAGTCATTTTCGGTATAATTAAAATAGGTATCGCGCGGGATCTGCATAACGTTGACTTCGTTTTTTGCAAAATTTACAGAAGCAAGCATTATTACATCGCAAAGCCCCGCAGCACTATCCCTGCCAAGAATAAGCATATTTAAAATATCATCTTTTCCGGAAAAGCTCAGAACGTCGGATGTGTCACTGTCAAGTGATCCCCTGCGCACGAACAGTATGGAGATCGCCCCGATCATAAGTATAAGAACGACCGCAACGGTCAAAAATGATATTGCCCTGTTATTCATTTCATTGCACCTCTTTTTCATTTTGATATGTATAAAGAGATGCTGTTTGTCCCTATATTTGCTCAATTATAAGAAAGTTTCTTGCTTCAAACGTGCAGGGATCGATCATCTTTCCGTCCTCAAGAAGTCCCTTGATAGTTATATCGTAGGATTTTATGAGTGTCTTACGTAATTGCTCCATTTTTTGCTCTTCGTCTGCATTCTCAAAATCAAAGTCAAAGAAATAGTTTCGAAGCGAAACGCAATCCTCAAATTTTCTCGACATATCGATATAATCGGCAAGGTATATGATCTTCTCGTGTATAGTCATATCCGCCCTTCCTGTGGTGTGATACCGAACTGCCGAGATAAGCTCGTCACTTGCAAACTCGGGATATTTTTGAGGAATTATTAGCGCCGCAGTCCTTGCGTGGAACATTTTTGGTGCGCTTTTTTCCGCCTCCGTCACACGTATTCCAAAGGACTCGCAGATAGCTATATGCTCCTCTGTGCTTCTCTCCTTGGTCACGTCGTGCAAAAGTGCCGCCGCGCGAAGCATGGGTATGTCCGACGGTGCATAGATCTCACCGAGACAAAGTGCCATTTTTTCAACCTCAAGGGTGTGATTATAGCGCTTTTCACCCATTTCATACTTTACTTTTTCTCGTAATGCAGAAAGCATTTCTTCACTAAAATTATTATTCATAGACGCCTCACTATGTATACACCAAACTCGTTTGGCTAATTTTTGTCAAGAAAAATAAAAATTACAAATAAAGCCCGTTGTCCTTTATATAGCGTGCTACCTTTTCGGGCACAAGATGAGAAATGTCCTCGCCCGCTTTGACCATTCTTCTTATCTCGGTGGACGAAAGCTCGATCTCATCCGTCATTATCCTGCGGCAGATCTTACCGTACTCATTAAGATACTTCGTATTCTTTTCAATTATCTGTCGCTCAATAAGCTTATCACTCTCGCGGCGCACGTAAGTGGGATAGCAAAGCTTAAATATCTCCTCCGGCTCGCGCCATTGATCGAGCTTGAGCGCCATATCAGTGCCGACGAGCATAAAAAGCCTGCGATCCTCACGCGATAGTTCTCTGAGAGTATCAACGGTGCTCATACCGCCCTTCTCTATCTCCATATCGCTGATTATCACACCGACCTCTCCCTCAAATGCAAGCTCGCACATCTTCATTCTGTGATGAGCATCGTCACCCGCGTCCCTGATCCTTTCGGGAGACATTGCGGTAGGAATAACGAAAAGATAGTGAAGCTGCATCTGGTCCATAAATGCCTTTGCCGCATTCACGTGTCCGTTGTGTATCGGCGCAAATGTTCCGCCGTAAATACCAATTCTCGTAATTTCATCCATAATCAGATCTCAATCCTCTTTTTCGTTTCGCTTTCGCGGTAAAGCACTATCCTTCTGCCGATAACCGCAACCACCTCAGCACCTGTAGCATCAGCAAGCTCCTCTGCCATATCCCTTGTGGTATAATCGCAGTTTTCAAGCACGGAAAGCTTGATAAGCTCCCTTGCTTCAAGTGCGTCGGAAACGGTTTTTGCCAGATTTTCGGAAATTCCGCCCTTACCTATCTGCATTATAGGCTGTATCTGCGCCGCCATTGAGCGAAGCGCAGCTCTTTGTTTAGAATTCAACATAGATTTCTCCAATTCTTATTTTTTGCCAAAGCCCTCTGCATTGAGCCTTGAGAAAAGATATTCGCAGTTTCCCGCAAATATCCTGATACATTTATCGTAATCAAGAAAAATGTTCAGGTAAACTCCGTCGCTGACGGAGACTTTTTTTATCTCGCTTTTCTTTATTTCAAATTTTATCGGTTTTTCATCATCCGTTGAAAGGATGAAGAGGCTATTCTCCGTTGTCAGCATAAAGCCCTGCTTGATCTCATTACCGACCACGTAATTCACTCTCTCGTCGGTAATTATCGGCTTCGTTATCTCTTTGCGTAAAGGCTTGAATTTCCTGTCCGAGATAGCAAAAAGCGCAGGTATTGCTATTGATATCATCAATGTAGCTACAGCGGAGCAAAGCACGGCGGTGGGAGTATCGGTCATACCGAACACGAGTAAATAAGTAAATATCCCACCCACCGTACTGAATACGAAAAGCGAGGTGGTATAATATCTCATCATCTTCTGCTCCTCATACACCAAGCACTCTTTTACAAAACTCCTTTGCAAAAAGCTCGGTCGCCACGGCCCTGTGGCTTATTGAATTTTTTTCTTCGGGGGTAAGCTCCCCAAATGTTTTATTATGTGTCTCCACGAAGAACAAGGGGTCATAACCAAATCCGCCCTCTCCTCGTTCCTCATAAAGGATCTTGCCCTTGCATTCTCCTCGCACCGTGAAGTCATCATACTTCGAGTCTTTTGGGAAAGCACAGGCGATCGCACTGACGAAAGCACCGCTTCTGTTTGTGATGCTACTCATATCGTCAAGCAATTTACGGTTATTCTTCTTATCGTTTCCGTGTTCACCGGCATAGCGCGCTGAATATATGCCCGGTGCGCCACCGAGAGCCTCGACGGAAAGGCCCGAGTCATCCGCAACGCCTATATAGCCGTATTTCGATACTGCGCGAGCCTTTATCATTGCATTCTCCTCAAATGTCTCGCCGTCCTCTACGATATCGTCAAGGATACCTACTTCCTTCATCGAAAGGATCTCGATATCGGGTATATATTTTTTCAGTATCGCGCCAAATTCATCG
>CALGCW010000003.1 GCA_937884385.1 uncultured Clostridia bacterium | reverse complement strand
AGGCTTTATTGCACGCCCACTCATTCCACCAAATTTATTAGATAATACGGGTTTTGCAACATCAATATTGATTTTCATACCCGGACCCAATGTATTTATCAAAGATAAACAATCAGCACCTGCATCTTCACAAGTTTTAGCAATTTCAGTAATATCAGTAACATTTGGAGTTAATTTTGCAATAATTGGAACATCGGCAGCATCTTTTGAAGCAGAAACAATAGTATGACTTAAATCACAGCTTTGACCTATTGACGCACCATAACCATCCATTGCATGAGGACAGGAAATGTTTAATTCAATCATATCAACAAAATCCTGAACTTCTTCAGGTTTTGTGTAGTGACTTTCTGCTGCACTTACTTCGTCTTCTACACCTGCCAAAACTCCTAATTCTCCTTCTACAGTTACTCCATGTTTATGAGCATAGTCACATACTTTTTTTGTCAATGCAACATTTTCGTCGTAAGGTAAAGAACTTCCGTCAATCATTACTGAAGAAAATCTATACACTCTACACATAGTTCATAAGAATTTCCGTGATCAAGGTGTAAAACAATCGGAATGTCATAACCTAATTCATGTGCGTATTCTACCGCTGCTTTTGCCATATTTCTTAAGAAAAATTTATCTGCATACTTTCTTGCTCCGTTTGAAACTTGAAGTATAACAGGAGATTTCGTTTCTACACATGCTTGGATTATAGCTTGTAACTGTTCCATGTTATTAAAATTGTAAGCAGGAATTGCATAGCCTCCCTTTATTGCTTTTTCGAATAAATCCTTTGTGTTTACTAATCCAAGATCTTTGTAGTTAGTCATTTTTTTTATTCTCCCTTGTGTTTTGATATTAAAAATATAAATTTCTATAATAATTATGCTCATTAAAGTTGATAAAATCAAGTTTAATTACAATTATAATTAAAATATAAATAAAGAGTTTGACAAAGAAGAAAGAGGAAAATATAATCAAAATGTTATATAATTATTCTGTATAAATATAAAATAATATTTTGAGG
The DNA here is from genome assembly GCA_937884385.1 of uncultured Clostridia bacterium. Taxonomy (GTDB): domain Bacteria; phylum Bacillota; class Clostridia; order Oscillospirales; family CAG-272; genus RGIG4608. The sequence goes on along the minus strand of CALGCW010000003.1, from coordinate 1,949 downwards.
TGATAATATGCAAAGTATTGATATGACCGAGCGGCGCATTGACGGGCGCGAGGTCTATTCGGGCAAGATACTTCACGTTATGGTTGACCGTGTAACGCTTCCCGACGGCAAGGAGGCGACGCGCGAGTACGTCGGGCATCCGGGTGCGGTCTGCGTCGTTCCGATAAACGAAAAAGGCGAGGTGCTCTGTGTGCGTCAGTTCCGTTACACACACGGGCGCGTATTCCTTGAAATTCCCGCGGGCAAGCTTGAGCCCGGCGAGACCGACCGCCCTGCGGCGGCTCTGCGCGAGCTGCGTGAGGAAACGGGAGCTGTTTGCGAGACCTTGACCCACATCGGCGACTTCGTTCCGTCTCCCGCGATCCTCGGCGAGGTCATCTCGATGTATATTGCCGAGGGGCTTTCGATCGGCGAGACCGACCCCGATGACGACGAATTCATCGACGTTGAAGCCATCCCTCTCGACAAGCTTGCCGAAATGTATAACCCCGACAAATACACTCCTGCAACAATTGAATTTGTTGACATTGCAGGTCTTGTAAAGGGCGCATCAAAGGGTGAGGGTCTTGGCAACAAGTTCCTTTCACACATCCGTGAGGTTGATGCAATTATTCACGTAGTCCGTTGCTTTGAAAACAACGATATAATTCACGTTGAGGGAAATATCGACCCGCTTCGTGACGTTGAGACCATTAATCTCGAGCTTATCCTCTCCGACCTTGAGATCGTCGAGCGTGCAATCGACAGGACGACCAAGGCGGCAAAGGCTGACAAGAAGCTTCTCGAGAAGCTTTCGGTTCGTTCCGCTTCCCTGACGTTCAGATTTTCTTCCGATAACAAGGAATACAGCAATTCCGCAAATAAGTCTTACAAATCCGTTAAGGAAGATAATCTGTCTGTTATCGAATTTTTCCTTAACCTTTGGAATAAGAAGATATGTAATAAAGCCTAAAATTGTACCGGGAAGTGAAATGATAATTGTAAGTGAGTTCATCTGCACAACTTCTGAATAGTAATATGCCTGGAAGAAACCACCAATACCACTAACCGCTGCAAGCACATTACCAATAACAATCAAAAGTAAAGGCTTATTTTTAACAAGTGCCTTGAATCCGTCAAGAATACTTGGCTCTTTAATGGTCTGCACAACTCTTTCTTTTGTGCAGAAGCCTGCAAGAGAGAAAAGAGCCATACCGAATGTGCCTGAAATTACAGCCATAAGCAAGAAAACTTGTGAAAGTGATAACGGAATTGTACCGTTATTACTTAAATCCATAAGAACTGTAAGAATTGTTGTTGAAATTCCGCCAACAAGACCTGAAACGAAACGGGCAGATGAAACAACTCTTGTTCTGTCACAAGGTGAAGGACTTATTGCAGCACTCATTCCCCAGAAAGGAACATCGCCTAAAGTGTAGAAAAGTTCCCACAAGAAGTAAGTCATAAACCTATAAATTACTTTTGCGGTAAGTTCTGCTTTATCCCCAAGGATTTCAGGACCTGCAAAAAGCATAATTGTAGCAAGTACTAATGGAATTGATACAGAATATATTGAATCTATTTGGGGAATTGGCTATAAATTATTTGAATAAATCTTAACCAAATCTTAACTTTTTCTTAACCACAATCTTAACCATTATTTGCTAAGATTAAAGGGAAAGGAGTAAAAGTTTATGGAATATATCTTAAAAATAAAAAAATTACAAAAAAGTTATAAAAAAAATCAAGTATTATCTAATCTTAAGATGCAAATTGAAAAAGGTGCAATATACGGTCTTATTGGAAAAAACGGTGCCGGTAAAACAACTTTAATACGCATCATTACAGGTTTACAAAAACCAAACAATGGAGAATATAAAATATACGGGGTTTCCTATAAAAATAAAGAAATTGAAAATATTCGAAGTAGAATTAGTGCCATCGTTGAAACCCCAGCCCTCTATATGAAT
>CALGCW010000002.1 GCA_937884385.1 uncultured Clostridia bacterium | reverse complement strand
CGGGGCTGACTCGAAATCAGTTTGCGGGCAACCGCACGTGGGTTCGAATCCCACCCGCTCCGCCATAAAAGCTGAACGCACCCTTGTGGTGCGTTTAGTTTTATCGTTGAGTTATGCGGTGAAGAACTCCGCCAAACTGCTTGCAATTTGGATATGGTTCGCGCACCTGCTTGTTTTGGCACACGCCGCATTATGCGCGAATTGCGGTCCTTAATTTTTATATTGTAAATAGTCCATTAAAACAAAATTTATTGAGGATACATTATGGGAGATATTTTAATCAAAATACTGGTGTGCTTTATCGCAGGTGCGGGCGCAGGTATTGGAACAGGGTTCGCAGGAATGAGTGCTGCTGCGGTTATAGGACCTATGCTAATCACCTTTTTGGGCGTTCCTGCCTACGATGCGGTGGGTATAGGATTGATCAGCGACGTTTTAGCAAGCTTGGTCAGCGCATATACCTATAAAAAAAGTGGCAACTTAGACATTAAAAACAGTTTGCCTTTATTGATTAGCGTGCTTATTGTAACGATGATTGGCAGCTTTGTGGCAAGCTTTCTGCCCGAGCAAGCTATGAGTGGCACGATGCAGGTAGCACTGATCATCATTGGACTGCGCTTTCTTTTAAAGCCCGTCAATAAAACGAGGGAGCAACTCGAAGCTGTTTCTCCCAAAAGCAGGCTGATCAAGGCAATCGTCGGCGGCATAGTCGTTGGATTTATCTGCGGATTTGCAGGTGCGGGGGGTGGAATGATGCTGCTGCTTGTTCTGACCACTTTCCTCGGATACCCTATGCATTTGGCGGTTGGTACAAGCGTGTTTATTATGGCGTTTACGGCTCTTACGGGAGGCATTAGTCATTTTATGATCGGGGGAATTCCCGATATTCTCTGCCTTGTGCTGTGCGTTGTGTTCACGCTGCTTTGGGCAAGAATTGCATCTAAAATTGCTAATAAATCTAACGCAAAAACCTTAAACCGCGTGGTTGGTATTGTTATGATCGCCACGAGTATCGTGATCTTGGCGGTAAATTATCTTTAATACTAACGCGCAAACGTTAATTACTCGAACAGAAGAAAATGTAACAGGGCTGACCGCACGGTCAGCCCTTTCCTTATGCTTTTTTATCCCAGCGCTTTACTCATCGCCGCACCCGTGTCTGCCTTGGTGACGGCATCGAGGTGGCTATAGATATTCGCCGTAGTCGACATATCCGAGTGTCCGAGCCAGTCCTGAATCATCTTCATCGGTATTCCCTTTGCGAGTAGCAAGGACGCGCAGGAGTGTCGCAACTCGTGGAAGCGTATGTCTCGCAATTTATTCCGCTTCAGAATCACTTTGAAGTGATTGGTTACGAAGTCGGGATCGTAAAGTCTTCCGAGTGCGTCGGTGCAAACGTAATCATCATACTCGTCGATATATGCCCTGCCCATTACGCGCTTCAGCTCTGTCTGACGCGCTTTTTCTTTTCTCAGTTCTTCCTCTATGAACGGAAGGAGAGGCATCGTTCTGAACGAGGATTTCGTCTTCATAACGTCGTATCCTTGAGGTCCGTCATCCTCGCTCAGCACCTTGTGCTTGATGGATATTGTCTTCTCACTAAAGTCTATTGCCGACCACTTGATTCCAAGCACTTCGCTTCGGCGGAGTCCGTAATAGCACGCAAGCTTTATGATGAGATGCAGCTCGTCTTTCTCACTTACCTCAAGCAAGGTTTTTATCTCATCGGCGTTATAATAATCCGCGATAAAGGGTTCAGCTTTCGGTCTGTCCGCTTGCTCTACGGGGTTCGTCGGTATGATCTTTCGCTTCATTGCCGTCTTGAACGCAAGGTGCAGTACGGCGTGATATCGCTGCAAGGTTGAGCCTTTGAATCCGAGCTTATTCATCTCTTGATAGAAGCCGTTGATCTCATCGCCCGACAGCTCTTTCACCTTGATATGTAGCTTTTTGAAGTACAGAATCATTTTCGATTCGATGTAATATGTGGAAGCGGAGACGTTCATTTTATGACTCTCCACCCATTCGAGCAGATAATCTTCGACGTAACTTTCGGCAAGTCGGTTGCGCTCACGCTCGGCGGGAGTCATCGCATCCGAGAGATAATTCTCACCCGAATTAAACTTTTCAAGCAATTGGTTGAGACGGTAATTCGCTTCTCTCTTGTTGCCTTTTGCTACGGGAAGGTCGAGACTGTGCCACTTGACTTTGCGCTTACCGTCGACCGTATAATGATTGACAGCGGCGTAATACTTTCCGTTCTTTTCTTCAAGATGACCTGTAATTCTTTTCATTTAACACGTCCTTTCTCCATTTCTTTGTGTAACATACTTCCTTTTGTACGTCCGTCGGCAACACCAACAATACCACAACTCGAGTCAGAAGTCCAGAGATTTTTAGGGATTTTAGGGGACAAAACTTCATAATATTTTTCGTTGTAAATAAACTCGATGATGACGCTTTTCGGAATCAAAAATTTCCTTCCGACACGCACACAACCAAGGCGACCTTCTTTTATCATTGCGTACAAAGTATTCTTACTGCAATGAAATAATTTCGCCACTTGCTGCACGGTCATCACGTCGGGTTCTTTCTTAAAATACATCGCAATATCTCTTTGAATCATTCTTCTGTTACCTCCGTTTACAATGAATTTAAATCGAATATCTACCTGTTCTTTTCTCTTTAATTTTGCCATTTGATTGCCTCCTCTGTGGATAAAACTCCGTTTATTCTTTTTACTTCTTCCACGCATTGCCCCTGCAACTTTGAGAGACTAATATCTTTAATTCTTTCATTTGTTGCGAGAATATTTTTGATAATACTCATCTCAACTGCCATTCGAAACAGTTGCTTGTTCATCTGATATTCGGTATCCTTCAACGCGCTTTTTATCGTAGAAACAAATATTTTAGAAAAGTAATCTTGATTCTGTTCCGACGCAACGTAGCCGCCGTAAAACAATATTGCTTTATCAATAAATTCACTCATTGAAGCACAATTA
>CALGCW010000001.1 GCA_937884385.1 uncultured Clostridia bacterium | reverse complement strand
TTTTATTTGGTGGTTATGATTCGATACAGCGTGCTTTTGACGTTGATCGGAGTAGCTTCTATCTTTATCAATATGTTCGTTTCTCGCTTTATTTCAAAGAAGAGAGTCAATATTACCCGTGTTTCTATGCGTGACGCAGGAAAACTTGCGGGTGCTACCGTTGCAGGAATTGAAATGATCGAGACGATCAAGGCAAGCGGCGCTGAAAACGGCTTCTTTGAAAAATGGGCTGGCTATCAGGCAAGCGTGAATACCCAAAAGGTCAAGTTTGCAAAGCTCAATCAGTATCTCGGTCTGATACCCCAGTTAGTATCCTCTCTTACGAACACGGCAGTATTGATTGTCGGCGTGTATTTGACGATCGAGGGACAGTTTACAATCGGTATGGTAATGGCGTTCCAAGGCTTCCTTGGTTCCTTCCTTTCACCCGCTCAAACACTGATTTCGGCAGGTCAGACCTTGCAGGAAATGAGAGCGGAAATGGAACGTATCGAGGACGTTATGCAGTATCCTACCGACGTGACCTGCTTGAACGATACGGAGCTTGACGAGAATGCAGAGTACGACAAGCTTTCGGGTAACGTAGAGCTTCGTAACGTAACATTTGGCTACTCCCGTCTTGCAGAGCCTCTGATCCGCGATTTCAACCTCACCTTGAAGCCGGGTAGCCGTGTTGCTTTTGTCGGCACGTCGGGTTGCGGAAAGTCAACCATTTCAAAGCTCATTTCGGGACTTTATCAGCCCTGGAGCGGAGAGATTTTGTTTGACGGGAAGCCTATAACCCAAATTGACAGAAGCGTGTTTACGGGTTCTCTTGCAGTCGTTGACCAGGATATTATTTTGTTTGAAGATACTATTGCCAACAATATCAAGATGTGGGACTCCTCCATTGAGGACTTTGAAATGATTATGGCAGCCCGTGACGCACAGCTCCACGAGGACATTATGCAGCGTGACGGCGGTTATAATTACAGGATCACCGAGGGTGGTAAAGATTTCTCGGGCGGTCAGCGTCAGAGAATGGAAATTGCCCGAGTGTTGGCTCAGGATCCCACGATCATTATTCTTGACGAGGCAACCTCGGCACTTGACGCCAAGACTGAGTATGAGGTCGTCAAATCTATCAAGGACAGAGGAATTACCTGTATCGTGGTTGCTCACCGACTCTCTACTATTCGTGATTGTGACGAGATCATCGTAATGGATCACGGCAACGTTGTAGAGCGTGGTACACACGATGAACTTTACGCTCTCGGCGGCTTCTACACGAAGCTTGTTTCGAGCGATTAAGGAGGTAGCACGAACAATGAAGTTATCTATGATTTCAAATTTGAGTGGTTCGTGCCGAAATTCGTGCGTTGCCCGAATTTCCAAAGCAGATAGGAGGGCGGCATATGGGATGGTTTGATGAACAAATAAGACTCAGAAAGAAAAACGACGACTCGGTGTTCGAGGAAGCCTTTGTCGGAATGGCTGATGCGGTTCTCGGCTCAAAAATGTCGTCCGCGTTCACGAGCGACGAAGCCAAGGCTCAAGGCGCAATTGAAGAGATACTGAAATTCTATAAGGTAAAACAACGCGAGGTTCCCGATTCTGTCAAGGGATTGAACGACAGATTGGAATATTTGCTCCGTCCGCACGGCATTATGCGTCGAAACATCAATCTTGAAAAGGGTTGGTATAAGGACAGTATCGGAGCCGTACTTGGTACGCGGAAGGATGATGGAAGTATCGTTGCGTTTATTCCCAAAGGACTCTCCGGATACGTTTACTTTGATGCGCCCACGGGTAAGTGGGTGAAGCTGTCGAAAAAGACGGAAGCTCTCTTTGAAGATGAAGGAATTTGCTTCTATAAGCCGTTTCCTCTTACCAAACTGACAGTAAGAACGCTGATGCGTTATATTTTGAACACACTTTCCACGGCAGACTTTGTGTTGGTTATACTCGCAACTCTTGCGGTATCACTCATTGGTTTACTCTCCCCGAAGCTTAACAATCTCTTAATGGGTACGATCGTTGAAAGCGAAAGTATGCGGCTGCTCTTCGGCATAACTATCTTTATGGTGTGCGTAACGATATCCTCGCTGCTCATCCGTGCAGTAAAGACACTGATTATGACGAGAATCAACACGAAGATGGATCTGTCGGTACAGGCGGCAACGATGATGCGTGTGCTGTCACTCCCCGCAGACTTCTTTAAGCAATATAGCGCAGGTGAGCTTTCCAGCAGAGCGCAGTATATTCAGTCTCTCTGCTCGATGCTCATTTCCACAGTACTCAATACGGGACTTACTTCCATCTTCTCGCTGATATATGTATCGCAGATTTTTGAGTATGCTCCCGCACTTGTTGTGCCTTCGCTGTTGATTATTTTTACTACCATCTTGTTTTCTCTGATTACGACGTTCTATCAGATGAAGTATTCAAAAAAACAGATGGAAATTGCTGCCGAGGAAAGCGGTATGAGCTACGCTCTGATTACGGGCGTACAGAAGATAAAGCTTTCGGGTGCGGAAAAAAGAGCCTATGCAAGATGGTCGAAGCTCTATGCAAAGCAGGTGGAGCTAACGTATAATCCGCCAATGTTCCTGCGTGCGAATGGCGCGTTCTCTTCGATCATATCCCTTACAGGTGCTCTCGTAATGTACTTTATGTCGGTTCAAAGCGGCGTTTCGGTGGCCGATTACTACGCTTTTAATACCGCATACGGTATGGTCAGCGGCGCGTTTATGTCCCTTGCCGGTATTGCCACCACCATTGCTCAGTTTAAGCCTATTTTGGAAATGGCAAAGCCGATTATGGATGCAGTTCCAGAGGTTTCAGAGGGCAAGCTGGTGATCGACCGTCTTTCCGGCGGTATTGAGCTGAACAATGTCTCCTTCCGTTACAATGAGAATATGCCCCTCGTGGTAGATAATCTCTCGCTCAAGATCCGTCCCGGTCAGTACGTGGCTATTGTTGGTGCTACGGGATGCGGAAAATCTACGCTGATGCGTATTATGCTCGGATTTGAAAAGCCGGGGAAGGGTGCCGTGTACTATGACGGAAAGGATCTCAGCGGTATCGACCTCAAATCCTTGCGCCGCAAGATCGGTGTTGTGATGCAGAACGGTAAGCTTTTCCAAGGCGATATTTTCTCAAACATTACCATATCCGCGCCGCAGCTCTCTATGGATGAAGCTTGGGAGGCGGCTGAGATGGCGGGAATTGCCGAGGATATCCGAAGAATGCCGATGGGAATGCACACCATTATCTCCGAGGGCTCGGGCGGTGTTTCGGGTGGTCAGCGTCAGCGCTTGATGATTGCTCGTGCTATTGCGCCGAAGCCAAAGATTTTGATGTTTGACGAGGCAACGAGTGCCCTTGATAATCTTACGCAGAAGATCGTTTCCGATTCTCTCGACAAGTTGAAATGTACCCGTATCGTGATCGCACACCGCCTCTCTACCATCAGACAGTGTGACCGTATCATCTATCTCGAAAAGGGACAGATCGTTGAGGACGGTACCTATGACGAGCTGATTGCGAAGAACGGAAAATTTGCCGAGCTCGTTGAAAGACAGCGATTGGATAATTGATATTCAAATTTTGTAAGAATTTTATACCTTTTCCTTTAGTCGAACAACTCAGATGAAAGGTATAGGCGGAAAGCGAGGATAATGCTTCAATATGAGAGCGAAAAAGATTATATGTCTCGTATTTACAATTCTAACTGTGATGAGTTGTTTTGTTGGATGCGGAACAGGAAATGACGATAAAACTTATACAACGCTTGATGAGTTGAACGATGCAAAAATCGGAGTTGTAACGGGTACGGTTTTCAGTGTGCTTGCTGATGAGTTGATCCCCAAAGCAGAAAAAATAGAATTTAACTCCGCATCAGATGCATTGATGGCTCTTGATAACGGTAAGATCGATGCTTTTCCTACCGATGAATCGCTTTATTATGCGATGCGCTGGGAAGGAAAAAATTATTCCATCGTTGAAGAACCGATGGCTACGAGTACATATGGAATGATCTTCGGAAAGGGTGCCAACCAGGATCTTCGAGCTGAATTAAATGCTTTCCTTTCAGATAACAAAGAGACGGTTGCAGTGCTTGAGGCAAAATGGTTTTCCGAAAAAGAGCCGACAGAGTTTATGTCGTATGATGATCTGACCGGCCAAAACGGAACCCTTCGCATCGGAGTATGTAGCTCGGTAAAGCCGTTTGTCTATATGAAAGACGGTAGACTTACGGGATATGATATTGAAATTCTTATATCGTTTGCACGGGAATACGGATACAAGCTTGATTTTGAAGATACCTTATTTGCCAGCGTCCTTACAGGTGTGTCGATGGGAACATACGATATCGGAGCTTCAGGTTTTTGCATCACGGAGGAACGGGCGGAAAACGTTGATTTCTCAGATGTATATCACACAGAAAATTTAGTCGCTCTCATCAAAGGAACGGATGTCGGTCTTGAGCAGTTCACGAACGCCAATCTCGGAGTTGTGACCGGTTCTCTTTACGGTGGCTATTCGCGTGAACAATTTCCCAATGCAACGATCAAAGAATTTAACAACTTTGCCGATGTTTTGATGGCTCTCAAGCAAGGCAAGGTAGACGGTGCTATGTTTGACCGTCCGAATTTTAACTCGTTTAAGCGTGATGATAGCGGGTTGTCTTGTATAACCGTTCCTGCGTATTCCGTTGAAATCGGCTTTGGCTTCCAAAAGAGCGACGAGGGATATGAGTTACAGGGGCAGATGAATGAGTTTCTTGCTGAGCTTCGAGCAGCAGGTGAGATAGACCGTTTGATCGATAAATGGTACGGTGAGACAGAACCGCAGGAAAAGATTCCGTTAAACGAACTGAACGGCAATGGAAAAAAACTGAAAGTATCAATTGACTCAACAAGAAAACCATTTGTTTATATGTACGAGGGTGAGCCGGTTGGCTTTGAGGTTGAAGTTTTGTACCTCTTTTGCCAAAAGTACGGATACACGATTGAGTTGTCCGATATATCCTTTGCCTCAAGTCTTGCCGGACTTGCAGTAGGTAAATACGATCTTGTTTGCGGTGGACTCTATATGACTCCCGAACGCAAAGAAAGCGTAAATTTCAGCGATCCTTATATGGAAGCGGAAGTCGTAATGGCAGTTTACGAGCGAAGCGGATTTGAAAACTTTTTTGCTTCGCTGAGTGAAAGCTTTCAGAAAACCTTCATTCGTGAAAGCCGTTGGAAATTGATTCTTGAAGGTATTGTGACAACTGTGATCATCAGCTTTTTTGCAATTCTCGGCGGCACTGTGCTTGGATTTCTTCTTTACCTTTCGGCAAGATCAAAATATAAGGTGGTTTCAAGGATTACCAAAGTGATTGCCAAGGTGTATTCAAGACTGATTGCGGGTACGCCGGCTTTGGTTATTCTTATGCTGCTCTTCTACGTGGTGTTCGGTCAGATAGATGTTGATGGAATAATCGTAGCAACCGTAGGCTTTGTATTGATTTTCGGAGCCTTTGTTTACGGTCAGCTTGAACTCACCGTGGAAGGTGTAGATAAAGGACAGACCGAGGCTGCGTATGCACTCGGTTATAGCCGTAATAGGACGTTCTTCCGTATCGTTCTTCCGCAGGCTATGAAGATGTTTATTCCGGTATATTCTTCCGAGATTATCGGTCTTATTAAGGCTACGTCAGTCGTTGGCTACATTGCGGTGAACGACCTTACCAAGATGGGCGATATCATCCGAAGCAATACTTACGAGGCATTCTTCCCGCTGATTGCGGTTGCAGTTATTTATTTCCTAATCACTTGGGGTGCATCGGCTTTGTTGAACATTGTTCGTATCAAGCTGGAGCCTAAAAGAAGAAAGAACAAGAACGTTTTGAAAGGAGTCGTAAGATGATTCGTATCGAGCATTTAAGAAAAGAATATCCCAACGCCACTCCTTTAGCGGACGTGAACGTAACCATTAACAAAGGAGACGTTATTTCCATCATCGGACCTTCCGGTACGGGAAAGTCCACGCTCATCCGTTGCATCAATATGCTTGAAACTCCTACTTCTGGTGATATATGGGTGGACGGTGTGCGCATTACGGATAAGAAATGCGACATCAACAAGGTTAGACAGAAGATGGGGATGGTGTTCCAGTCATTCAACCTTTTCAATCATATGAACGTAATTGAAAATATTATGGCGGCTCCAATGGATCTGTTAAAAAGAACCAAGCAGCAGGCATATGATGAGGGAATGAAGCTTCTCCGTATGGTAGGTCTTGCGGATAAGGCGTTCAATTATCCGGATGAGCTTTCCGGTGGACAAAAACAGCGTGTGGCTATTGCGAGAACGCTGGCAATGGAGCCGGAGGTGATATTGTTTGACGAGCCTACCTCTGCGTTGGATCCGACTATGGTAGGAGAAGTGCAGGCGGTAATTCGTGAGCTTGCCCGTCAGGGACTTACGATGATGATCGTTACACACGAAATGCGCTTTGCAAGAGAGGTTGCCAATCGTGTATTTTATATGGATGAGGGCGGGATTTACGAGGACGGTTCGCCTGACGATATATTCGAGCATCCCAAGCGTGAAAGAACCGTTCGCTTTATCAAGCACATCAAGGTATTTGAACACTTCATTGACTCCAAAGACTTTGACTTTATCGGCTTGAACAGCAAAATTGAGGAATTCGGCAGACGAAATCAGATCTCGCAGAAAGCCATTTACCGTGTTCAAACGATTTTTGAAGAGCTTTGTGTGCAGATCATTCTTCCCGAGCTTTCCGATGACCTTAATTTGCATATTGCCGTTGAATACTCGCAGGATGAGGAATCCGTTACTATGCAAATCAAATATAGCGGCAATCCCCTTAACCCGATGGATTCCGATAATTTGCTTTCTTTGAAGATTGCTGAAAATGCTGCACAGAGCATTGAATACCAAGCAATAAACACCGATGGCTTTACAAATCTCGTGATAGCGAAGATAAAATACTGATAATGGAAAATTTGCCGAGTTTGTTGAAAGGCAGCGGCTTGATACCTAATCGGAAATTTCTCAGAAAACTATACCTTTTCCTTTTTTAATCGTATAAATAGGTGAAAAGGCAGTAATGAAAACAAGGAGAAAGTG